>DATFOK010000138.1:0-16640 GCA_035265665.1 Solirubrobacterales bacterium | reverse complement strand
CGTGAAGGACAAGGTCGTGTCGAACATGCAGGAGGTCGCCGCGCGCGGCGCGCACGTGATCGCCGTCGCGGCCGCGGGGGACCACGAGATCGACGAGCACGCAAAGCAGGTGCTGCGCGTACCGAATGTCGACTGGATGCTGCAGCCGCTGCTCGGCACGATCCCCCTGCAGCTGCTCGCCTATGCGATTGCCGGCAAGCGCGGCCTGAACGTCGACCAGCCCCGGAACCTGGCAAAGACCGTCACTGTCGAGTGAGCGGCGTCGGGCTGGACCTGCTGGAGATCGAGCGCCTCGAGCGCGCGATCGAGCGGCGGCCCGGCCTGGCGGCGCGGCTCTTCACGGACGGCGAGCGTGCGTACGCTGCCACACGCGCGCGTCCCGGCCAGCACCTGGCGGCGCGCTTCTGTGCCAAGGAGGCGGTCGCGAAGGCGCTCGGCATGCGCGCGTGGAGCTGGCAGGACGTGGAGGTGCCGGCGGGCGGCGAGGAGGCCGAGGTCGTCCTGCACGGCGAGATGCAGGCGCGTGCATGGGAGCTGGGTGTGCGCGTCGCGGTGTCGCTCACGCATACCCGCACGATCGCGGGCGCTGTGGCGGTCCTACGTTGATATTCGAGCCGTGGCTCGTCGCGCTCCCCGACGCGGAGGCGATGCGCGCCGCCGACCGCTGGGCGATCGACGAGCAGGGCGTGCCGTCGCTGGAGCTGATGGAGCGCGCGGGTGCCGGGCTCGCGGCGCTGGTGATGGAGGTTGCGCCCGACGGCCCGGTCGCGATCGTGTGCGGCAAGGGCAACAACGGCGGCGACGGTCTGGTCACCGCGCGCGCTCTGCGCGAGATGGGTTTCGAGGTCGACGCGCTGCTGCTCGGGCCCGGCGATCAGCTCTCCGAGGACGCGCGTGCGAACCTGGAGCGCTTCGACGGTGCGCGCGAGGTCGGGGTCGGCGACCTTCCCGCCGCGCTCGAGGGGGCTGGGGTGATCGTCGATGCGATCTTCGGGACGGGCTTCGCGGGCGCTCCGCGCGATCCGGCTCGCTCCGCGATCGACGCCATCAACGACGCCGATGCCACCGTGGTCGCCACCGACATCGCCTCCGGCGTCAATGCCTCCACCGGCGAGGTGGAAGGGAAGGCGGTCCGCGCCCACGTCACCGTGACCTTCCATGCCCCCAAGCTCGGCCACTGGATCGCGCCCGGGAAGGAGCACACCGGGAAGCTGCGCGTGGCTCCGATCGGGATCCCCGAGGGTCCGCCCGTGGAGGCGACGGCTGGCGTGATCGGCACCCGGGTGCTGGAGCTGGCGCCGCACCGTGCGGCGGGATCGACGAAGTTCAGCTCCGGCCAGGTGGTGGTGGTCGGCGGCTCGCGCGGGCTCACCGGCGCCGTCTGCCTTTCGGCGCTCGGAGCGATCCGAAGCGGCGCCGGCTATGCGACGGTCGCCGTGCCGGCCGACCTCGAGTCGATCTTCGAGATCAAGCTCACGGAGGTCATGTCGCTGGGCTGCGCCAGCCGGGAGGGACGGCTGCGCCCGGCGGCCTCCGAGCAGATCCTCGGCGCCACCGAGCGGGCGGCGAGCGTCGTGCTCGGTTCGGGGATGGGCCGGGAGCAGGGAACGCAGCGGCTGGCCCGCGAGCTCACCCAGCGCATCCGGGCGCCGCTGGTACTCGACGCCGATGGGCTCAACGCCCACGCTGGCCGCATTGAGTCGCTGGCTGACCGCGAGGGGCCGCTGGTCCTCACCCCGCACGAGGGCGAGATGGGGCGCCTGCTCGACCGCGATTCGTCCGAGATCAAGGCGAAGCGGCTCGAGAGCGCGCGGGAGACCGCCGAGCGCAGCGGAGCGATCGTGCTCCTCAAGGGAGACGACTCGATCGTGGCCGACGGGGAACGAGTCGCCGTCAATGCGGTATCCAGCCCCCAGCTGGCCACGGCCGGCACCGGCGACGTGCTCACCGGAGTGATCGCGGCGCTGATCGCGAGGGGACTCGAGCCCTTCGCCGCCACCTGCGCCGCGGTCGTGGCCCACTCCCGTGCCGGCCGCGCAGCCGGGGAGCGGGTAGGCCACGACTCGGTCATCGCGGGCGACGTCATCGAGGCTATGCCGGCGGGGCTGGCGGTGTGAGCGTGGCGGAATCCACGGGCCGCGCGCTCGCGGTCGTCGACGTCGGGGCGGTCGAACGCAACTGCCGTTCCCTCAAGGAGCGGGTCGGCGAGGGGACCGAGCTCTGCGCCGTGGTCAAGGCCAACGGCTACGGTCACGGCGCGGCCGCCTGCGCAGCCGGGGCGCTGCGCGGCGGGGCGACCCGCCTGGCGGTGGCGGCCGCCGAAGAGGCCGCCGAGCTCCGGCTTCACTTCCCGGACGCGCCGCTGTTCGTGATGGGGGCGCTCACCGAGGGGGAGCTCGGCACGGCGCTGGCGGCACGGGCGGACGTCGCCGTCTGGCGCGAGGGCTTCAGGGAGCTCTGCTCCCGCCTCGCCGGGGAGCGCGGTCAGCCCGCCCGGGTCCACGTCAAGCTCGACAGCGGCATGGGCAGGCTCGGTGAGCGCGACCGCGACGCGCTGGTGGAGCTGGCACGGCGTTGCGCGTCCGATCCCAATCTGGAGGTGGCCGGCGTCTGGACGCACCTCGCGACCGCCGATGAGGTCGGGGACGACTTCCTGGGCGTGCAGCTCGCGGCCTTCCGCCCGGTCGCCGAGGCTGTTCGGGAGGTCGCGCCCGAGTGCGTCGTTCACGCCGCCAACAGCGCTGCCACGCTGCGCGACCCGGAGACGCACTTCGACATGGTGCGTTGCGGAATCGCGATCTACGGCCTCGATCCATTTCACCGAGATCCCACCGAGCACGATCTCGACCCGGCGCTCGAGCTGCGCTCGTACGTCGCCGACGTGAAGCGCTTCGAGCGCGGCGCCAGCGCCGGTTATGGCCGCACCTGGCGGGCGCCGGCGGACACCTGGGTCGGCGTGCTGCCGATCGGCTACGGCGACGGGGTACGGCGCGGCCTCTCCAACAATGCGGATGTGCTGGTGGGCCGCCGGCGGTATCCGCTTGTCGGGACGATCTCGATGGACAACATCACCATCGACCTCGGTCCGGAGACCGACGTCGAGCCGGGCGCGCCGGCCGTCCTGATCGGTCCCCAGGGCTCGGATCGGATCCTCGCCGAGGAAGTGGCGGCGCGGCTCGAGACGATCAACTACGAGGTCACCTGCGGGATCTCGCAGAGGGTGCCGCGGGAGTTCCGGGAATGAGCGCCTCGCTCGAGGCCCTCGACCGGGCGCCCTCGATCGCCGCCGCTCGGACGGCGCTCGAGCAGCAGGGCGCGGCCTGGATCGTGGGCGGAGCGATCCGCGACGCACTGCTCGGGGAGGAGGTGGAGGACGCCGACCTCGCCGTCCAGCGTGGCCGGGAGGAGGAGGCGGCTCGCTCAATCGCGAAGGTGGCCGGCGGCACGGCCTTTCGCCTCTCGGAGGAGCACGCGACCTGGCGGGCGATCGCCCCCACCGATGGCTGGCACGTGGACGTGGCCGCGCTTCGGGCCGACAGCATCGAGGAGGACCTGCGCGCGCGCGACTTCACCTTGAACGCGATCGCGCGGCCGCTCGAGGGAGGGCAGCTCATCGACCCGACCGGCGGGCTGGCCGACGGCGAGGCCCGCCTGCTGCGCGCGGCCTCCGAGCACGCCTTCCGCGCCGATCCGGTCCGGCTGCTCCGCGCCGCGCGCCTCGCCGCCCGGCACGATCTCGCCATCGAGCCCGGGACCTTGGAGCTTGCCCGAGCCGCGTCGTCCCGGGCGGCCGACCCGGCAGGGGAGCGCCAATTCGCCGAGCTGCGGGGGATTGTCGTCGGCCCGCGGCCGCTGCGCGGGATCGAGTTGATGGATGAGCTCGATCTGACGGCGGTGGTCCTGCCCGAGCTCGAGGCACTGCGGGGCGTGGTGCAGAACCCGAACCACCACCTCGACGTGCTCGGGCACACGCTCGCCGTGCTCGAGGAGTGGCTCGGGCTCGAGCGCGAGATGGAGGGATTCGCGGGCGAGCTCGCGCCCGAGATCGACGCTTTCCTGGCGGAGCCGCTGGCCGATGCGCTCAGCCGTCGCGAGGCGCTCCGGTTCGGCGCGCTCTTCCACGACCTCGGCAAGCCCGAGACCCGCTCGGAGGGCTCCGGGTACGTGACATTCATCGGCCACGACGAGGCCGGCGCCCGGATCATCGCCGAGGTCTGCAGGCGCCTGCGGGTCAGCCGCAGGCTCGGCGCACACCTGCAGGGCCTTGCCCTTCACCACCTGCGGCTCGGCTTCCTGATCCACCAGCGGCCGCTGTCGCGGCGGGCCGTCTACGACTACCTGGTCGCGACGGAGCCGGTGGCGGCCGACGTTACCCTGCTGAGCGTGGCAGACCGACTGGCCGCGCGCGGCGAGGGGCCCTTGGCGAGTGCCGAGATGGTCGAGGCGCACCTCGAGCTGGCGCGGGAGATGCTTCGCGACGCCTTGCCGTGGCATCGGGACGGTCCGCCGAGCCCGCCTCTCTCCGGGGATGAGCTGGCAAGCGAGCTCGGCCTCGAGCCGGGACCCGAGCTGGGGCGCCTGCTGGAGGAGCTCCGGGCCGAGGCGTTCGCCGGCGAGGTCACTGGCCGCGAAGAGGCTCTCGCGCGGGCCAGGCAGCTTGTCTAGCTCTGGACGTCTGTTCGAGCCGTGACGAATGCCCGTACCCCAGGGGGATCGGGGGTCGCTTTCGAGAGCGAGACGAAGAGCTAGGAAGGGAGACCGATGAAGAAGCTGATCAGCGCCTCCGCGGTGTGCGCGCTGGCGGTCGCCGCGGTTGCCGTACCGAGCGCGCTCGGCGTGAAGAGCGCCAAGCAGGTCGGCGGGACCGTCAGCGTGGCCGTCACGCCGACGACCGTCGACGCGACGACGACCACGGTGATCGCGAGCGGTGGCGTCGCGAGCAACAGCGGCTGCAAGAAGGGCAGGACGGTGCACTTCGCCTACGTGAACGGGACGACCGTCGGGCCCGAGGTCGGCATGACGACCACCGGCTCGAACGGCAAGTACACGGCCACCCTGCCCAAGCCGACGGACACCAACCCGCCGACGGCGAGCGTCGTGCTCCGCGCGACCGTCGACCAGGCGATCAGGAAGGTCGGCAGCAAGAAGAAGGGCAAGAAGACCAAGAAGGGCCGTCGCTTCGACTGCCTGCAGATCACCGGCGACAGCGCCCCAATCGCGATCGCGCCGGCAACTCCGTAACTCACGAATCAGATTCGGATGCGAAAGGAGCGGCCCCCCGGCGGGCCGCTCCTTTTTCTGTGCCCGATAGCCTGCCGCCGGCATGGCGGACCCTGAGTGCCTCTTCTGCGGCATCGTCGCCGGGTCGATCCCGAGCGAGACGATCGACTCCGATGAGCGGACCGTCGCCTTCATGGACATCAACCCGGCGACGCCCGGGCACGCCCTGGTCGTGCCGCGAGAGCATTCGGCCGACCTCCTCGAGATCGGTGAGGACGACCTGACGGCGACGATCCTCGCCGCGCAGCGGCTGTCGAGGCGCATGAAGGACGTCCTCGAGGCCGACGGGATCGACCTGATCAACGCCTGCGGCGCCGCGGCCTGGCAGACGGTCTTCCACTTCCACATCCACGTCGTGCCCCGCTACGAGGAGGATCCGCTGAAGCTCCCGTGGGTCCCCGAGCCGGGCGACTCCGACGAGATCGCTGGCATAGCCAAGAGACTGCGAGGTGAAGATGGCTGACGCTCCGATCCGCCTCGAGCGCGATGGCAACGTCGCCGTGATGATCCTGGAGAACCCGCCGCTCAACCTGTTCGGCGACGACGCCTGGGGCGCGCTCACCTCCTGCGTAGATGAGGTGGAGGGTTCGGACGCCCGGGCTCTGGTCTGGCGGGCGGAGGGCGACATCTTCACCGGGGGCGTCGATGTGCACAGCTTCCAGCGGGTGGTCGAGCAGGGCGCGGCCTCCGACGCCTTCGGCTCGCTGATTCCGGTGGTGCAGCGCCTCGAGGCGCTGTCGATCCCGACGCTCGCGCTGGTCCACGGCCTCTGCCTGACGGCCGGGCTCGAGATCTCCCTGGGCTGCGACATGATCTGGGCGAGTGAGTCGGCTCGCTTCGGGCTGGTGGAGGCGGTCGTCGGCCTCACTCCCGGCGCGGGCGGGACACAGCGTATGGCCGAGCGCGCCGGCCCCGCTCGCGCGGCCGAGTTCGTGATGAGTGGCGGCCTCTACGACGCAGCCACGCTCGAGCGCTGGAACGTCGTCAGCCGGGTGCTCCCCGATGATGAGCTCCTCGAGAAGGGGATGAGGTTCGCGCACCGGCTGGCGAACGGGCCAACGATCGCGCACGGCGCTACCAAGCGGATCATCCGCGCCTACCGGGCCGGCGGGGTGCAGGAGGCTGACCGGGTCACGCCGGGCGTCTTCGCCGAGCTGTTCGCCTCGGAGGATCTGCAGAACGCCGTCCAGACCTTCCTCGAGGAGGGCCCCGGCAAGGCCACCTTCGAGGGACGCTGAGCGGCAGGCGGATCCCCGGGCGGATCGCCTGCAAGCGCTACCCTGCCCGGCGCAGATGGCGAAGGAAGAGAAGATCGAGATGGAGGGCGAGATCACCGAGGCCCTGCCCAACACGATGTTCCGCGTCAAGCTGGACAACGACCACGAGGTCCTGGGCCACATCTCGGGCAAGATGCGCCGCCACTACATCCGGATCCTGCCGGGCGACCGGGTGAAGATCGAGCTCTCGCCCTACGACCTCGACCGCGGCCGGATCACCTACCGCTACAAGTAGATGCGAGGGTGCGCCGTAGCGAAGCGAGGCGCAACCCGTTTGATGGCGAAGCCGTAAACTCGCCCACGGTCGTATCCAAGGAGGAGGGAGTCCGATGAGGCCAGCGAAGGTCCTAGCCGTGTTCGCGATCGCGGCGCTCGCGGTCGGCTCATTCAGCGCAGTGGCGCTCGCGGGCAAGAAGAAGAAGACCGCGGTCGTCTTCTTCACCGGCAGCCCGAAGTTCAACAAGTCAGGCAAGGTGACGGCGAAGGGCACGCTCAACACGGCCTCCGCCTGCAAGCCGGCCAGGGGCGTGAGGCTTCAGGTGCTCGACGCGAGCGGCGCGGTGATCGCGGTGCTCGACGGCGCCACGACGGACGCGAGTGGAAACTGGAAGCTCTCGGGACAGCTGCCGCCCAGCCTGCCCGCGGGAACGAACTCCGTGCGGGTCAAGGCGACGAAGCTCAGCGTGAACAAGTTCGTCTGCAAGGCCGGCGTCTCGATTCCGGTCCCGATCCCGGCCACGACGTAGGCGTCCCGGCCTCGGGACAGCCTCCTAGGCGAGATACGAGCTCGCGGCGCCCGGGTCTGGCTCCACCAGCTCCGCGATCAGGGAGGACCAGCCGAAGTCCCGCGCACCGAGCCCCTCCCCGGTGTAGGGCTCGTAGAACTCGCGCAGGCGTTCGCGGACGACGGCGCCGGCGAGTCGCTTCGTCATCTCGAGCGCCTCGGGCACGTAGCCGTGGCGGAGCAGGCCCATCCAGATCAGCCAGGCGGAGTTGATCCAGGTGGGGCCGCGCCAGTAGAGGCGCCGCAGCGGCGCCTTCCACTTGAGCGGCTCGAAGCTCGGCTCCTGCGCGGAGACCGAGGTGGGCGGATACGGGAGCCAGTATTTGCGCTGGTCGAGCAGGTGCTCCTCGACGAGGCGCCTGCCGATCTCATCCGGCAGATCCGGCAATGCCAGCGGCGCCAGTGCCGACCAGGTGGAGACGCGAATGCGGTGGTCGCCGCCGGCCGGGTCCGTGTCGCCGACCCTGGCGACGTCGCCGCGGGCGGTGTCGAGGAACAGGCCACTGCGTTCGTCCCAGAGCCGGTCTATCAGCGCCGGGGTGATGGAGGGCTCGCCGGCGGCGAGCCGGGCAAGGCACCAGAGCACGTTCGTGACCACCTCGCAGAGCACGGGGCCGCCGTCCGCGAGGACGCGGCGCGCATCCCAGTCGAGACGGCGATTCCTGGCGATCAGGAACGGGAAGAGAAGCCGGGCGTGGGCGCGTCGACCCCAGACCGCGTCGAACTTCGAGGAGGAGTCGAGACCCGACTCGTCGGGCTGGACCAGCCAGAGGAGGCCGTCGCCGTCGAGGTCCCGGTTCGCTTCCAGCCAGCGGTGATGGGCGGCGATCCGCCGCTCCTCGGCCGGGTCCCCGACCGAGATCCTCCAGGCCCAGGCAAGCAGGGGCGGCTGGATCGTCGAGGTGTTCCGCGCGCTCCTCGAGGTGACGTTGTAGGTCCAGCGACGCTGCCAGTCGACCGGCCGGTCCCAGAAGATCGTGTGGCCGATGAAGCCGTCGGCGCGCCCGCCGTCGAGCAGGCTGCGCAGTTCGCTCTCGGCGCGGTCGCGGTCGAAGCGCCGCCAGACGATGGCGTGAAAGCAGGAGTCCCAGTACCACTGCCACGGGTAGTGGCCCGGGCTCGGCCGTGAGTACGCGAAGGGGACGCCGTCTCGCTCTCCCTCGATCCAGCTCGCACCGAGCGTCTGCTGGGCGATGCGCATGACACTGTCGCGGACCGGGGCGTCCACCACTAGGGGAAGCTGTGGCACGGGCGCAGACTAGACTGGCTGCTTGGCCGCCTCGATCAACGAATCGCTGCTGCAGGCGTGGCTGCGGCCACTTCTCCCCGAGCTGCCGAGCCCCGCTCTCTTCGACGCTCACACCCACATCGGCGCCAATGATCCGGATGGCGCACGGCTGTCCGGCGGGCAGCTCATCGACATCCTTGACCCGCTCGACGCCCGCGGGGTCGCCTTCCCGATGCACGAGCCCGGTGGCTACCGGCACGCCAATGACCTGGTCCTTGCCGAGGCTGCCGGCTCCGACGGCCGACTGGTCCCGTTTTGCCGGCTCAACCCGAACGATGGCGCCGTGGCCGAGGGATCGAGGTGCATCGAGCTCGGGTCCCGCGGCATCAAGCTGCACCCGCGCTCCGACGACTTCCTGATGGACTCGCCCGGGGCACGGGAGGTCTTCGCGCTGGCCGACGAGCATCGCCTCCCGGTCCTGATCCACGCGGGGCGCGGGATCCCCGCTCTCGGCCGCCACACCTTCGCGTACTCGGAGGAGTTCCCCCGGACCCGGATCATCCTCGCGCACGCCGCCGTGTCGGATCTGAGCTGGATGTGGCGGCACATGCCTGACCACCCGAACGTCTTCATCGACACCTCCTGGTGGGTTCCGGCCGACCTCACGTTCCTGTTCTCCTACGTCCCACCGGGCCAGATCCTGTTCGCGAGCGACGTGCCGTACGGCGCGCCCGCGCTGAATGCGATCCTCACGATCCGCTGCGGCCTCGAGGCCGGGCTCTCAGCCGAGCAGCTGAGCGGCGTCTGCGCCGCACAGCTCGAGCGTCTCCTGGCAGGTGAGGACCCAGTCGACTACGGGCCCCCGCCGGGGCCCCCCGACGGAGATCGCGACCTGATCCTCGAGCGCGTGTACCTGTACGCGATGGTCGCGCTCGGCAGGATGATCGTCGGCGCCGACGCGGAGGAGATCATCGCCATGGCGGGGCTCGCGGCCTCGGTCGAGGAGGACGCTCCTCAGGCGGCCACCTGCCGGACGATGACCGAGCTGATCGGGCTCCAGACCGAGGCGATCGCCGAGGTCGCCGCAAAGGACCTGGCGACGCCTTCGACACAGCGGCTCGCCCTACTCACCCCACTGCTGCTCGCGGCCACACTCGCCGCGACGCCGTCGGTTCCCGCACCCCAAGACGCGACCGCCGGTCGAACCACCACAGCTGGCTAGGCCGGATATCCGGCGCGGAGCGGAGGACCGTCACACAGCGCGGACCGGCGCCGAGGGCTCGGCGACCGCCGGCCCTCTCGGGCGTCGCCAGCGCGTCACGATCGCGGTGGGATTCGGCGGCAGCCGATCGTCGGTCGCGAGCCACGACCCCGCGAGGATCAGCAGCAGGCCGGCGATCGCGCCCGCGCCGAGGCTCTCACCGAGGACGATCACGCCGAGGGCCACGGCGATCACCGGGTTGATGTAGGTGATGATCGAGGCGCGGCCCGCACCGACCTCGGAGACGAGCACCATCAGGATCACGAAGGCGGCCGCCGTGCACACCAGTCCCAGGACGACCAGGGAGACGACCGCGTCTGCCGGGGGTACCGAGTCCGGCACGGTCAGCAGCCCCGCGGGGGTGAGCAGGGCTGCTGCGACCCAGAGGCTGGCCGCCATCGTCGCGAACGGGTCGAACGAGACCAGCTGACGATTGATGATCATCGGCCCCACGGCGTAGCCGAACGCGGCCAGCAGCACCGCCGCGGCGCCGAGGACCTCCCCGCTGCGCCCGCTCAGATCGATGCCGACCAGGGCGATCACGCCCGACAGGCCCATCAGCATCCCGGTCATCCTCGTGCGGGTTGGCCGCTCCGTGTGGTCGAAGCGAAGCGCGAGCAGGGCGATGATCAGCGGAACCGTCGCGATGATGATCGCCGCGATCGAGGAGTCGACCTGCTGCTCGCCGGCTGCGATCAGCGGGAACGGCAGGGTCATCTCGGCGACGGCGTAGGCGATCAGCCAGCGCCACGGCCCCGTCCGAACCATCTCGACGGTCTGCCTCGGAGCGATCGCGGTGAGCACGCAGGCTCCGAGCACGAGGCGCGCCCAGGACAAAAAGAATGGGGAGACGCCGTCGTCGACCGCAACCTTGATGAAGAGATACGGGACGCCCCAGATCACCGAGAGCGCCGCGAACGCGATCCATCCCCGCCGGCTCATCGGGCCAGGATTGCAATCAGGCGACGGCGGCTGGCCTGAGCTCCACGAACTCGCGACTGGTGGCGCGCTCAAGCGCCTCGGCGGCGTCGAGCAACTGGGTGTCCTGACCCCAGGCGGCGAGCAGCTGCAGTCCGACGGGCAGGCCCTCGCCGAGGCCCACGGGAACATTCAGCCCGGGAATGCCGGTCAGGTTCGCGATCACTCCCTGGCGGGCGTTCCCTGCATCGGCCGAAGCGGCGCCGGAGGGCAGCTCGATCATTGGGTCGGCGAGCGGCGGCGCCACCGCCGGCACGGTCGGCCAGGCAAGCAGGTTGACGCGCTCGAAGAGCGCGGCGAGATTGCGCCGAGCCTGGGCGCGGGCCAGGAAGGCGCGGGCCGTGAGGCTCCCCGGGATCAGGCCCCGCAGCTTGAGGACACTGCGGTTGATCAGCCCGAGCTCCTCGGGGAGGGCATTCAGGTTCCGCGGTGTCAGGTGCCCGGCCTCCTCGGACTGCGCGACGAGCACGGCGGCCGGGAGGATCAATTCCTGGTCAGGGATCTCGACCTCGATCACCTCGCCGCCGACCTCGGCCCGCAGCGCTTCGAGGGCCGACTCGCAGGCCTCGCGGACGCCGGGCGCGGAGTCGCTCCAGAACGGGTCCCGGATCACGCCGATCCGCAGTGCGCTCCGCTGCTCGCTGGGAAGCGCCTCGCCGAACATCACCGAGGCGAGCAGCCTGCAATCGGCGGCGTCGCGGCAGAGTGGCCCCGAGACGATCGTCTCGGTGTTCGGGATGTGGTGACCCTCCATCGCGGACCGACCGAAGGTCGGCTTCAGCCCGGTGAGCCCGCAGTAGGCAGCGGGGTACCGGATCGAGCCGAGCCCGTCGGCTCCGATCGCGCCCGAGACCAGCCCGCCCGCGACCGAGGCGCCGGGCCCGCTCGAGGAGCCGCCCGGGCAGCGCTCGAGGTCCCAGGGGTTGTGCGCCGGCCCATAGACGGAGGTGTTGCCGGTGCTGCTCGAGCCGAGCTCGTGCATGTTGCCGACGGCCGCGACCACGGCGCCCGCGTCGCGCAGGGCGCGATACGGCCCCGACTCGCCGGGGCGGGTGGTGACGCCGGGGACCGCCGCGGCGCCGACCGTCTCGGCGCGCCAGGGCAGCGGCCACTCGTCCTTGATCACCACCGGCACCCCGCGGAGCGGCCCGTCGGGTGCCCGCTCGAGCATTTCGCGCGACTGCTCCGGGAAGGTCGCGACGACCGCGTTCAGCTCCGGATTGCGCTCCTCGATCCGGCCAAGGCACTCCTCGAGCAACTCGCCGGGGTCGATCTCGCCCGACGCGATTTCGGCGGCCTGCTCGCGCAGCGGCAGGTCGAGGGCGCTCATGCGGCGGGCGGGGCGGAGAGGTCCGGGAGGGGCTCGTGGCGCTCGCCGTCGAGGTCAGCGTCGCGAAGCAGATTCATTCCCGGCTCCCAGATCGACCAGACGCCTGCCATCACGGCGCGCTCCGTCTCGTCGGCCTCGATCCCGAAGCTCTCCAGGGCCGAGTCGAGGTAGAGCTGGAAGGCGGATCCCGCTTCCATGGGCTCGCACCCTAGCGGTCGGGCTTGCAAGGAAACCCCGCAACCCGCCCGCAAATGAGGTGTTCAATGAAGTCGATGGGCCACGAAGCTCACCTCTTCGCGCGCCTGCACAGGCTCGCGATCGCCTGCGCCGTCGCGGTGGCAGCGATGGTGCTCGCGGCGGTTCTCGGGGCCGGCAGCGCCGGCGCCGCGGCGCGAGTAGTCGTGCTCGGTGCGGCCGCACCGGCGACGCCCTCGTGTCCCACGACCTGTCAGGCGGTCGGCAAGACCACCGGCTTCCAGACCTCGATCACGGGGGCGAGGAGCCCCTTCACCGTCAGCTTCCGGGGGCGGATCGTCGCCTGGTCGATCAAGACCGGCGCGCCCAGTACGAAGCCGAACCCGAACAACAACAACCAGAGCGACTACGACTTCTTCACCAAGACCTTCGGCGGGGCCCCGAAGGCGCGGATCTCGGTCCTGAAGCCGATCATGAAGAAGGTCAGGCAGGGCAAGCCGATCTACAAGCTCAAGTCCCAGTCGCCGGTCGAGGATCTCGCCCAGTACCTCGGGCAGACCACGACCTTCACCCTGGACACTCCGCTGTGGGTGAAGCCGAACAACGTCGTGGCGCTGACCGTGCCCACCTGGGCCCCGGCGTTCGCAATCAACCAGAGCGCGAACACCAAGTGGCAGGCGAGCCGCAAGAAGGGCGCCTGCGACGACACGGAGGAAATCCTCGCCGGCACTCCGCAGGAAGCCCCCGGCTCGCTGCGCGCCTACGGCTGCACCTACAACACCGCCCGCCTGCTCTACTCGGCGACCGTGGTCGCCGACCCGAACCAGAAGCCGTCGAAGAAGAAGAAGTAGCGGCGCGATCCCGATTTGTCGGTTTGTCGCGTTGGTTCCGGACGTCCGGAACGAAAGCGACAAGTAGCCGCTTCTCCTCCAAAGCACCTATTCCGACAGCCCGGCGGCTTCGAGGGCGTCCGCCCGGGTCGGGAAGGTCTTTCGCTCCGCGACCAGGCCGTCTCTGAACGTAAAGACCTCCACGACCCGCTGCACTATTTCCGCTTCGCTGCCCCTGGGGACCGTGTGCTGGCGAGAGATGACCACCACGCGATCGCCCGCCGACAGCAGCTCCTTCACCTCTATGCGGACGTGCTCGAACATCCCAAAAACGCGCTCGTGGTACTCGATCACCGCCTCGCGACCACGGTAGACACCCGCCTCCGGGGCGCTCGCGTGAGTGTGGAACTCAATCTCGGGATGGATGCGTGGCGCAATCTCGGGATTGCGCTCACCCGCGGGGTGGACCCCCCATCGGTTGAACAACTCGTACATCCGGCGAACGAGCTCGACGTTCTCCTCCGACATCGCCCACGCAGTATCTCGCTCGATCACGGTGGCTAGACCTCAGGTTTAGAGGATGAAGGTTGGCCCCGACGCTGGTGCCGAGGCCAAGGGGCGTGTCTCAGTTGCTGCCGCCCCTGCAGCCGTTCTCGAACCCGGGAATGTTGGTTCCGTGACCGGGAACGCCGGGAGGCGTAAGCCCCGCGAGCATGAAGTGGCCGGGGGTCTGGACGATGGTGTCCGTGGGCCCCTGCTCCGGGTCCAGGTCATTCAGCCCGGAGAAGGCGCAGATCGAGTTCGCATGGTCGCGCACACCATTCTGGCCCGACGTAGGCGGGGTCGGGACCGGGTTCGTGGCACTACTTGGTGTCCCCGGAGGGCCCTTGACCTCGCCCGCGAGAGCGGCACTTGCACTTGCACCTGCAAGCGCGGCGGTACAGACCGCAACGGCAAGCAATGACTTCCTGTGCATTGCGTACCTCCCCTATCTAGGCCCAAGGGCGCTGCAAGCGTCCCGGGCCGATTTGTTGTAGTGCCGACACTAAGAGCTCCGAGGGGCTGTCAACAGTGACGTCGCCCACGCACTATCTCGCGGCGGGTACTGTTTTCCATGCAAAGCGTCGGTTTTCGCAGTAGCTACCCACAGGCGGCCGGGTTCTGCTCGCACTGCTTCTCGAACGCCTCCTGAGGGCTCCCAGGCGGGGGCGGGACGTCATTGGTCTCCGAGTCGGGCGCCTTCGGGTTGACCGGCTTTGCGCCCTTGCCGGTGGTCGTCGCGTCCGTGGGCGTGGTGGTCGTCGTGCTGGCAGGGGGCGTCGTCGTGGTGGGCGCGATCGGGGATGTGATGGCCGGGATCGAGACGGTAGGCGCGGTGGTTTCGTCCGAGTCATCGCCGCCGCAGCCGGCGATGGCGAGGCCGATGAGGAGCGATGTGGCCGCGAGGGCCCGGGTCACGAGGTGCCGTCGAGCGCCGGCTGGCGAAGCCCGCAGTACGGGCAGTCGCTGACGTCGAGCCCGATCAGCTGCCTGCAGCGCCGGCAGGTGCGCAGGTTCTCGGGGGCCCTGACCAGCGCGGACTCGGAAGGTGCGAGCGGCAGTGTCGCGGCGACGACCTTCATCTCCTCGCCGGTCTCCCGATCGACGTAGACACCTTCCGGCCGGACCTTGGCCAGCGCCTCACGGCCGGAAGCCGGCGCTCGGAGGCGATAGGTCTGCTCCGGGTTCTGCACGGCGCGCACAATACCGTTGCGCCGGATGCAAGTGCTCATCTTCCACGGTTACCTGCTGCACGGCACCGGCTCGAACGTCTACAACGCGAGCCTCGCGCAGGCGCTCGCCCGCCAGGGGCACGACGTCCATCTCATTTGTCAGGACCGCAAGGCCGACGATCTCGACTGGGTTCGGTTGAGCGAGAACATCACGGTCCACGTCCCCGATATCGGCGGCCTGCTGCCGGTGTTCGTCGCCGACCGCTACGAGGGGTTCGAAGTGAAGACGTTCCCCGAGCTCACCGACGAGGAGCTCGACCGCTACCTGGACGCGAACGTCTCGGCCGTGCGGCAGGTCGTCGAGCAGCACGGCGAGCCGGACGCGGCCCTGGCGAATCATCTGATCATGGGGCCGGTGATCCTCGCGCGCGCCGGGCTGCGCTTCGCGATCAAGGTCCACGGCTCGGATCTCTCCTACGTGGTGAGGCCGCATCCGGAGCGCTTCGTCCCCTTTGCGCTGGAGGGCATCGGCGCCGCGGCCGGCATTCTCGCTGGATCCTCACACACCGCCGGCGTCCTCTACGAGACGGTCCCCGACCCAACCCTGCCCGATCGCACCCGGCTCGGGCCGCCCGGCGTCGACGTCCACCGCTTCCGCCCGCGGGAGCCCGACGAGGCACAGCGCAACCTGGAGCTGCTCGCGGAGGGCCTCGATTCCGAGGCACCGCAGAGCGCGGAGGACTCGTTCGGTCGTGACGGCCCGGCGGTCGCCGCGTCGCTGCGCGACTGGTCGGAGGGCGACCCTCGCGTGCTCTACGTAGGCAAGTTCCTGGTCAGCAAGGGGGTGGACCTGCTGGCGGCGGCCTGGCCGCTCGTCCACCGGGAGCGGCTCGCCGCTCGCGCGCCGTCACCGCGGCTGCTGTTCATCGGCTTCGGGGCGTTCGAGCCCGGGCTGCGCGCCCTGGTCGAAGCGCTCGATCGCGGCGACCTTGAGGCGGCGCTCGAGGTGGCTGCCCGCGGGCGAGGCCACGAGGGACAGGAGCCGACGCCCCTACCGATCCTGACCGGCTTCCTCAGCGATCCGCCCGCCGGCTACGCGGAGGCGGCGCGGGAGGCCGCGGGCTCGATCCTGATCGGCGGCCGGCTCGCCCACGAGGAGGTCGCCGAGGTGATGCCGGCCGCCGACACCTTCACGATGACCAGCACGTGGCCCGAGGCCTTCGGCATGGTCCCGGCCGAGTCCGCGGCGTGCGGGGTGCCGCCGGTCTCGGCGGATCACTCCGGCATGCGCGAGGTCTCGAAGCTGCTCGCGGAGGTGCTCGACCCCGATCTCAGGCCCCTGCTCAGCTTCCCGGTGGGCCCGGAGGCTGTCACCCAGCTGGCGGATCGGGTCTCCGGCTGGCTCGCGCTGGACCCGGCCCGGCGCAGTCAGGCGGGGTTGGCGCTGGCGAAGCGAGTCGATGAGCTCTGGAGCTGGGAGGGCGTGGCCCGGACGGTGATCGCCGCTTCGCGCGGCGAGCTCGGCCGGCTGCCTGCGGTCGTGCCCTGAGGCACAAGCCCTGGGGCGGGCGGTTCAGGCTGCCTGAATAGAATGGCGCCCGTGCGGGGCGTCCCGATTGGAAAACTGATCGCCGCGGTGATCGTGCTCACGATCGTCAGCTCGGTGATCATGCTGATCCCGGACTGGAACGGCGAGCAGGGATCCACCGCGGCGCCCAAGATCGACACGTTGCTCGACGTGATGATCGTGCTCTCGTCGTTCGTC
>DATFOK010000137.1:0-45669 GCA_035265665.1 Solirubrobacterales bacterium | reverse complement strand
GACGCGACGGGCGTCGCGGATGTGATCGGCGCGACCTCCCTCGTCGTGACCCAGGCTGCCCTCGAGCGGCTCCAGGGTCGTGCCGGAGGGGAGGTGAGGGCCTGATGGATGCTCGCCAGGTGATCGTGCGTCCGGTGGTCTCGGAGAAGAGCTACGCCCTGATGGGCGAGGGCAAGTACACGTTCCGGGTCCACGACCGGGCCCACAAGCTGCAGATCGCGCAGGCGGTTGAGGAGATCTTCGGCGTCAATGTGCGGGCGGTTCGGACCTCGAAGGTGAAGTCGAAGCCCAAGCGGCGCGGGCTCCACTCGGGCCGCTCCCGCTCCTGGAAGAAGGCCGTGGTGCAGCTCGCCCCCGGCGAGCGGATCGAGCTGTTCGAGGGCGCGGCGGTGGAGGGCTAGCCCATGGCGAATCGGAAGACCAGACCGACCAGCCCCGGCCGCCGCTTCGGCACCTACCCGATGCGCGAGGAGCTCACCAATGCGGAGCCGAACAAGAAGCTCACCAAGGGCAAGGGCTCGTCCGGCGGGCGCAACTCCGGCGGGCGCGTCACCGCGCGCCATCGCGGCGGCGGCGCCAAGCGGCGCTATCGGCAGATCGACTTCAAGCGCACCAAGGACGCGGTACCGGCCCGCGTTGCCTCCATCGAGTACGACCCGAATCGCTCGGCGAGCATCGCCCTGCTCAACTACGCCGATGGCGAGAAGCGCTACATCCTCGCCCCGCAGGGGCTCCGCGTGGGCGCGGAGGTCGTCTCCGGCGAAGGCGCAGACATCGCGCCCGGCAACTCGCTGCCGCTGGCGCGGATCCCGACCGGCACCGTCGTCCACAACGTCGAGCTGATCCCGGGCCAGGGCGGCAAGCTCGGCCGGTCGGCCGGCACTGCGATCCAGGTTGTCGCCAAGGAGGGTCAGATGGTGAGCCTGCGCCTGCCCTCTTCGGAGGTCCGGATGGTCCGCGGCGAGTGCCGTGCGACCGTCGGCACGCTCTCCAACGCCGAGCACCAGAACGTCAAGGTCGGCAAGGCCGGGCGCAACCGGCACAAAGGCAAGCGGCCGCAGACCCGCGGGGTGGCGATGAACCCCGTGGACCATCCGCACGGCGGCGGCGAGGCCCACCACACGCCCGGTGGCCACCCGGTCACCCCCTGGGGCAAGCCGACGCTCGGCTACAGGACCAGGAAGAAGGGCAAGCGCTCGGACACGCTGATCGTGCGCGGCCGGCGGCGAGGAAAGAGGAAGTAGGAGCTAATGGGACGTTCGACCAAGAAGGGCCCGTGGGCCGAGGAGCGCCTGATGAAGCGCGTTGCCGCGATGAACGAGTCGGGTCAGAAGCAAATGCTGAAGACCTGGTCGCGCCACTCGACGATCTTTCCGGAGATGGTCGGCCACACGATCGCCGTCCACGACGGTCGCAAGCACGTGCCGGTCTACATCTCGGAGTCGATGGTCGGTCACAAGCTGGGGGAGTTCGCCCCGACCCGCACCTTCCGCGCCCACTCGGGTGCCGGTACCGCCTCGGAGCGTGAGTGATGGCTGAGAAGAAGAAGGACACCGAGAAGCAGCGGCGCAAGCCGGCTGCAAGGAAGTCGTCCGGAGGCTCCGGCGGCTCGCGCACGCGCAAGACCGCGGCCGAGCCGAAGAAGGAGACGGCGACCCGCGGCAAGGGCGCGGCCGAGGCTGATGCGAGGGCGCGCGACAGTGCGACCCGTAAAACGGAGAAAGCCGACTCCAAGTCATCCAAGACTGCGACCGCCAAGAAGCCGGCGGCCAAGAAGTCTCCCGCCAAGCCGAAGGCCGAGGCCAAGCCGAAGGCCGAGAAAAAGTCGGAGGCACGGGCCAAGAAAGAGGCGCCGGAACGCCCCGTGGTCAACGCGCGCGCCCGCTTCGTGCGGGTGGCGCCCCGCAAGGCGCGGCTGATCGCCGACCAGGTCCGCGGCCTGCCCCTGGATGATGCGCTTCCCCTGCTGCGCTTCTCGACTCGCAGCGCCGCCCAGGACATCCGCAAGCTGATCGAGTCCGCCGCCGCCAATGCCGAGGCCAACCACGACCTGGTCGCCGACGATTTGATGATCAAGGACATCCACGTCGACGAGGGACCGACGCTTCGCCGCTACCGGCCACGCGCACTTGGCCGTGCCACGCGAATCAACAAGCGAACCAGCCACATCGCCGTGGCGCTGACACCGGAGGACTAGGAGATGGGACAGAAGATCCACCCCGAGGGCTTCCGGGTCGGCTACATCCACGACTGGAAGTCGAACTGGTTCAACGAGCGCGACTTCGCGGATTACCTGAACGAGGACCTCGCGATCCGCTCGCACATCGAGAACAAGCTCTCGCACGCAGGTCTCTCCAAGATCACGATCAAGAAGGGCTCCGGGGAGATCGAGGTCGACATCTCCACCGCGCGACCCGGCATCGTGATCGGCAAGTCGGGGACCGAGGTCGATGCGCTGCGCCGCGAGCTCCACAAGCTCACCGGGAAGCCGGTCAAGGTCAACATCAAGGAGATCAAGCGCCCGGAGCTCGACGCGAAGCTGGTCGCGCAGTCGATCGCCGAGCAGCTCCAGAACAGGGTCGCCTTCCGCCGAGCGATGAAGCGCGCTCTGACCTCCGCGATGCGCTCCGGCGCGAAGGGCGTCAAGGTCCAGGTATCCGGCCGGCTCGGCGGCGCGGAGATGGCGCGGACCGAGGGCTACTCGGACGGCCGGGTCCCGCTCCACACCCTTCGGGCCGACATCGACTACGGCTTCATCGAGGCGAAGACCACGACCGGCCGGATCGGCGTCAAGTGCTGGATCAACAAGGGCGAGGTCATGCCCGAGGGCTTCCGCTCCGAGCTCACCGACGAGAACGGCGGGCCGCCGTCCGGCGGTGGTCGAGGAGGTCGCGGCTGATGCTGATGCCGAAGCGGGTTCGCTACCGCAAGCAGCAGCGCGGTCGCCGGCGCGGCTACTCGAAGGGCGGCACGACGGTCGCCTTCGGCGAGTACGGGCTCAAGGCCCTCGATCGCGGCTGGATCACCAACCGCCAGATCGAGGCCGCCCGTGTCGCGATGACCCGCAAGATCAAGCGCGGCGGGAAGGTCTGGATCAACGTCTTCCCGGACAAGCCGATCACCAAGAAGCCCGCCGAGACCCGGATGGGCTCGGGCAAGGGCAACCCGGAGGGCTGGGTCGCCGTGGTGAAGCCGGGCAAGGTGATGTTCGAGCTCGCCGGCGTCCCCGAGGACCTCGCGAAGGACGCGATGCGCCTCGCCGGCAACAAGCTTCCGATCAAGACCAAGTTCGTCCGCCGCGAGGGAGTGGAACAGGCGTCATGAAGGCTTCGGAGGCACACAACCTCAAGGACGACGAGCTCTTGGAGCGGATCCAGCAGACCCGCGAGGAGCAGTTCGCGCTTCGGCTCCAGCACGCCACCGGCGAGCTGGAGAACACTGCGCGGATCACCGCGGTGCGCCGCGACGTGGCCCGGCTTCTTACCGTCGCCAAGGAGCGCGGCATCGATCTTGAACACGAGCTGAGGACCTGATGGCCGAAGAGGAAAAGAACGAGCAGACCGAAGAGGCTCCGGAAGAGACTCCGGCGGAGGAGCCCCAGGCTGATGAGACTCAGGCTGAGGAGGCCCCTGCCGAGGAGGAGGCGCCCGCCGAAGAGGCTGCTGCCGACGAGCCGGCCCCTGAGGGCGAGGAAGCTGCCGACGGCGAGGCTCCGGCGGCCGAGGGCCCTGACGAGCTGGAGGGCCTCGACTGGAAGGCTCGCCGCCGCCTGGAGCGCTCGCGCCGCCCGGCCGAGGCTCGTCCCGAGCAGACCCCGGAGGAGCGCGCGGCGGCGCGCGGGGAGGCCCGCAAGCGGGCCGCAGGCCGGCGTTCCGCCTACCGCGCCAAGCGTCGCGGAAAGAAGGAGGCCGGCACCGGCACTTCGCCGGCCGAGCGTCGCTCCGCCGGTCGCAAGACGCGGCAGGGCCGAGTCGTCTCCAGCAAGCCGGACAAGACCATCACCGTCGAGATCGAGATCGCGCGGCGGCACCCGCAGTACGAGAAGATCGTGCGCCGCTCGCGCACGCTGCACGCTCATGACGCCCGCAACGAGGCCGGCGAGGGCGATCTGGTCCGCGTCGTCGAGACCCGCCCCCTTTCCCGGACCAAGCGCTGGCGCCTGGTCGAGATCCTGGAGAAAGCGAAGTAAGTGATCCAGCAGGAATCAAGACTCAGGGTCGCCGACAACTCCGGCGCGCGCGAGATCCTCTGCATCCGCGTCAAGGGCGGTTCCGATCGTCGGTACGCGCGGATCGGGGACACGATCACCGCGACGGTGAAGCAGGCCACCCCGCACGGCGGTGTTCGCAAGGGCGAGGTGGTGGAGGCGGTCGTTGTCCGCACCCGTAAACAGCTCGGCCGTGGTGACGGCACCTACATCGCCTTCGACGAGAACGCCGCGGTCCTGATCGACACGACGGGCGCGCCGCGAGGCACCCGCATCTTCGGCCCGGTGGCCCGCGAGCTCCGCGAGAGGAACTTCATGCGAATCGTCTCCCTGGCTCCGGAGGTGCTCTAGCTATGGGCAAGGCAATGCGAGTGCGCAAGGACGACGACGTGATCGTGACCGGCGGCAAGGACCGCGGCAAGCGCGGTCGTGTGATCCGGACCAACCCGAAGAAGGGGTTCGTCTTCGTCGAGGGCCTGAACATGGTCAAGCGCCATCAGCGTCCCCGCTCCGTCAAGGACGCCTCGAAGGGCGGCGAGGTCGGCGGCATAATCGAGAAGGAGGGGCCGATTCACGTCTCCAATGTGATGCTGCTCGACCCTGAGGACAACAAGCCCACCCGTGTCCGGGTCGAGCGGTCCGGCGGCAAGGGCAAGCGCAAGCGGATCGCCGCCAGAACCGGAAGGGATCTCGACTGATGGAAGCCGCTACCACCGAACAGCAGAAGCAGGCTGCGCCGCCGCCCCGGCTGCGCGAGCTGTACGAGAACGAGGTCAGGCTGGCGCTGATCCAGCGCTTCGGCTACTCCACGCCGATGGCCGTGCCGACGCTGGAGAAGATCACCCTGAACATGGGGATCGGCGAGGCGAAGCAGAACACCCAGATGCTCGAGGCTGCGAGCGAGCAGCTCGCCACGATCGCCGGGCAGGCGCCGAGCGTTCGCCGCGCGAAGAAGTCGGTCGCGTCCTTCAAGGTCCGCGAGGGCATGCCCGTGGGCGTCGCGGTGACCCTGCGGCGGGCCCGCATGTGGGAGTTCCTCGACCGGCTCACCTCGATCGCGGTGCCTCGGATCCGCGACTTCCGCGGCCTCAGCGCCCGCTCCTTCGACGGTCGCGGCAACTACTCGATGGGGATCCGCGAGCAGATCATCTTCCCCGAGATCGACTACGACTCGATCGACGAGGTCCGGGGCCTCGACGTCACGATCACCACAACGGCGAAGACCGACGAGGAGGCATTCGCCCTGCTCGACGGGCTCGGGATGCCGTTCTCCCCGGAGGGCCGGCCCGGCGCGGCCGACGTCGAGGAGGAGGAAGAGGAGGAGCGCCGCAAGGAGGAGGCCCGGCAGCGCGCCGAGGCCGAGGCGGCGGCACTCGAGCAGCTCAAGGAGGAGAACCCGGAGGCTTACGAGAAGCCCGTCAAGGCCGAGGAGGGCGAGGAAGAGGCCGGCACCGAGGGCGAGGCTGGTGCAGAGGCCGGGGACAAGCCTGGAACCGAGGGTGCCGGGGGCGGCAACAAGCCGGACACCAAGGAATCACAAGGAGACTGATGGCTAAGACATCGCAAAGGGTTCGGCAGCGCCGCGAACCCAAGTTCAAGACACGCGGGTACCACCGCTGCCGCCGCTGTGGTCGGCCGCGCGCGTACTTCCGCAAGTTCGGCCTCTGCCGGATCTGCCTGCGCGAGGCCGCGCACAACGGCTACGTGCCGGGAATGACCAAGTCCAGCTGGTAACCGACCCGACTAACTGCACACAATGCTCACCGATCCAATCACCGACTATCTGAACCGGATCCGCAACGCGCTCCTGGCGGAGCACGAGGAGGTGGAGATCCCCGCCTCCCGGCTGAAGCGCGAGATGACCCGCATCCTCAAGGAGCAGGGCTACATCGCCGACTTCAACGTCGAGCCCGGCCGGGTGGGCGAGGTGATCAAGGTCCGCCTCCGCTACACCGAGAACCGCGACCCCGTGATCAGCGGCATGGAGCGGGTTTCGCGGCCGGGTCGCCGCCGCTACGTTCCCAAGGACAACGTCCCCCGCGTGTTCGGCGGCATGGGCACGACGATCATGTCGACCTCGAGCGGGGTGATGACCGGCCACGAGGCGCGTCAGCGCGGGGTGGGCGGCGAGGTGGTCGCACATGTCTGGTGACGACTGATGTCTCGAATCGGAAGAAAGCCAATTGAGATTCCCGACGGCGTCGAGATCGACGTCAAGCCCGGTGCTGTCAACGTCAAGGGCCCGAAGGGCGAGCTCGACCAGAGCGTGAGCCGCGCCATGAAGGTCGCGATCGATGACGCCACCCTGACCGTCGAGCGCCCCACCGACCGCGGGGAACATCGCGCCCTGCACGGGCTGACGCGAAGCCTGATCGCGAACATGGTCGAGGGCGTCACCGACGGCTTCGAGCGCCGCCTCGAGATCCAGGGGGTCGGCTACCGCGCCAACCTGAGAGGTAAGACCCTGGAGATGTCGCTCGGCTACTCGCATCCCGTCTTGATCGAGGCGCCGGAGGGCATCGAGTTCGAGGTCCCGCAGCCCACCGAGGTGGTGGTGCGCGGGATCGACAAGCAGCTGGTGGGCGAGACCGCCGCCCGGATCCGCAAGTCCCGTCCGCCCGAGCCCTACAAGGGGAAGGGCGTCCGCTACCAGGGCGAGTACGTCGCCCGCAAGGTGGGGAAGAGGGCCTGATGGCAGTCCTCACCAAGCCACAGCGCCGGCTTCGGCGCCGCCGGCGTGTGCGCGCGCGCATCCGCGGCAACGCGGAACGCCCGCGGCTCTCCGTGTATCGCTCGAACCGCGGCGTCTTCGCCCAGCTGATCGACGACAATGCCGGCCGCACAATCGCATCCGTCTCGTGGACCGAGCCCGAGCTGCGGAAGCTGGACTCGATGGAGCAGGCGAAGCGGGCGGGAGCGCTGCTCGCCGAGCGGGCGAAGGGCGCCGGCGTCGAGGCCTGCGTCTTCGATCGCGGGGGCTACCGCTTCCACGGTCGTGTCGCGCAAGTCGCCGAGGGCGCCCGCGAGGGGGGCCTGAAGTTCTGATGGCCGACCTCGTTAGTCCTCTACCCTCACGCGTTCCATGGCTGTAGAGACCGTCAGTCCAAAGGGCCTCGACCTGCAGGAGCGGGTGATCGAGATCAACCGCGTCGCCAAGGTGGTCAAGGGCGGCCGGCGCTTCTCGTTCACCGCCCTGGTCGCGGTCGGCGACGAGGACTCCGTGGTCGGGATCGGCTACGGCAAGGCCCGGGAGGTCCCGCTCGCGATCCAGAAGGCGGTCGAGGACGCCCGCAAGAACCTGATCCGCGTGCCCAAGTACGGGCAGACGATCACGCACCGCGTGATCGGCCGCTTCGGAGCCGGCCACGTCGTGCTGCGCCCGGCGAGCCCCGGTACCGGCGTGATCGCGGGTGGCGGTGTGCGCGCCGTGCTCGAGCTGGGAGGTGTTCGCGACGTGCTCACCAAGAGCATCGGCACGCAGAACCCCATCAACCTGGTCAAGGCGACCATGCAGGGCCTCCACAGCCTGCGCAGGCCCGAGGACGTGGCGAAGCTCCGCGGCATCTCCGTGCGCGAGGTCCTCGGGGTCGGCGACGGCGCCGCCCCGGAGGTCGAGACAAATGGCAAGGCCGAGGGGGAGAAGGCCGAAGAGCCCGCGACGCCCGAGGCGGTGGCCGAGGAGAAGTCCGATGGCTGATGTCGCCTTGAAGCAGGTCCGCTCGGCAAACGGGGCCTCCGCGACTCAGCGGCAGACCCTGCGCTCCCTGAAGCTGGGCCGCATCGGCCGTCAGGCCAAGCATCCGGACTCACCGCAGCTGCAGGGCATGATCCGCACCGTCGGCCACCTAGTCGAGGTCGAGAATGGCTGAGAACACAGACAAGGTCGGACTCCACACGCTCAAGCCCTCTCCGGGCTCGCGCCGGCCGCGTAAACGTCTCGGCCGGGGTGTGGGAACCGGCCACGGCAAGACCTCCGGGCGGGGCCACAAGGGCGCCGGCGCCCGCTCGGGCAACAAGCGCAAGACCGGCTATGAGGGCGGGCAAAATCCCGTCCACATGCGGATGCGCAAGCTGCGCGGCCCGAACAAGAAGATGTCGATGCCCTTCGAGAAGTTCCGGACCCGCACGCAGCCGGTCAACCTCTCCGCCCTCGAGGCGCGCTTCAAGGCGAACGACGAGGTGACGCCCGAGTCGCTTCGCGAGGCCGGCCTCGCCAAGAAGCGCGACCCGGTCAAGATTCTCGCCCGCGGTGAGCTCTCCAAGAAGCTCACCGTGCGGGCGCACGCCTTCAGCGCCCAGGCAAAGGAGAAGATCGAGGCCGCGGGCGGCACGTGCCAGCTGGTCGACCGAGCGGCCTCCCGCGGCGGCTCTGCCGCCGCCACCGCTTCGCTGAGCGAAGCCGAGGAGGCCGCGTCTTAAGTGCTGCAGACGATCCTCAACTCGTTCAGCGTCCCGGAGATCCGGAGGAAGCTGATGTTCACGGGCGCGATCCTGGCGCTCTATCGCCTCGGGGCCTACATCCCCTCTCCAGGCGTCAACGCGAGCGCGATCGAGGACGGGCTCAGCAACGTCGGCGGCTCCAACATCCTCGGCTTTCTCAACCTCTTCTCCGGGGGCAGCCTGTCGAGGCTGTCGCTCTTCGCGCTGGGAATCATGCCCTACATCACGGCCTCGATCATCCTGCAGCTGCTCACGGTGGTCGTGCCCTCACTGGAGCGCCTCCAGAAGGAGGGTGAGGTCGGCCAGCAGAAGATCACGCAGTACACCCGCTACCTGACGGTCGTGCTCGCCTTCGCCCAATCGCTCGGCTATGTCTTCCTGTTCAGCTCCTCGACCTTCGGGGGCGGGGCGGTGATCGGCGAGCGGACCTTCCCCAAGGTCTTCCTGATCGTGATCACGCTGACCGCGGGCTGCACGATTCTGATGTGGATGGGAGAGCTGATTACACAGCGTGGGATCGGCAACGGCATCTCCCTGATGATCTTCGCCTCGATCGTCGCCAGCATCCCGACCGGCATCCAGAAGTGGTGGACGAACCCCGACCAGGTCTTCGTGGTGATGATGCCCTTCATCGCGCTGGCGGTGGTCGTGGCGATCGTCTTCGTCCAGGAGGGCCAGCGACGGATCCCCGTTCAGTACGCGAAACGCGTGGTCGGCCGGCGGATGACCGCCGGGGGATCCACCTATCTACCGCTGCGAGTCAACATGGCGGGCGTCATCCCGGTGATCTTCGCCGCCTCGATCATGGCCTTCCCGCCGACGATCGGCCAGCTGCTCGGCGGCACCGGGGACAACTTCTGGAACGACTTCGCGACCTTCTTCAGCCCCAACAGCTGGCACTACGTGGTCGGCGAGGTCTTCTTCATCATCATCTTCACCTACTTCTACACGGCGGTCACCTTCAACCCGGTGGACCAGGCCGACAACCTGAAGAAATACGGTGGGTTCATCCCCGGTGTCCGGCCGGGACGACCTACCGCCGAATACCTGGACCGCATCCTGTCCAGGCTCACCTTCCCCGGCGCCCTCTATCTGGGCGCGGTCGCGGCGCTGCCGACGATCCTGATCAGCCAGACGGCAGCCAACTTCTACTTCGGCGGGACCTCGATCCTGATCGTCGTCGGCGTGGCCCTCGACACGGTCAAGCAGCTCGAGGCCCAGCTGATGATGCGGAACTACGAGGGCTTCCTGAAGTGACGCGCGCCGCGGGATGCCGGGCTTGCCAGAGCTCAATCTGATCCTCCTCGGGCCGCCCGGGAGCGGCAAGGGGACCCAGGGGGAGCGGCTGCAGGAGGACTTCCGGCTGCCCTACTACGCAACCGGAGACATCCTGCGCGCTGCGGTCAAGGACGGGACCGAGGTCGGCGAGCGGGCGAGGGAGTACATGGACCGCGGAGACCTGGTCCCGGACGAGGTGATCATCGGGGTGATCGCCGAGCGAATCCAGGGTGAGGAGGCCTCCGACGGCTTCATCCTCGACGGCTTCCCGCGCACCGTCCCCCAGGCCGAGGCCCTCGACTCGAGGATGTCCGAGCTGCGGCGGGAGATCACGGCGGTCATCCTGATCGACGTCCCGGAGGAGGAGATTCTGCGCCGGCTCGGCGGGCGCCGCACCTGTGAGAAGAACCCGAGCCACATCTACCACGTCGAGTTCGACCCACCCGAGAAGGAGGGCGTCTGCGACATCGATGGCGGGAAGCTGATCGTCCGCGATGACGACGAGCCCGAGGTCATCAGGAACCGCCTGGCCCAGTACCGCGAGAAGACCGAGCCGCTGATCGACCACTACGACGAGCGTGGCATCCTCAATCATGTGGACGGAAAGCAGTCACCCGACGAGGTCGAGGAGCGTATTCACGGCATAATCGCCACCCTCCGCCGGGAGGAAGAGGAGGGCATGTGAGATGTACCGCGGCATGATCATCCGCAAGACGTCCGCCCAGATCGACGCGATGGCGGAGGCCGGCAGGATCCAGGCCCGCTGCCTGCGGATGCTCCGCTCCAAGGCGCGTCCCGGCGTGACCACGAAGGAGCTCGACGAGGCCGCCGAGAAGTTCATCCGCTCCCAGGGTGCTGTGCCCTCGTTCAAGGGCTACCGGGGGTTCCCGGGATCGATCTGCACCTCGCCAAACTCGATGGTGGTCCACGGCATCCCCGGCCCGTACGAGCTGCGCCGCGGAGACATCCTCTCGATCGATGTCGGCGTCACCCATGAGGGCTGGGTGGCCGACGCCGCCATCACGGTGCCGATCGGCGAGGCGCCCAAGGATGCCGAGCCACTGCTCGGCACAACGCGCGAGGCGCTCTTCGAGGGCATCGCCCAGGCCGCGCTGGGCAATCACCTGAGCGACGTCTCGCACGCGATCCAGACCCGCGTCGAGCGCGACGGCCTGTCCATCATCCGCAGTCTCGTCGGCCACGGGGTCGGCCGGGACATGCACGAGGACCCGCAGATCCCGAACTTCGGCGATCCCGGCAAGGGCCCGATCCTCGAGCAGGGGATGGTGCTCGCGATCGAGCCGATGGTGAATGCCGGCGGCCCTGAGATCCGGATGGGCTCGGATGGCTGGGCCGTCTTCTCGGCGGACGACTCGCTGGCTGCCCACTTCGAGTTCACGGTGGCCGTCACTCAGGATGGCCCGCGCATCCTGACTCCCTGGCATCTGGACTAGCCAGATTCAGCGAACCGCGGTTCTAAACGTCATACACGCCGTCGACGGCGAGGACGACCCCACAGGCGACGAGCGCGGCCGCCAACAGCCGGCTCGCCCACCGGAGGACGCGGCCTCCGGGGCCATGCGTGGGAGCCCAGGCCGCCAGCGCGGCAAGCAGCACGACGGCGAGCGCGATCGCCACAGCGCCCACACCGCTCCCTCGGTCGGCGCCGGCACCCAGGGCCAGCACCAGCAAGCCGGGCCGAGCCACCACCGGGACCGCGACCGGAACCAGGGCGGCGCGCCACCCGGGTAGCGCGGGTTCGGGCGACGGCGGTCGTCGAAACAGGTCGGCGGCGCCCACCAGGACCGCAACGAGGCCGGCGGCGATTCGAAAGGAGGGCTCGGTTACGTCGAGCGCTTCCAGCAGTGGGCCTCCTGCGACCGCGGCGGCGAACGCGGCTAGTCCGCCGATCAACCCGCCCAGGGCGGCTAGTTCGGCGACGGCCCGCTGCGACCGTCCGGCCCGAGGGATTCCGAATGCGGCCCGCGCCGGGTTGATAGCGACGGCCAGCACGATGACCCATAGCCAGGCCGTCGGCGCGTCATCGCCGGGGTCGGAGGAGCTCTCGCCTCCACCGGCCTCGGCAATCGGGATGGTTCGGAGCAGGGCGGCCAGGGCATGTTGCTGGTCGTCCATCCGCGTCTCGCCATCGCGGAACCACGCGCCCTCCACCCGCCCGGGCCGGGCCGCGGTGGCGGCGTCGCCGGGATCGGACTGTGCGTCAACGGCCAGCCCGGCGATGCACATGGCGCGCTCGGCGATCGGTTCGCGAAGGTCGGCCAGCCGAGGCTCGTCCCTCGCGGCCAGCCACCAGCCGGTGAGGGCCTCGCCGATCACCCCGTATCCGCCCCCGCGGGGAACGTCACCGCCCCGCACCAAGCCGCCCCACGGGCCGAACCGCTGGCTTATCCAGCGGACCGTGGCTCCGAACAGCTCGGCCTGTCGGCGCGCATAGTCCAGCTCCGCCTCGGTGAGGGGCGGGTGGTCACGGTCGGGGAAGCCCACGGTCTCGGCCATGCCATAGGCGGCCCAGTGATCGGGGATCGGCGGCCAGTAACCCTCGGTCTCATCGCGCGACGCCGCCAGGTAGGCCCCGACCCGGTCCGCCGCACGCCCCCAACCCTCCATCGGAAAGATCCGATGGAGGCGCGCCAGGGCCCAGTAGGCCTCCCCGGTGAAGTACTTCGAATACTCGCCGGCAACCGGCGTCCCGTTCGCCGGGTCGTATGACGCGAGCACCGCACCCGATGGCTCGCTCTGGCCGATCAGGAAGCGGCCCAGCTGCCGAAGTACGTCGTCATAGCGCTCTTCGCCGGTCGCCTCGCGGCGAATGACCAGCCCGGCGGCCAGCAGGGCGCTCGCCCCGGTGTCGATCTCCCCCGACCAGGCCAGCGCGGCCCAGCGATCCCGATGGACGAGCCTGTCCAGCGCCCACTCGGTGCCCCGGTCGGCGGAGGGCAGCGCTCCCGGCAAGCCCGCCGCGGCCGCCTGATACAGGCCCATCGTCACCCCGGCGTGGCGAACCGCGTTGTACTCGGGCGGGGTGGAGTCTTCCTCGGCGTCGTAGAGGTACAGCCAGGTGCCGTCCCCCGCCTGGTTGCGGATGAACCACCCCACGGCGGCCTGCGCCGAGCTTCGGAGCTCCGGCGTGGTCACCGAGGGGCAGCGCTCGGGCGGGGCTACCACCGCGACGGCGACTGCGATCAGCAGCGCAAGGGTCAGGCCGGCCCGCCACACCCGCCCGGCGGGTCGCATGACTAGCCGCCTCTCATGCCCGGTTTTCGGTCTCCACGAGGCCCTTCTACCACGGCTTACGCACGCACGCTGCTACCATTTCATCCGTCGGTTCACGCCTGGCGTGACCGGCCGCCGTGCCCGGAGGCGAAGCCGAGGACGCGGCATTTGTTTGATGCTTGTGTGCCTGTCGGCCCGACTCCTGGGGCCGGGGGGCCTACTCCCAGTCCGATACGACCCCACGAAAGAAGGGGAATGAAGGTCCGAGCGTCCGTCAAGCCGATTTGTGAGAAGTGCAAGGTGATCCGCCGTGGCGGAGCCGTTCTCGTGATCTGTTCTAACCCTCGCCACAAGCAGAGGCAAGGTTGATGCCGGCCACCATGACCGCGCACACCTGGATGACGCGCGTGGCGCGTCGCACCTCTGCGTCCTCGGGCTCGCCTTTGGCACCACCAAAGGCTTCGCCCTGCGTCCTTGAGCTGCTCGGCCACGCGCGTCCCCAGGCGCACGCGGCCCCGGAGGCCGGCATCTGATGGCGCGGATCGCGGGAGTCAACATCCCCCTCAACAAGCGGACCGAGATCGGCCTCACTTACGTCTTCGGGATCGGCCGCTCGACGGCCAACAGGATCCTCGCCGAGACCGGCGTCGACCCGAACACCCAGGTCAAGGACCTCACCGAGGACGAGATCATCAAGCTTCGCGATGCGGTCGAGAACCGCGAGGTCGAGGGTGACCTGCGCCGCGAGCGATCGCAGAACGTCAAGCGCCTCCAGGAGATCGGCTCCTATCGGGGCCTGCGCCACCGCCGCGGGTTGCCCGTGCGTGGTCAGCGCACCAAGACCAACGCGCGCGCCCGCAAGGGCCCGCGCCGGATGAGCGTCGCGGGGCGCAAGAAGGCCCCGCAGCCCAAGTGAGTCACGGAGGAATTCGCTAGATGCCGCCAGCTCCGAAGAAGGGTCGCTCGCGCCGCAAGGTCCGCAAGAACGTCACCTATGGCCAGGCCCACATCAAGACTTCGTTCAACAACACCATCGTCACCCTGACGGACACCGAGGGCAACGTGCTCGCCTGGGAGTCCGCCGGCTCGGCCGGCTTCAAGGGGTCCCGCAAGTCGACGCCCTTCGCCGCCCAGGTGACGGCCGACTCGGCCGCCAAGAAGGGCATGGAGCACGGTCTCGAGCGCGTCGAGGTGTTCGCCAAGGGCGCCGGCTCCGGCCGCGAGACCGCGATCCGCTCGCTGCAGGCCGCCGGCCTCGATGTGACGACGGTGAAGGACGTGACTCCGCAGGCCCACAACGGCTGCCGCCCCCGCAAGCGGAGGCGTGTCTGATGGCCCGCGACACCGGAGCCCAGTGCAAGCAGTGCCGCCGCGAGGGACAGAAGCTGTTTCTGAAGGGCGCCCGCTGCTTCACGGACAAGTGTGGCGTGGAGCGCCGCTCTTATCCGCCCGGCGAGCACGGCCGCGGCCGGATGAGGCAGTCCGAGTACCGGGCGCAGCTGCGCGAGAAGCAGAAGGCCAAGCGCTACTACCAGGTGCTCGAGAAGCAGTTTGCGGGCTACTACGACAAGGCGAGCCGCCAAGAGGGAGTCACCGGCGAGAACCTGCTGCGGCTGCTCGAGTGCCGCCTGGACAACGTCCTCGTGCGCCTCGGATTCGCCGCCTCACGCCGTCAGGCCAGGCAGCTGGTCAGTCACGGCCACTGGACGGTGAACGGCCGCCGCGTAGACATTCCCAGCTATCAGGTGAAGCCGGACGACGTGATCACGATCAAGCCCAACAGCGCGGCCACCGACGTGGTCCGCGATGCGACCGAACTGACGTCCGGAGTGCCCGCGTGGCTGCAGGCCGACCACGACTCACTTAACGCCAAGGTGCTGAGGCTCCCCGAGAGGAGCGAGATCTCGGCGCCGGTCGAGGAACAGCTCATCGTCGAGCTGTACTCGAAGTAACCCCCCACCAGGAAGAAAGAGAAGTGATGGAAGCGATGACCACCCTGCCAGATTTCCAAGTCCCGAAGATCGCGGGCGAGGATGCCGACGACAACAAGGGGACCTTCACCATCGAGCCCCTCGACAAGGGCTTCGGCTACACGTTCGGCAACAGCCTCCGCCGCGTGCTGCTCTCGTCCCTCGGGGGCGCAGCGATCACCAGCGTCCGCATCGAGGGCGTGGCCCACGAGTTCTCGACAATTCCGGGGCTGAAGGAGGACGTCACCGACCTGGTCCTCAACCTGAAGGATGTCGTCGTCCGGATGCACACCGATGCCGATGAGGTCGAGACCCCACTGGTCGCCACCGGCCCGGGCGAGGTCAAGGCCAAGGACATCGACCTGCCCGCGGGCGTGGAGATCCTCAACCCCGAGGCTCCGATCGCGACGCTCGAGAAGAAGACCAAGCTCGAGATGTACCTGACCATCGGTCGAGGCCGGGGCTACTCCCCGGCGGACGAGAACAAGTCGGACGACAAGCCGATCGGCGTTGTCCCGATCGACTCGATCTTCTCGCCGATTCGCCGCGCCGCCTACTCGGTCGACTCCGCCCGAGTCGGCCAGCGGACCGACTTCGACAAGCTCACGCTCGAGGTCGAGACCGACGGCTCGATCGAGCCGGGGGCCGCGCTGCGCGAGGCCGCCGAGATCCTGATCAAGAGCCTGGCGATCTTCACGACCGCCGACCGCGTGGATGAGCTGCGCGGCGAGGGTGCGATCGCAGCGACCGACGGCGCGGGCGCCGGCGAGGCGGCCGCAGTTCCGGGCGCCGACGGGCTCGATGAGATCCTGATCGAGGAGCTCGAGCTGGGCGTCCGCTCCTACAACTGCCTGAAGCGGGCCGGCATTCAGACCGTCGGCGAGCTCGTGCGGAAGTCGGAGTCGGAGCTCAACGCGATCCCGAACTTCGGTCGTAAGTCGATCGAGGAGGTCCAGGAGACCCTCCGCGCACGCGGCCTCTCGCTGCGCCAGGACTAGGGCACCAGAGTCCCGGCCGGAGCGACGCGATGAGGCACCAGCGCAAGAGAGGCAAGCTGAGCCGGGACGCGGCTCATCGCAAGTCGCTGCTTCGCACGATGTCGAAGCAGCTGATCGAGCACGAGCGAATCCGCACCACTCAGCCCAAGGCGAAGGCATTGCGGCCCGAGTTCGAGAAGCTGATCACCCTCGCCAAGCGGGGGGATCTGCACGCTCGGCGCCAGGCGCTCTCGGCGCTCCACAACGACAAGTTCGCTGTCCACAAGCTGTTCGAGGAGATCGCGCCGCGCTACTCGCAGCGGGCGGGCGGCTACACGCGGATCGTCAAGCTCGGCCCGAGGCGGAGCGACTCCGCGGAGATGGTCTTCCTCGAGCTGGTCTAGCCCTCGCTGATACCGGCTGCATCGAGTCCCAGCACGGGCTCGACGGCCGCGTCGCAGCGGAGCAGCACAGCTCGCTCGAGTCCGTCCAGCCTGTGCGTGCGGGCCTCGAGGATCTCCGGGTCCGCCACGAGCAAGAGGAAGGCCGCTGCGCTCGGGTACCAGACAGCGATCAAGTCGTCGAAGCGCTCCTCGCCCTCGCCGATAACGGTGCCCTTCACAGGGGCATGCCAGAGGATGCGGCCGCCGACGCGCTCCACGACCCGCTGGGCGACCTCGCCGTACCGCCCGTAGGCGGCGGGATCCCGGTAGCGGTTCAGGTTGAGCATCACCAGCGGCCCGTCCTCAGGCCCGCTGGCGATAGCCTGCATCTCGGCGAGTTGCTCCGGGCTCGGCTCGAGGGGCATCAGGCGTCTCCGGCGCGGGGGGCGCTCCGGTCGAGAAAGGCCGCCCAGATCTCGGTCAGGGTCTGCACGGCGGACTCGGCCGATACTCGGGGCTCGCGGCCGAAGGCGTCGCGCAGGTAGGCCTCGTTCAGCAGGTTGAGCGCCCGCGCGCTCTCGGCGACGTCGGCGGGCGGGTTCTCCCGCAGACCGGGCAGTCCGCCGAGCGAGTCGGTGGCGAGCTCGTTGAAGCGACGGCGCAGCTCGGCGCCGCCCGCGGCGATCCGAGGGTTCGAGGCACCTGCCTCGGTCACGGCGCGAAGCACGGGACCGTGGCGCTGATACACCCGGACGGCCGGCTCGATGGCCGCTCGGACGGCCTCGATGTCGCCCTCCTCTCGTTCGGCGTCCAACTCGACCTGGGCCGCGTAGAGGCTTCCGATCGCGTCGGTCGCCGCGCGCAGGAGCAGGTCGGCCAGATCGTCGAAGTGGCGGTAAAAGATCGTGCGCTCGATTCCCGCGTGCTCGGTCACCTCGGCGACGCTGAGCTCGTAGAAGGAACGGTCGCGGACGAGCTCGGTGGTGGCGGCGATCAGCCGCTCGCGGACCTCGTCGCGGCTGAGGCGCTGGCGCTGGGCTCGTGTAGGAGTTTGGGTGCGAGGCATTGGCGGGAGTGTTGACAGCGTGTGACACACACCGTAGCATCAGGTCGCGATGCGTGGAGGAGGGAAGCTCACGGCGCTGCTCGGCCCGGTTGCCCTGATCCTTGTGCTGGCCGCGGGATCCGCGCACGCCCGGCCGGTCGGAACCGGGAACGATGGCCGCCCGAACATCCTCGTCGTGATGACCGACGACATGACCCAGGGCGACCTCGTCTTCATGCCGAAGACGAGGAAGCTGCTCGCCAAGCAGGGGACGAGCTTCACCAACACGATCACCTCGTTCCCGCTCTGCTGCCCCTCGCGGGCGACCTTCCTCACCGGCCAGTACGCCCACAACCACGGCGTGACGGGGAACTTCTTCCCCGAGGGTTGGTACGGGATGGAGGGGCGAAAGAACACGCTCGCAACCTGGCTCGACCGGGCGGGCTACCGCACCGGGCTGATCGGCAAGTGGCTGAACGGCTACGGGGCGCTGGACGGCCGCGGCGAGGTTCCGCCCGGGTTCGATCAGTGGCACGCCCTGCTCGACGTCTCCGCCTACGACTACTACAACTTCGAGATGAACAGCAACGGCCGGCTGCTCACCTGGGGCGACCCCGACTTCGCCCAGAAGCTGGTCGCGTTCGGAAACATCCAGGTCGTTCCACCGGACGCGAAGAGTGCGGCCGACGTGCTGGCCAAGCTCCGCGCCGTGATGGGGCCGCCTCCCTACACCTATTGGGGGGCTCGAAACCCGGACCAGTATTCGCCCGACGTGACCGGTCGAACCACCGAGCGCCTGGTGCGGCGGCAGAAGCGGGCGACGCGGCCGTTCTTCATCTGGTGGGCGCCGGCCTCACCACACCGAGAGGACGTCGCCACCACCTTGATGGGGCGGCCCGGCCCCGATCCACGGCCGCCGGAGCGCTACGAGGAGCTCAGCAAGCGCTTTCAACTGCCGCGGCCGCCGAGCTTCAACGAGGCCGACCTCGGCGACAAGCCCTCGAACGTGACCAGCAAAGCGCCGCCGCTGACCGACGAGCAGATCGCCCAGCTGCAGCTCGACTACGAGGGACGCGGCGGGTCGATGCGCGCAGTCGATGACTGGGTCGGACGGATCGTGAAGACGCTGCGCCGCACGCGCCAGTTGCGCAATACCGTGATCCTCTTCACGTCTGACAACGGCTGGCTGAACGGTGAGCACCGCATCCCGGGCGACAAATTCCTTCCCTACGAGGAGTCGCTGAGGGTGCCTCTGATCATGCGCGGGCCCGGCTTCGCCAGGGGCAAGCGGGTCAAGCAGCAGGTCGCGAACATCGACCTGGCGCCGACCCTGGCCGCCCTGGCCAAGGCGAAGCCGCGACGGAGAATGGACGGGGTCTCGCTGGTCCCGGTGCTGAGGCGGCACCGGCGGCTACGCGAGCGCGCGCTCGCGATCGAAGCGCCACGGCCGCTGTTCACGGGGGCCATTCCGAACAACGCCTGGGATCGGCCCTACGTGGGGGTGCGCACGCCGCGCTACACGTATGTGTTCTGGACGGAGACCGCCGAGGAGGAGCTCTATGACCGTCGGACCGATCCCTTCCAGCTCCAGAACGTCGCGCCGGACCCCGCCTACGCGACCGTGAAGGCACACCTGATCGCGCTGATGCGGTGGCTGGAGAGCTGTCGCGGCCGCTCCTGCGATTTGAAGCCGTAGTGAGGAGCGTCAGGTCGCCGAACTTCCTGGTCCTGATCACGGACCAGCAGCGAGCACCTCGGCACTGGCCCGAGGACCCGGGCTGGCTCCGGGAGTTGATGCCGCACGACACCGAGCTCGCGGGCACCGGTCTCGGCTTCCGGAACGCCTTCTGCAACACCGCCATGTGCTCGCCCAGCCGGGCGAGCCTGTTCACGGGGCTCTATCCGGCGGGGCACGGAATGAAGCTGACCCTGACCGCCGCCGATCTGAGGCCGAATCCGCGCTACGCCCCGGCGGTGGCGGCCACAATGGCCAGGATCCTGCGCCGCCGCCAGGCGCCCGCTCGCCGGCTGCTCACCCAGTTCGGGCGTGGCCTGCTGCGGATCGGCGAGAGCAGGGGTCACGAGCCGGAGCTCCCTTCGGCGCTGCCCAATCTGGCCACGGTGCTTCGCTCGGCCGGCTACCACGTCGCCTACAAGGGCAAGTGGCATCTCACGCACCCCTCCACAGGTGAGGACGGCCTGCTGGGCGGCTGGGGCGAGCGCGACGAGCGCAGGATCGAGCGCGACTACGGGTTCTCCGACTGGGAGGCACCGGACGCGGGCGAGAACACGAAGGCGGAGCACTTCGGCGGCGGCAACGCCGGGGAGGGACAGGGCTGGGACGAGGTCTATACGGGCCAGGTCGAGCGCTGGCTCTCCCGAGCGGAGCTGCCGGAGCCCTTCTGCCTGGTCGTTTCCCTGGTCAACCCGCATGACGTCCTGGGCTACCCGGCCTCCTACGAGCGCGGCGGGTACTCAACGGCGGAGTTCCGCGAGCTCGGCGTCGAGCTGCCGCCCACCGTCGATGAGGACCTGACCGGAAAGCCCGCCGTCCACGCGCTCATGCAGATGGGAATGACCGCCTATATGGGCCCGCTGCGCAACCGCCGAGAGCAACTCGACTACGTCAACTTCTACGCCTACCTCCACCGGGTGGTGGATGCCAAGATCGGCCGCATCCTGCGGGCGCTCGGGGACGCCTCGGATCCGGCCTCGCTGCGTTCGCGCACCGTCGTGGTGCGCAGCGCGGACCACGGCGAGATGGGGCTGTCGCATGGCGGCCTGCGCCAGAAGACCTTCAACGCCTACGAGGAGACGATCAATGTCCCGCTCGTGATCTCGAACCCGGTGCTGTTCCCAAACGGCGCCGAGACCGACGCGCTCGCCTCGCTGGTGGACGTGCTTCCCACGATGCTTCGGCTGGGAGGGATCGAGGCTCCGGACGTCCTGCGCGGCCGGGATCTGACCCCCGTGCTGGCCAAGGCGGCGGCGCCCGAGCGAGAGGCGCTCAGGCTCGCCCGGGTCGAGCTCTCCCCGGTGACCGATCACGTCGCGCCGGCCGCCTCCGTCCGCGACACCGTGCACTTCACCTACGACGACCACCAGGCCGGTACCGCCATGACCGAGGCGCCGGGTCAGCCGAATCGGATTCGCGCGATCCGCTCAGATACCGCGAAGTACGCCTTCTACTTCGACCCCGCCGGCCGCAGGGCGACCGAGTACGAGCTCTATGACCTCGACCGCGATCCGCTTGAGGTGGAGAACCTGATGGAGGTGCGCTCCGGCCGGCCACGCGATGCGGCGGCCGCGGCGCTTCGGCGCGAGCTGGCTGAGGGCCTCGAGGAGGCGATGAAGGAGTGCGGGACGGCTCCCGCTATCTCCCGACCTTGAACTGCGAGCCCGACCCCTTGCGGTTCGGGCCGATGGCGACCATGAGCGCGACGGTGAAGGCCACGATCACGCCGAGCACGAGCCACTGCGCCCAGTTATCGATCGTCGCCAGCGCGGCGACGGACAGGGCAACGCCCACGATCAGCGCAATCACGGTGTAGACCGCTGCGCCCTTCTCGGACCCCCTCCGAAGCCCCTCTCCGCCGGCGAGCAGGTCGCTGCGCTCGTACTGAGCTCGCTGGGTGATATCGGTGTTCGCCATTTTTCTCCCTCGTCGAGGCCGGTCACCGGACACCTTACGCCGACCGGCCTCCGCCGTGCCGTGAGAGCGCTCACATATAGGGTCGCGCGGTCGTGACCAGCGTGCGACTGGACCTCGCCTATCTCGGCTCCCGCTTCGCGGGTTGGGCGGCGCAGCCGGGCGTGCGGACGGTGCAGGGCGAGCTCGAGGCCGCGCTCGAGCGCATCCTCGGCTCACCGGCGCGGCTCACCGTCGCCGGCCGGACCGACGCCGGGGTCCATGCCTGGGGACAGGTGGCCAGCTTCGTCATCCAGCGCGAGGCGCCGCCGGAGCTCGCGCGGGCGCTCAACTCCCTCACCGGCCAGGACCTCGCGGTGCTCAGCGGCCAGGCCGTCCCCGATGGCTTCGATGCGCGGCGTGATGCCCGCTCGCGAACCTACTGCTATCGCGTCCTGGCCGAGCGAACGTCCAATCCCTTCGAGGCTGGGGTCGCGCTGCACTGGCCGTACCGCGTCGACGAAGGGGCGCTGGGGGCGTGCGCCGACGCCGTGATCGGTACCCACGACTTCACGGCCTTCACCCCGACCCAGACCGAGCACGTCCGCTTCGAGCGGGACATCCTGCGGGCGGAGTGGCACGAGAAGCCGGCCGCCCTCGGGCACGGTCGGGTGCTCGAGCTGTGGATCGAGGCCGACGCGTTCATGCGGAACATGGTCCGCGTACTGGTCGGGACGATGCTCGAGGTTGCGAGCGCCCGTCGGCCGATCGAGAACTTCGCCGCGCTTCTCGAAGGCGCGCCGCGCGAGCGGGCCGGGGAGACCGCGCCCCCGCACGGACTCCATCTAGCTTCGGTCCGGTATTGAGCTGAATTAGGGTGCCCTAACTGGTTCTGTTATTCTGCCGCCCTCGTGTCATTTGGGGAAACAGTCCTGCTCGGCGCCCTGGCCGGGTTCACGATCTATCTCGGGCTGCCCCTCGGGCGGATCGAGTTCGTCTCCCAGCGCGCGAAGGTCGCCCTGGCCATGTTCTCAGTCGGCGTGCTCGCCTTCCTCTTCGCCGAGGTCCTCGTGCACGGGGTCGAGATCGTGGAGGAGCACTTCGAGGAGCTCGGCGACGGCGAGGGCTCGCTGCTCGAGGGACTTGGTCTCGCGCTGATGCTGGGCGGGGGCTTCACGGCCGGAGGCGCCGGCCTGGCACTGGTCGAACGTCGAATGCGTCCCCCGAAGCCGCCGATCTCCGGGGGCGCCACCGACGCCATGACCGTGGAACAGGCCGAGATCGCGGCTGGGGATGAGTACAGCGCGAGGGCGTTGGCCCTGCGGACCGGGATGACGATCGCCGCGGCGATCGGCTTGCACAACTTCGCCGAGGGCCTGGCGATCGGCGTCTCCGCCAGCACGGGCGAGATCGGCCTCGCCACCGTCCTGATCGTGGGCTTCGCCGTTCATAACGCCACGGAGGGCTTCGGCATCGTGGGCCCGCTCGGCGACGTCCGCCCCAGCTGGAGATGGCTCGCGCTGGCCGGCTTGGTGGGCGGTGGCCCCGTCTTCCTGGGCGCGATCGTCGGCTACAACGTCACGTCAGAGCCGCTGGAGCTGCTTTTCTACTCCGTCTCCGCAGGGGCGATCCTCTACGTGATCGGCGAGATCTGGGGCGCGATGAGGCGACTGGGCCACCGTGAGCTCGGCCTACTGATGCTCGGCGCAGGCGTCTTCCTGGGCGTGGCGACCGAGATGGTCATCGCCTACGGGGGCGGTTGATCCGGCGGCGGTGTTTGTGGCCGCCGTTTAGGGCGAAGCCGTCAACCTAGAATCGTTGGTGTGAGAGTTCTGATCACCAACGACGACGGGATACACGCCGGGGGCCTGCAGGCCCTGCGCAAGGAGCTGATCGGAATCGACGGTCTCGAGGTCCATGTGGTGGCCCCCGATTCCAACCGCAGCGCCACCGCGCGCAGCATCACCACCCGCTCGCCGCTCTGGGTCGAGGAGATCCCATTCGAGGACGGGTCGAATGGCTACGCGACCGACGGAACCCCGGTCGACTGCGTGCGGTTCGCCGAGCTCGGGTTGATCGGAGAACGTCCCGAGCTGATCGTCTCGGGCATCAACCACGGCTCCAACCTGGGCGACGACATCACCTATTCCGGCACCGTGGCGGCGGCCCTGGAGGGGATCGTGCTCGGGATTCCCGCGATTGCGCTCTCCCAGCAGTCGGAGGCCAGTGGCGCCGATTACTACGCGAGGCGGGAGTACGACTTCACGGCGTCCGCGGCGTTCTCCGCCGAGCTGGTGCGTCGCGTGGCCGAGGACCCCCTTCCCGCGGACACTCTGCTCAACGTCAACTTCCCATCAGGAGAGCCGGCAGGAGTGGAGGTCACCCACCTCGGCAAGCGGCTCTACAACGATGAGATGAAGCTGGTCGACGAGGATCCGGACACCGGGCGCCACCGGTATCAGATCTACGGCTACGAGCCCTCGTTCGAGGACGAGCGGGGGTCCGATCTCTCCGCGATCGCGCATGAGCGCATCTCGGTCACGCCCGTCCACTTCGATCTCACTGACCGGCCCAGCCTGGACCGGCTCCGCGCGTGGGACTTCGAGGGGATGCTGCCCGCGGCAGTCACCACGGAGGCCCCCACCCAGCGGTGAGCGCCACAAAGGGGGCAAAGAAGCGGGCCGAGGAGCTCCGGCGGCAGATCGCGTACCACGACCACCGCTACTACGTCCTCGACGACCCCGAGATCTCGGATCCCGAGTACGACGACCTGCTCCGCGAGCTGAAGGGCATCGAGGAGGAGCATCCCGACCTGCTCACCCCCGACTCGCCGACCCAGCGGGTGGGCGGCGCGCCCCTCGACAAGTTCAAGCAGGTCCCCCACCACGAGCCGATGCTCTCGCTCGCGAACGCGCGCGACGAGGATGAGCTCCGGGCCTGGGCGAAGCGGGTGGAGCGCCGGCTCGAGCGCCTCGACATCTCGGGCCGCGAGATCCGCTACGTCACCGAGCCGAAGGTCGACGGCCTGGCGATCTCGCTCACCTACGAGAACGGCGTCTTCACCCGCGGCGCCACTCGCGGCGACGGCCGGATCGGCGAGGACGTCACGCAGAACCTGAAGACGATCAAGGCGATTCCGCTCTCGATCGAGGCCGCGCCCGAGCTGGTCGAGGTCCGCGGCGAGGTCTACCTGCCGATCGCCGGTTTCACCAAGGTGAACGAGCAACGCGCTCAGGAGGGGCTCTCGACGTTCGCCAATCCGCGCAACGCCGCCGCGGGTTCGCTGCGCCAGCTCGACTCCTCGATCACGGCCACCCGGCCGCTCTCGATCTGGTGCTATGGAGTCGCAGCACTGAGGGGCTGGGAGCCGAAGGCCCACTCCGAGTCGCTCGAGTGGCTGCGCGAGCGGGGCTTCAAGGTCAACGACGACGTCTCGATCCTGCACGGGATAGACGAGGTCGCGGGGCGCTGTCGCTGGTGGGAGGACCGCCGCGAGGCGCTCGACTTCGAGATCGACGGCGTGGTCATCAAGGTCGACGACCGCGGGCTGCAGCGCGAGCTCGGGGTCGCCGGGCGCGAGCCGCGCTGGGCCGTCGCCTGGAAGTTCGCCCCGACGACCGCCACCACGAAGCTCAACAAGATCGTCTGGAACGTCGGCCGCACCGGCCACCTCCTGCCCTTCGCGATGCTCGAGCCGGTGCACGTGAGCGGGGTCACAGTGAGCACCGCGACGCTTCACAACGAGGAGGACCTCGAGCGCAAGGACGTGCGCGAGGGCGACGAGGTCGTGGTGATGCGCGCCGGCGACGTCATTCCGCAGGTTGTCTCCCCGATCATCCAGCGCCGCAAGAAGGGCGCACGCCGAGCCCGGCCGCCAAAGAAGTGCCCGCTCTGCGGGACGCTGACGGTGAAGCCCGACGACGGTGTCTTCACCATCTGCCCCAACCGCACCGGTTGCCCCGGCCAGCAGTTCCAGCACATCAAGCACTTCCGCGGCGCTCTGGAGATCGAGGGACTCGGCGAGAAGAACGCCTATCGCTTCCTGCAGGAGGGCCTGATCTCCGACGCAGCCGACATCTTCGACCTGACGGCGGAGCGGATCGCCGACCTTGAGGGCTTCGGGAAGGTCTCGGCGGAGAACCTGATGGAGGAGGTCAAGGAGGCGAAGAAGATGCCATTCTCGCGGGTGCTGTATGCCCTCGGCATCCCCGGGATCGGCTTCGTCAACGCCGAGTCGCTGGCCGAGCACTTCGGCACGATGGACGCCCTGCTGGAGGCGCAGCCGGAGGACATCGTGACGGCCGAGGGGATCGGGCCGATCCTCGCCGAGCAGATCTACGAGGAGCTCTCCGAAGAGCGGACCCGGAAGCTGATCGAGCGGCTGCGCAAGGCGGGGCTGCGGATGGAGCTCGACCCATCCGAGCGGCGCCAGCAGGGCGGGCCGCTCGATGGCAAGACGCTCGTTCTCACCGGCACGCTGCCGAACCTCTCCCGCGAGCAGGCCACCAAGCTGATCCGCCTGGCGGGAGGCAAGGTCGTCAATTCGGTCTCGAAGAAGACCGACTACCTGATCGCCGGCGACAGCCCCGGGTCGAAGCTCGCCAAGGCCGAGGAGCTCGGCACGGAGGTGATCGACGAGAAGGGGCTGCAGCGGCTGGTCGGCTCCGACGGGACACCCAGGAAGCGCAGCACCCCGCCCCGCGGGCGCGTGTAGACAGGTCTAAGGGCTACTCCGAAAGCCCGACCGCTTTGAGGGCTGCACCCCGATCCATGTAGCCCTGGATACGAATCACCTTTCCTCCGCTGACCGCAACGACAACTGCCGTCTTGGTTTCCAGCTCGACTCCGCTGCCTCTACCGCGCCGGTATTCGTGCAAGAGGACGACGACGACGTCGCCGGCGTCGATGAAATCCTCTGCCTCCAGGCGACGCCCTTCCCACGCCTCCAGGTCCTCGGTCTCGAAGGTCTCGTCGATCTGGGACTGACCGTGGGCTATCTGGCCCTCCTGAAGCCCGCCGACGGTGCCGTGGAACTCGACCTCGGGATCTACCAGCTGTGCTGTCTCTTCCTGATTCCCTCCCAGGAGCGCATCGAAGGCCTCTCGCACGATCCTGACGTTCTCCTGAGACATCGCTCGCGCAGTATCCGGGACGAGCCGCTTTGCCATGCAAGCGGCGGGTCCGGTCGCGCGATGGCGGCCGACAGACGGCGTCTAGCGGCTGTAGCGCGCCATCAGCGCCGTCATCCGGTCCTGCGCGAGGTGGGCGCGGCCCACGTCGACCCGGTTCATCAGCAGCGAGAAGACCACCGCATGCGCGCCGTCCCTCGCGCCCCGGAAGCAGTATCCCGAGAGCGCGCTCACCCGGTTCAAAGTGCCGGTCTTGGCGAAGCAGTTCCCTCGGGCGGCCGTCCCGCGCATGCGGCGGGCGAGCGTGCCGCTCCGACCGGCCACCGCGAGTGAGCGAATCCAGGCGTCCCGCAGCCGCCTCTGGTCTGCCTGTTCCTGGGGCGTCTTGTTCTCGTCGACTTCCAGCATCGCCTCGAGCAGCTCGACCACCGAAGCGGGGGACGCTTTGTTGCGCCGGCTGAGCCCCGATCCGTTCTCACCTTTGAACTGGGCGCCGTGCTGTGACGCGAACCGCCTGACCGCCGCGATCCCGCCGGCGGTTGAGCCCGCGTCGCCGAACTGGCCGCCGACGTCCTTGAGCAGCATCTCCGCCAGGAAGTTGTTGGAGGGAACGTTCGTGTCACGGACGAGGTCGGCCATGGTCGGTGATCCGAGCTCGGCCACCTGCACGGCGGACTGGGGGACTGCGGACGGCGCCACGCTGCTTCCGATCGAGATGCCCTCCCGGCGGAGTGCATCCAGGAAGCGCTGCGCCGCCAGCTTCGCCGGGTCGCCGGGCGCGCCGCTGTCGATGGTCAGCGCCGACAGCGTCCCGACACGCTCCCGGGAGATGCCGTGCTGAGGGATCCCGGACTGGCGGTCGAGGAACGAGTCGTCGTAGCGCAGCGGTCCCTGCACCGAGTCCACGCCCGCGGCGCGCACCCGATCGGCGAGCCTGTTCAGCCCGGAAGTGGTGAGCGTCGGGTCGCCACCTCCGCGGAGATAGAGGCTCTGGCTGACCCCGTCGGAGACGTCATCGATCGAGAAGGTCGTGGTGAGCAGACGCCCGTCGGGCTCGAAGCGCGACAGCGCGGCGGCGGTGGTGAACAACTTCGTGTTCGAGGCGAGGATCCGAGGGCGCCTCGCCTTGCGAGCGAACAACACCTTCTCCGTGGCCGGATCGATCACCATCGCCCCGCTCTTGCCGGCCCGGTGGAAGAGCCTCGCCAGGCCCGCCCTCAGCCCGGGTGCCGAAACGGCCTTCTTCGCTTTCGCCGAGGCGTGCGCGACCGGTGTGCTGAACGCCTTGTCCGGCCCGCCCGGGCTGGCCTGCGCGATCGCGGGCAAGGCAACGGCCGCCGCGCCCAGCAGCGCGAGCGTGACCGCCCCTCTGCGCATCGAGGTCCCCATGGGTTCCTGCCTGAAACAGGCGTACCCCACCGAGGTTGCGGTACCTCGGCTGGCTGACCAGCCCGCCTTGTCATAATCGCGGGCCGAATGGGGAAAGTCGTCCAGCTCGACGGCCCCGATGGCAAGCCGCGCGGTACCCGGGGGAGGAGGCGGCGCGGCCGGGGCGACAAGACCGCACTCGTCCTGGGCGGGGGTGGCTTCACCGGGGGCGTCTACGAGATGGGCGCGCTGCGCGCCTTCGACCTGCTCGCCGTCAACCGCACCGTCAACGACTTCGACATCTACGTCGGCACCAGCGCAGGTGCATTCGTCGGCAGCATGGTCGCCAACGGCATCACCCCGGAGGAGATGTTCCGCGTCCTCGACAAGGCGCTGCCGTCCCCGATCGAGAACGCCTCGCTGCGCACCCTGCTGCGGCCGAACTACCGAGGCTTCGCGGGCCGGCTCGCGGTCCTCCCTCTGCGGGTCGCCGCCATGGTCCGGCGGCTCGCGGGAAACGTCGGCGAGATCTCCATGGTCGACGTCGTCATGGGACTCGCCGAGGGTCTCCCGACCGGCGTCTACCACAACCGCGGCATCGAGAAGTACGTGCGCAACGTGCTCTCCGATCCCGACCGCACCAACGACTTCCGCGAGCTCGCCAACGAGCTCCGGATCGTGGCTACGGACCTCGACACCTGCGAGCGGATCGTCTTCGGTGAGGGCGAGTGGGAGAACGTCCCGATCTCCCGCGCCGTCGCCGCCTCCGGGGCGCTGCCGATCGTCTACGAGCCCTACGAGCTGCGCGGCAGGCAGCTGATCGACGGAGGCATCATCTCCACGACCAACGTCGACGTCGCCGTGGAGGCCGGCGCCAAGTTCATCGTGGTCGTCAACCCGCTGGTGCCCTACGTGAACGACTTCGAGACCCGCATCCCGACCGTCTTCGGCTCGAAGGTGCGGCGCGTCTCCGACATGGGCATGCCGGCGATTGGCAACCAGGCCTTCCGGCTGCTCGCCCATGCCCGGCTCCATATGGCGGTGCAGTCCTGGAATGAGCGCTTCCCGGACGTCGACATCATCCTGATCGAGCCCGAGTTCGACGACGAGCTGATGTTCGGGACCTCGATCCTCGATTACTCAGCCCGCCTGCAGATCGCCAAGCACGGATTCGAGTCAGTGACCGTGGCGCTGGCACGCGACTACCAGCGCTACAAGGAGATCGCCGCACGCCACGGGATCCAGATCTCCGCCCGCCGGGTGCAGCGCGTGCTGGACACGGTCGAGCAGGAGGAGAAGGGGATCTCGGCCTGGCGCCGGGTGCTCGAGCAGACCACGGGGGCGCTCCTGCGCCAGTCCGGTGAGGCGGAGGCGGCGGCGGAATCCGGGAAGTAGGCGGCCGCTCGACGGGTCTGTGCCATCACGTGATGTATGGTGATGTCGATGAGAACGCAGGTCACCCTGGGAAATGAGGAGGTCGAGCTTCTCGATCGTGCAGCTGAGGCAAGCGGCGCGTCGCGGTCGGAGCTGATCCGCCGCGCCATCAGAAGCACCTACGGGAGCCGGAGCAAGGAGCAGCGGCTTACGGCCTTGAGGCGAAGCGCCGGTGTCTGGGAGGATCGGGACTTCACAGGGGCGGAGTATGTGGACGCCGTTCGCGGTGACCTCAATGAGCGCCTTCGCCGCCTCGGCCTGGCGTGAAGCTGATCGACACGACGGTTGCCGTAGACCACCTCCGGCGGGTGCCGTCCGCCGTCAACCTGCTCACGGACCTGATCGAGAAGGATGAGGAGGTTCTGGCGAGTGAGCTGGTTCGGTTCGAGCTTCTGGCAGGAGTGCGTGATGAGGAGATTGGGGTGGTCGAGGAGTTCTGCTCCGCCCTTGGCTGGATTCCAGTGACGGAGACCCTGACTCGACGGGCGGGACGCCTTGCGCGTGACTATCGGCCCAGCCACAGCGGCATCGACGATGTCGACTACCTCATCGCCGCCACGGCGATCGTGATTGACGCCGATCTCATGACCACGAACGTACGCCACTTCCCCATGTTCGAGGGCCTCGAACCTCCCTACTGAGCGATCCGACCGGTGGTTGATTCTCAGCGCCGGTACACGTCACGCGCCGTCGCCTGCTCCGTCGGCTTGATCGAGACGTAGTCGATGTCCACGTGTGGCGGCCGGGTGACGACGTAGGCGACCGCATCGGCGACGTCCTCGGCGGTCAGCGGCATGGTCCCCTCGTAGACCCTGGCCGCCTTCTCCGCGTCGCCCTCGAAACGGACCAGCGAGAACTCGGTCTCGACCAGGCCGGGGGCGATCTCGGTGACACGGATCGGCTTGCCGAGCAGCTCGAGGCGGAGAGTCCGGCTGACCGCGTGGGCCGCGTGCTTGGCCGCCGTGTAACCGCCGCCGCGCGGATAGACCTCGACGCCCGACACGGAGCCGACGACAACGATGTAGGCATCGCCGCTGCGCTCCAGGGCCGGCATCAGCGCCTTGGTCACGCGCATCACGCCCATCACGTTGGTCTCATACATCCGGCGCCAATGCTCCTCGTCGGCGTTGCCCACCGTTTCGAACCCGACCGCACCTCCGGCGTTGTTGACCAATACATCGAGGTCGGGTAGCTCCTCCGCCAGCTGAGCAACAGATTCGGGATCGGTGACGTCCAGGCGCAGCGCCCGTCCGCCGACCTCGCGCGCCAGCTCCTCACAGCGCTCGAGCCGCCGGGCTGCGGCGACCACCTCAAAGCCGGCGCTCGCCAGCGACCTCACCGTCGCGGCGCCGATCCCGCTGCTGGCGCCCGTGACCAGCGCGGCTCTGCCCTCCGTGCCCATGCGCCCCACACTACCCCGGCGAACGTCCCGGACCCCACCGCTCAGCGCGTACTCTGGGACGTTCGCTCGCGTGCGGCGATCAGCTCCGCCGCGTCGGCGATCGCCTCGGGCGTTCCCGCCTCCATCACCGAAGAGAAGCCGAGGCCCGCCGCCTCGTCGCGCTCAAGGGCTACCCGGCCCACCACCGCGTGACAGGGAACGCGAGCAGCCCGGCAGCGTCGCGCGATCTCACCGGTCAGCTTGCCCTCGCGGCTCTGCGCGTCCAGGCGGCCCTCGCCGGTGATCACGGCCTCCGCCTGCTCGAGGCGGCGATCGAAGCCCACCACGCCGAGCACGAAGGCGGCCCCGGGAACCAGGTGCGCGCCGAACGAAGCCCAGAGCCCGCCCGAGAGACCGCCCGCGGCGCCGGTCATGGGGCGTCCGCGCGGGTCGCGCGGCAGCGCGCCCGCCTCGGCCGCAAGGCGCGAGCTCAGCCTCTCAACCTGCTCCGGCGCGGCGCCCTTTTGGGGCGCGAACACCTCCGCCGCCCGCTCGAAGGGGACGGATGTGTCGCAGAGCACCTCGAGGCGGGCGTCGCCCAGGCCGCCGGCGGCCTCGATCGCGTCGATGGCGCCACGCCCGCCGTCCGTCGTCGCGCTGCCGCCCGCCGCTACCAGGATCCTCCGGGCACCCGCCTGCGCCGCGGCTGTGATCAGCTCACCGGTTCCCGCGCTCGACGCCCGTTCGGGGTCGCGCTCGGGCGGGTCGACCAGGCCGAGCCCCGAGGCAGCTGCCACCTCGATCACCGCCTCGGTTCCGTCCCGTAACAGGGCGTAGCCCGCCTCGATCGGGCGGCCGAGCGGGTCGTGGGCAGCGGCCGGCCGGCGCTCGCCACCGAGCGCCTCCAAGAGCACTTCCATGGTCCCCTCGCCGCCGTCCGCGGCGGGGCAGAGATCGGCGACGGCGCCTGCGCGCTCGATGCCGCGGCCGATTGCCTCGGCGACCTTTCGAGCGTCGAGCGTTCCCTTGAACGAGTCGGGTGCGATGAGGTAGCGCCGCTCAGCCGCGGAGCCCCCGGCATCCAGACTCAGGACCAGCCGGCTGCCCAGCCCTCGTCGGCCTCGTGGTTGAACCGCACGACCTTGCCGTCCTTGAACTCGAATGTGTGGGTGAAGGCGGCGTCGAGGTCCGCGCCGCTCTTGTTCTTCCCCGAGAAGCGCCCCGTGACCACGACCGTGTCGCCCTGGTCGTCAAAGTTCTCGGGGCTGCAGACGAACTCATCGAAATTCTGTGGTATGTGGGCGAAGACCTGTTCGCCGACCGCCTGGGGGCCGGTGAAAGTTCCGCCGGGCGCGTTGCCGCCACCGGGCTCGGTCCACTCGACGTTCTCGTCGGACAAAGCCAGGACCGTCTCGGGCTTACCGGCGTTGAAGTCCCGGTAGGCGCCGCGAAGGTTCTCCACGTCCTGCTCTGACATCTCTCCTCCTCTGCTCGCCGGCTCCGTTCGACCTTATCCGGCCAGGCCAGGGATTGCGAGCCTTCCGACCGAGGAGAGTGACCTACACGTAGAGCTCGTCGACTTCCTTCTCGTACTTCTGGGTCACGACGTTGCGCTTCACCTTCAGGGTTGGCGTCAGCTCTCCACCCTCCTGGGAGAGGTCGTGGGGCAGGATCTCGAACTTCTTCACCTGCTCGACGCGCGCGAACTTCTCGTTGACCTCGTCGAGGTGCTCCTGGAGGAGCTGCCGCATCCCCTCGTGGCGTGCGAGCTCCGCCGGATCCGCGGGCCAGCCCCTCTCCTCGGCGAGCTTCGCGCACTCCTCCGGATCCAGGGTGATCAGGGCGACCAGGTAAGGCCGCCGGTCGCCGATCACGACGCACTGCGAGACGTAGGGGCTCTGCTTGATCTCGGCCTCGAGGTTCGCCGGCGTGATGTTCTTGCCTCCCGCGGTGATGATGATGTCCTTCTTACGGCCGGTGATCGAGAGGTAGCCATCCTCGTCGAGCTCGCCGAGGTCGCCGGTGTGAAGCCAGCCGCCCTCGAGCGTCTCGCGGGTGGCCTCCTCGTTCTTGTAGTAGCCCTCGAAGACGTTGGGCCCCCGGACCAGGATCTCGCCGTCGTCCGCGATCTTGATCTCGCAGCCCGCAAAAGCCTTGCCGACCTTGCCGAACTTGAAGGCATCGGGCCTCGCCACGGTTGCCGCCGTCGAGGTCTCGGTCATACCCCAGCCCTCCAGGATGAGCACGCCCGCGGCGTCGAAGAACCGCAGGATCTCGGGGTTGATCGGGGCGGCGCCGGTGACGCAGTTCTTGATCCGGCCGCCGAACAGCCCGCGGATCTTGGAGAGCACCTGCTTGTCCGCGATCTCGTACTGCTTGCGGAGCAGCCAGCCGACTCGCTGACCGGCCCGCTCCCGCTCTCGGACCTTCCTGCCCACGCGGATCGCCCAGTTGAAGATCAGCTGCTTGAGGCCGCCGGACTTCTCCACCTCGCTGGTGGCGGCGGTGTAGATCTTCTCGAAGATTCGCGGAACCGAGGGGAAGTAGTCCGGCTTCACCTCGGCGAGGTTGGGAACGATCTTCAACGGGTCGCGCTCCCAGTAGGCGATGTTGCCGCCCAGATCGAAGCTGAGCAGCTGGATCAGCAGGGCGAAGGAGTGGGCGAGGGGAAGGAAGAGGTAGGTGGTCGTGTTGCGCTCGAGCACGCTCTCGTCGAGCGCCATCGTCACCATCGAGCGGTAGTTGCCATGGGAGATCACGCAGCCCTTCGGCGGGCCCGTGGTCCCGGATGTGTAGATGAGGGTGCAGATGTCGTCGGGCGTCACGGAGCGCCAGCGCTGTTCCCACTCCGAGTCCGAGCGACTGCTCCCGGCCTCGATCAGCTCATCCGTCGAGATCGCCCCGCCGCTGCCCTCCATGCGGATGACGTGCTCGAGCTTCGGCACCCGATCGCGGATCTGATCGATCTTCCCGAGCTGCTCGTCGTCCTCGACGATGACGGCCTTGGCGTCGGAGTTCTCAATCACGTACCGGCACTCGTCCGGAGAGTTGGTCTGGTAGATGGGGACGACGGTCGCACCGACGCTGAGCGCTGCGAAGTCGAAGTAAGTCCACTCCGGCCTGGTGTTGGCAAGGATCGAGACCTTGTCGCCCTTCTCGATCCCGAGCTCGATCAGCCCGAGCGCGAGTTGCCGGACGATGTCACCGACCTCGCTGTAGGTCCTCGAGAGCCACTGTCCCGAGGAGTCCTTGTAGGTGACCGCCGGGAGGTCGGCGTGGCGCTCGGCGGCGAGCGGGGCGAGGTCGGCGACGGTCTTGCTGTGCGTGCTCGACTCGGCCGCGCTGCCGGTAGGGGCAACTGTCGCTGTCTCCATCTCTCCTGCGTCCTTTAGTGCGAGGGTGCGCCGTAGCCGCAGGCGAGGCGCAACCCGTTTTGTTAAGTCCGCCTATCGCGGCTGTGGATGGAGTCTATTAGCAGGCTGGCTGAGCAGCCAGCAAATCTGGGAGGGTGCCTCTCAGGCTGTGGCCTTCTTGCCCTGAGCCTGGAACGCCCGGAGAGAGGACTCGAAGAGGGTCTTGTCGATTCGACCCTTGAGGATCGGCACGTTCATCTCGATGCACTTGGTGAGCACATCGCGACGCTTCATGTGCATCTCCTCGGCGAGCTCGGTGGGCGTCAGGTGAACGGACATATATGCCACTCCTCTCCTCGTGATCGCCGGAACAGGATGTATATCGCTTCACGGCGACGTGTCAATCATTTTCTCGGAAGGAGCGGGGACTTTGAAAGCTAGATCGGGTTCGGCACGTCGATGAACTCGTGCTCGATTCCGAATCGCTCCGCAACCAGCTCGCCGAGACGCCGGATGCCGAACGTCTCGGTCGCGTAGTGGCCGCCGGCGAGGAAGTGGACGCCGTACTCGCGGGCCTCGCCCATCACAGGCTCGCTCGGCTCCCCTGTGACCAGGGCGTCGAGCCCGAGGGGCCCCGCCTCGTGCAGGGCGAAGCCACCCGAGCCGGTGACGATCCCGACCGTCGAGATCCGATCGGGGCCGGCCTCGAAGACCAGCGGCTCCTGACCGACGGCCTCTGAGAGCCGGCGCCGCAGCTCGCCGACGTCGATGGGCTCTCCAGACCGCCCGATGAGGCCGACCGGCGAGCCCTTCGCGTGGCCGAAGGGCCGCTCATCGGCGTCGAGGTCGAGTGCGTCCCGGAGCAGCGCGTTGTTGCCGATCTCGGGGTGGGCGTCCAGGGGCAGGTGGTAGGCGGCGAGCGAGACGTCCGAGCAGAGCAGGGCCCGGAGCCGAGAGGCCATCGGCGCCGACAACGGCGACAGCTCGTCGCCCCAGAGGAGGCCGTGGTGAGTGATGACGAGCTCGGCGCCTGCCTCGATCGCCCGCTCGATCGTCTCCAGGTTCGCCGTCACGCCGGTCGCCAGCCTGCCCACCCCGGCCCGGCCCGGGACCTGTAGGCCATTCGGGCCGTAATCCTCGAACGACCCGCTGTCGAGCAGGTCGTCGCAGTAGCCCAGGATCTCGTCGCGGTTCGCCGGCATAAAACGGGTTGCTCCTCCTGCACTGAACGGGTTGCGCCTGGCGGCGCACCCTCGCGTCTGCGGAACACCCTCGCATCACACATCTACCATGCCCAGCCCCGTGAACGAGGATCAAACACGCAGGGGTCCACGCCTGATCGGCGTGCTGGTGCTGGCGCTCTGCGTCGGGCTGCTGGGCTTCGCGATCGTCAGCCTCTCGGTTGGCAGCGGCGGCGAGGACGATGAGATCAAGATCAGCGGCGCCGAGGAGGTGCAGAGCCTCGCCGGGGGGATCCCCCAGGACGGTCCCAGACTGGGCTCTTCGGACTCCCCGGTGACGATCCAGGTGTTCAACGACCTGTCGTGTGAGCCCTGCTCGGACTGGAACCAGGAAGTGATCGTCCCCCTGATCCAGGGCCCGGTCAGGAGCGGTGACGTCCAGCTCGTCTACCACAACTTCCCCATGACGCAGTCCGGGTTCTTCCTCGGGGCGTACGCGGCCGTGGCGGCCGCAAAGCAGGAGTACGAGTGGCAGTTCATCCAGCTCTTCTTCGCCAATCAGGAGGAGGCGAAGAAGCAGGGCGCCGACCAGGACTTCCTGGACGCCATCGCACGGGGCGTCGGGGTCGTCAACTTCAACGTCGAGCAGTGGCAGCGCGACATGACCGACGACGACATCCAGGCCACGCTGGAAGCCGACGAGAAGATCACCGCCGAGCGCCGGCTGCCCGCGGAGCCGGCGGTGGTGGTCGGAGGCCCGAACGGAACCGAGCAGCTCATCGAGTCGCCCTCGCTGGCTGACGTCGAGGCCGCGATCGACGAGGTGAGCTGATCGATCCGGCAGCCCGGTGACACGCAAGCGCGCCCTGATCGGCTCAGGGATCGCCTCTCTGGCGATCGGTGCCGTCCTGCTCGTGCTGGACGCCCGGATGATGGACGCCGGTGGGCCGGGAATCATCGGCTTCGAGCTCGCCGGCAGCGAGGAGCGCGCGGCCGAGATCCTGGCCGACTGGGGAGACGAGGGAGCGGACGCCGCGAGGGCGTCGCTGTGGATCGACTACGCCTATCTGATCGCCTACGGCACCTTCCTGGTGCTCGCCGCCTGGGCGACGCGCGACCTGGCGCGGATCCGGGGCTGGCGGCGGATGGCCGCTTGGGGGACGGCGGTCATCCCCCTTCCCGCGGCGGCGGCGGCCTTCGACGCGATCGAGGATGTCGGTCTGCTGCTCGCGGTCGGCGGGCACGGCGGCGCCTTCGCCCCTCGGCTCGCGCAGGTCTGCGCCTCGCTCAAGTTCGCGCTGCTGGCCGTCACCATCGCCTACATCCTGGCGGGCCTGCTGCTGCGGGTTGGCGCTCGACGCGCCTGAGGGCCACGAGTATTCTTGCCGTCGGGTACCGGAATGAGCACGAGCGATCAGAGGACGCTGAGCTCGATCGCGTTGGTGCGCCTCGAGCCGGGGAGGCATCGCTCCCCAGACGACGGCGTCTGCGTCGTGGAGCTCGCCTCGATCATCGGCGGCGAGCGATTCTCCGACCGTCCCGACTGCGTCTGCCCAGTCATCGGCGCCTTCCTGCGGAGCTGGAACGACGCGGTGGGCTACGCCGATCGCCAGCGGCTCGAGCCATACGCCTCTAGCGTCGTGGGCACCGGCGGATACCGCCGGATCAGCAGGATCCGACGTGACATCTGTCTGAGTCACGGCGGAGCGGATCTCGACCGAGGCCCGCTTCGGCGCGCCGCCGCGCGGCTGCGGATGCGGTTGCGGATCGCCTGGGTCGTCGGCATCTTCCCGTCGATCTGGCTGAAGGAGGGCGCCGGCGCCTACGCAGCGCGCGTCTGCTTCGAGCGGGGTGGGAGCGCGGAGGCGTTCATGCTGCTCGACCGGCTGCTCGAAGTCGGCGCGGCGTCCTCGCCGCGGTCCAACGGGAACGGGAACGGAAACGGCAACGGCCACCGGGATGAACTCGCAATCCGGGCGGCGATCATCGCCCGCGAGCGCGCTAGAAGCCGCGCCGCTCGCGAATCCGGTTCACCGATCGGCGCAGCTGCGGATCGCCCCCGCGAGCGGCCAGCTGGGCCGCCACGCGTAGGTTCCTGAAGGTGAAGAGGGCCGCCAGCCCGGCCACCACCATAGTCACCGCCGCCATCTGCCCGGGCGAGATCGTCGCCACCACGACGAAGAAGCCGTAGAGCACCACGCTGCCGATCACGACGAGCCAGAAAGACAACCGCAGCCGACGCATCACTCCCATGAGACCGTGATGCAGCGTACCCGAAGGGGGTCAAAGGTCGGGTCAGGCGGCGCCCTCGGCTAAGCGCCCAGTCGACCCTCTAATCTCTCCCGGGACCGGGGAGGGTCCGAAGCAAGTGGAGGCTGATTTGGAGCGCCGGCGCGCGAGCAGAGCCAACCGACGCCAGGCCCGGTGGCCGACCGCCGCCGCGGTCGCGCTCGCCGCGCTGGCTGGGCTCGTCGCGGCCGCGCCGGCCGGCGGGGCGGTGACGCTCGGGCAGCTCCCGGCCGCGGCACCGGCAGCGTCGTCTGATTGCTCCTCCGCCGACTTCCTCCAGCCCAGCATCACCGGGGGCAACCTCTACATCGCGCGCCAGGCCGGCACGATCACCTCGTGGTCGACGCGCGCTTCAGGCACCAGCGCCGGCGCGACCTACGTCTTCAAGGTCTTCCGCAGGACGACCGACCCGGACTTCTTCCAGGTCATCGCCCGCGCCCCGGAGCGCACGTTGAGCGCGGGGCTGAACACCGTGCCGGTCAACATCGCCGCGCGCTCCGGCGACATGATCGGGTTCAACGTCAGTGAGGGCCCGAGCTCGTGCACGTTCCCCCAGCCCGGAGATGCCGTTCTCCGCCACGGGGGCTCGCTGTCGGATGGCAGCTCCGGCCAATTCACCCAGCTCAACGAGGTCCGGCTCAACCTCTCGGCGAACCTCGTCCCCTCGAACCACTTCGCGGTTCGCGCCATCACGCGTGACCGGAGGCAGGGCACGGCGACCGTGACCGCGGACGTCTCCAATCCGGGCCTGGTGACGATCTCCGGCAAGGGGCTGAAGAAGCGCGGCGGGTCGAAGGTCGTCGCCGTCGCCGGGACAGTCCGGTTCAAGCTCGTCTCGGTGGGATCCAGGAAGCGCAAGCTGCAGAGGACCGGGAAGGTGACCCTGATCCCGACGATGACCTTCTTCCCCACCGGCGGCGATCCGGCGAGCACGACCTTCACCGTGAAGCTGAAGAAGAAGGGAAGGCATCCGCGATCCGTCCAGTCGCCGTGAGCAGCCGTGAGCGCCTCTAGACTCGCCTCCGCATGAAGCGTCGCGCAATCGTTGCGGTGCTCTTCGTGGTTGCGCTGGTGGCATTGGTTGTGGTGCTGGTTCGCTCCGGGGGCACCGATCGGCAGGAGGCCGAGGCTGCGAGGGGGAAGCCCTTCGTTGGCGCTCCCGGCGTGACCCAGAGCGTGGCGTCGATCAAGGCGCGTCAGCGCTACCGCGACCGGCATCCTGAGATAGAGCGCCGGAGGACGGAGAGGATCGCCGGCCAGCAGGCCGCCGCTGAGGAGGCTGAGGCCGCCCGGGAGGAGGGAGAGGAGCCCGGGGAGGAAGAGGCCACTCCCGAGGAGGAAGAAGACGCCACCGGGGAGGAAGAGGCCGCTCGCGAGGAGGGCGAGGCAGAAGCCAACATCCGGGAGAAGCCCGAGCCGATCGGAGTTGAGGGAGAGGGATTGCCTCCGAAGCGGTCCGGCACCTCGGCCCGGCAACAGCGGATCGGAGGCGCGGCGATCATCCCCCGCCAGGCAGTCAACCCCTCCACGAACTTCCTCGCGGTGCAGAGCAACGAGTCCGGGTTCGTCCCCCCGGATTCCATGGGAGCCGTGGGCCCGAGTCAGGTGCTCGTCTTCGTCAACGGCCGCATCAAGGTGTTCGACAAGCAGGGGAACCCTGGCGGTCTCAACGTCAGTGACGCGGCCTTCTGGGCGCCTGTGCGCAACGGCAGCGAGCCGACCGACCCGGAGGTGGAGTACGACCGCCTCTCCCAGCGCTGGATCGTGTCCGGGATCAACCTCGAGGGAACCAACAACCGGATCATGCTCGCTGTCAGCGACGGCCCCACGATCACGAGCACGAGCGACTTCACCTATTTCTTCTTCAACCAGGCCGCCCCGCCGCCGTCCGCAAGCCCTCGTTTCGCCGACTACCCGCAGATGGGAGTGGACGCGAACGCGATCTACATCGGAGTCAACGAGTTCGCGTCGGGCTTCGCAGGCACAACAGCCTACGTGATCAGGAAATCCTCCGTGCTGGGAGCCGGCCCCATCGTCGTCACCGCATTCCGCAATCTGATCTCCGGCGGACAGGGCCCGGTCTCTCCTCAGCCCGCCACGAACATGGTCCCGAGCGTCGGTTCCGGCTACATCGTCGGGCCCGACGCGACCTTCTTCAGCCGGCTCGATGTCCGCCGTATCAGCGATCCGGGCGGCACCCCGACAATCTCGGGCAACCTGACCGTCTCGGTCCCAACGACGTTCGCACCCACGCCGTTCTCCGTACCGGCGCAGGGCACGACTGGCGGCCTTGACGCGCTCGATGACCGGTTATTCGAAGCGATGATCGGACGGGACCCCAACGGGACGGACACTCTGTGGACGGCCCACAACATTCTGGTCAACTCCTCCGGCATCTCGACCGCGGCCGGCGACCGCGCCGGCTCCCGCTGGTATCAGCTTGGCGACCTCGACAGCACTCCCTCGCTCGTCCAGTCCGGCACGCTCTTCGATCCGGCGGCGTCCAACCCTAGGCAGTTCTGGATCCCGTCGATCGCGATGAACGGGCAGGGACACGCCTCGATCAACGCCAGCACGGCCGGAGTCACTCATCAGGCTGGGGTCGCCTCGTCGGGACGGTTGTTCGGGGACCCCCTGGGCACGACGGAGGCCTTCCAGATCACGCAGAGCCCAGGAGGCACCTACAACCTCGGGTCGGGAACACCTCGCCGCTGGGGCGACTACTCGCAGACGGTCGTCGATCCCACCGACAACCAAACCTTCTGGACCTTCCAGGAGTACACCAGCGCGCAGAACGTCTGGGGGGTCCGCGTTATTCAGCTGAAGGCGCCGCCCCCCGCGGTCCCGGCCGAGGCCTCGCCGGACACGGTCCCGATGGACGTCAATCCGCAGAGCGTGCAGATCACCGGCGTCTCGACCGGAGGGGCCGGATTCTTCGATAACACCGATCCCGGACCTCCCGACTATGAGCACATCTCCGCCACCGTCGGCAACGGCGTGGTGGTCAGCGACATCGCGGTCACCGACCCGACTCACCTGACGCTCGACCTGGACACGTCCGCCGCCACACCCGGCTTCGCCTCGATCACGATCACCAATCCCGACGGTCAGTCGACCACCTGCTCGCACGCCCTGATCGTGGGCAGCGACGCGACGCCCGCCGCCACGCCCAACCCGCAGGGGACCAGCCCGCCGTCACCCGCAAACGACAACTCACCGACGGTCTTCGGATCCGCGGCGGACTGCGGCTCCGACGTCAGCATCTACGCGGACGACCCGACCTGCACGAGCTCTCCCGTTGCCACCGGTTCGGCTACTGCGTTCGCCTCCCCGGGAATCCCCGTGACGGTGGCCGACGACTCGACGAAGGACTTCTTCGCGCAGGCGACCAGCGTCGCGAACCTCGACTCGAACTGCTCCCCGACCCCGGTCACCTATGTGGAGGACTCCACTCCACCGACGGTCAGCGTGGATTCCGGACCAACCGGGACGACCTCCGATCAGGCCCCCACGTTCACCTTCAGCGGCAGCGACAGCGTCGGACCGCTCACCTTCGGGTGCTCGATCGACACGGGCACGCCGAGCTTCCGCCCGTGCTCCGGCCCGAGCAACAGCGACACGCCCACGAGCCCGCTCGGGGAGGGCTCCTACACGTTCAGGGCGCAGGCGACCGACGCGGCGAACAACTCGGCGGTGGCGACGCGGGGCTTCTCCGTCCTTGTGCCGAAGCCGGCGCAGCCGGCGCCACCGGAGACGACGATCACCAAGGGGCCGAAGAAGACGCGCAAGGCGCAGCCGAAGTTCAAGTTCGCCTCCAGCGATCCGACCGCGACCTTCCAGTGCAAGCTCGACATGGGCAAATTCACGCCCTGCGCCTCGCCCTTCAGGACGCCCAAGCTGCGGCCCGGCAAGCACAAGCTGAAGGTGAGGGCGGTTGGCATCGGTGGGACCGACGCGACCCCGGCGGTCAGGAAATTCCGGGTCCTGCCGCCGAGGTGAGGTGAGGAATCGGGGCGAACGGTACAAGTTGGGGTGAACGCCACTGCTCATGCGGATTCCCCGAGAGCATGTGGCAGCGATGTGGCACGGATCGCCCGGACCTCGGTGCGGGCGCCGCGCTTGAGCCGCTCCAGCGTCGGCCTTGTCGTGGCCGTAAAGGTCGCGCACCAGCTTCGCGTCGGCGTGACCGAGCTGGTAGGCAGTCAGCTCGTCGGTGAAGCCCAGGTGCACGTAGAAGTACCAGTAGCCGCCAGAGCGGGCCGCGCTGGGCTGGCCGATTTGCGGAGAGCCCCTGTGACGCCGGGGGCTTCTCCGCTTAGGGTAAGAGGATTCGCTGTCGGATCGCCGTCCGCGTCCAGTAGGACGGCTTTGACGTTGGACGGGCTTTCCGAGACGGCAAGATCATCATGCTTGAGTTCTTCTTTGATCACGCCTCCGCCCTCGAAGCCGCCGGGCTGCTCGAATAGCCGCTTTGGACGAGAAGCGGCGCTCTGCATGGAAAGCTGCGGTTTCCGCGAGATACTGCGTGGGCGATGTCGGAGGAGAACGTGGAGGTGTTTCGGCGGATGGTCGAGGCCCTCAACCGCGGCGACGTCGAGGGCGCGATAGAGATTGCGGATCCTCCACCGGACTTCGAATTCGTGCCTTCCGGAGCCCTCATCCCCGACCTCGCGAGCGTTCAGCGAGGCCCAGAAGGGTTCAGACGGATCAACGAGTGGTTCTGGGGGGAGTTCGACGACCCGCATGTCGAGGTCCACGAGCTCATCGACGCCGGAGACGAGGTGTTCACCTCCTTCACCCTGAGCGGCCGTGGCAAGCAAAGTGGCGTGGAGACGACTTGGGACGCTTTGAGCGTGTGGACTGTGCGGGACGGCCGCATCGTTCGATGGCTGGGATTCACGGAAAGGGACGCCGCCCTCGAAGCCGCCGGACTGCGGGAGTGGGCGATGTCGGAGGAGAACGTCGAGACCGTGCGCCAGGTCTTTGAGGCTTTCAACAGCCGCGACTGGGCGGCATGGGAGTCGCATCATCACCCGGACTTCGAGTGGTCCGACCCGCCCGAGTTCCCTGGCGGCGGAACCCATCGTGGGGTGGGCGGCGTCCGCCGCTTCATGGACGAGGTGCTCGAAACTGGGGATGAGTGGCACGTCGAGGTCGACGGCATCGAAAGCGTCAGCGAGGACCGCGTACTGATGCGGGGGCGTTCCGTGCTCGTTGGTCACGCAAGCCGCATCCCGATGGAGGACCCCCTGTTCCAGCTCTTCGATCTCAAGCAGGGCCGCGTGAGCCGTGTCCAGACCTTCAGATCGAGCGAGGAAGCCCTCGAAGCCGCCGGGCTGTCGGAGTAGGCGATGTCGGAGGAGAACGTCGAGCTGTACCGGCGGGGCATCGAGGCTTTCAACAAGCGCGACCTTGAGGGATTTCTCGCGCTGGCCCATCCTGACGTGGTTGGGATCTCTCGAGTCCTAGCGATCGAGGGCGGCTCCTATCGAGGGCACGACGGCACACGGGAGTGGTGGAAGGATCTGCTCGGTGTCTTCCCTGACTTCAGGATCGAGGTCGTCTGGGTGCGCGAGGCCGGGGACCTGACAGTGTCCGAGCTGCGCAACAGTGCCCACGGCGAAGGCAGCGCCACGCCCCTCGAAGAGTTCGTCTGGCAGATCTCTGAGTGGCGCGATGGACGGGTCGTTCGCTGGCAGATGTATGAAAGCGAACAAGACGCCCTCGAAGCCGCAGGGCTGTCGGAGTAGGCGACTCCTGCTGTTGACGAGAAGCGCCGCTTTGCATGGAAAGCGGTACTTTCGGCTGCCCCCGGTCGCGGTCACTACCTTCCGGTGAGGTCGAATGCCTCAGGCGCCGAGCTCGGCGCCCCGACGTGCCTACGCGGGAGCCGGCTAGGCCGCTTCGCGCTCCAGGGAGCGCTCGCGCACGAGGCGATCGAGGCGGGAACTCGATGGTGAGCAGCGTGTGGTACATCGCGCCGCGGTCCCACTCAGGCCTCGAGCCCGCGTCTGCGCGGCCTTCGCCGTTGGGGCTCGGCCGTCGCCGGTCCGCTTCTCGCGCAATGCCGGCACGGAACGGGAACCAACTCTGAAGAAGAGGCTAATCCAGAGCTACGTGCTGGGACAGGGGCTCAATCGATCAGTCCGGCTTCTGAACCGGCCTTCGACGGGCCGTCATCGCTTCATGGCTTCCACTTGATCGTGCAGCCCTCGGCCTCGGTCTCCGACGGGTCGGGCTCCTGTCCGGCCAGCACCGCGTCGAGCGCGGCGCGAAGCCAGGCCGCGTCCTGCGATGGATCGTCGTAGTCGGCATCCGGAGCGCCTCGGTAGCGCAGCTGCAAACCTGCGTCGAGCACGAATACGTGCGGCGTCCGCTCTGCGCCCCACTCGCGGGCGATCTGCTGGGTCTCGTCATACAGGTAGGGATGCGGCCAGCCGCCCTCTTGCTGGACCCGTTCGACCATTGCCTCGAACGAGTCGGCCGGGTATCGCTCGGGATCGTTCGAGTTGATCGCCAGCACCCGCACGCCGCGATCCGAATAGTCGCGAGCGACGTCGAGGAGGCGCTCGTGCCAGGCGAGGGCATAGGGGCAGTGGTTGCAGGTCCAGTAGACCACCGTCGCCGGGGCGCCTTCCGCGCTCAGCGCGTGGCGCTCGCCGTCGGTGGCCGGGAGCTCGAAGTCGGGGGCCCGTTCCCCAATCGCAGTCGGCATCGGCGGCAGGCTATCCCGTCAGCGGAGCGCGGCCGCTCCGAGCGCCTCGCGCAGGTCCGCCGGATCGGGGAGCGGTGAGGTTCGCCCGTCCCGGCGGCGGTATACGCGGCAAGCGAGCCCGGTTGGCTCACCCTCCACGGGCGGCTGAACGTCCACCCCGTTCACTCGGATCGTCGGTGAGCCAACGAACTCATGCCGCCGGGCCGCCGCCTCGGTGTCAACCTCGCTCACTTCGATCGAGTCCGGATCGAGTCCCTTGTACGCCATCGCCTCGCGCAACATGTCGAGCGCCCGCTCCCAGGAGGGGCACTCACGCCACCAGAGAAGCTCGACGCGCGGCGCAGAAGCCACGCATCCCAGGCTAGCTACCGAGGATCCTTCGCCTTCTACGGCTCAAAGTCAGAGTCGGTGAGCGCGCCGAGGCGGCGAGCTGGAGATGAACCCCCAGGAGCGCGCCCGACAGGATTCGAACCTGTGACCTTCGGTTTCGTAGACCGGAGCGGGAGTTCGGTGGAGCTCGTCTGGGCTCAGGATTCCGGCTCTATACCGGGACTCGAGCTCGTCTGGCTTCGGCTGGATTCCGTCCTGTCTGTTGCCCTCTTGTGGCGATGTCGCGGTAGAGCTACCAGGCGCGACCCAGGACATCGTGAAGGAACGTGTGGAGATGGCGTTGTCGCTCCCACTGTCCTGGAGAGCTAGGACTTCCACGTAGTCGCCCGCCACCAGTTCGAGGTCGGTTGACAGGCTCTGCGTGAACACCGCCGAGCTGGGCGCAACGACGGTGTTGTGGGCTGTTTCGCGTTCACCTCCACCCACACTCGGCGCGACCCGGTCGAGCTGAAGCTGTCCCAAATCCCGGTAGCCGCGATTCGGTAAATTCCCGCGACCGGCGCCGTAAGCCGAGACGGATTTGTCGAAGAGCTGTATAGGTCCGCAGTGTCGTAAACCTCGGTGGCAAAGTTGAGGACAACCACCGATGAACTGGGAATCGTCTGGCTAGACCCCGCTATTGCCCGAGCCGCCGGAATCGTGCTGCTGAAGTTCGCGGTGTCGACGGCGCCGCTTGCGACTGACGGGTTCGGGTAGGTCCCGGCCAAATCGCCTCCGGCCGGATCACCGGACTTGAGCGGGCCAGCGGCGTACGCGACGCCCGTTAGGGCAAAGAACAGCGCGAGGTAGCCAACCACGTTGTGGCTGATATGGGAACTGAGTCTGGACAGCATGGTCCACTTCTCCCTTCGTAGGTGCCCCCGTATACGTGGGTGCTCCCACGTACGAACTCACCCGAGGAGAATGCCGGCCGCCGGACTGTGGGATGCGCACGCTTAAGCGGGGGTGTGAGCAGACGCACAGTCGTTTTACTTACAAGCAGGCGTAGGGTCGGTTGAACCTGTTAGCCAGTCCGAATCGTGCTCTAACCAACACAAATCGGCCCCGCTCTGGACCAGAAGCGGCGCTCAAGGAAAATAGGGATTTCGAACTGGCGCTCCCTTCTCGCGCGAAGCGGGAGGAGTAACCGATCGAAGGAAGGGCAGGTCGACACTGGTGGCAGGCCGGGGGGAAGGGTTGGCAGCATCGAGCCGTCCACGCCTGTGCCACGATGATCGAGCGGCAGCAAGCCGCAGCCAATCCACCAAGGAGGAGAGGATGGAAGCGA
>DATFOK010000136.1:0-3110 GCA_035265665.1 Solirubrobacterales bacterium | reverse complement strand
GAGATCCTGGAGGTCTTCCCGGCCTATGCCGAGACCGCCTACCGGATCGCGCTCTTCGGCGACGAGGTCGAGTCCATCCAGCACTTCGATCCCCTCACCGGGGAGGTGCTCGACGAGGTCGACCATGTGGCGGTGTGGCCGGCGACCCACTACGTCACCAAGGAGGAGACGATCGAGCGCTCGGTCGCCGAGATCAAGCACGAGCTCGAGGAGCGCGTCTCGTGGTTCGAGGAGCGGGGCAAGCTGCTGGAGGCGCACCGTCTGCGGCAGCGGACCGAGTACGACGTCGAGCTTATGAAGGAGCTGGGCTTCGCGCCGGGGATCGAGAACTACTCGCGGATCATCGACGGCCGTGCCGAGGGCAGCCCACCGCACACGCTCATCGACTACTTCCCGGATGACTTCGTGGTGTTCGTCGACGAATCGCACCAGACGATCCCGCAGCTGGGCGGCATGTACGAGGGCGACCGCTCGCGAAAGCAGACGCTCGTGGACCACGGATTCCGGCTGCCCTCGGCGCTGGACAACCGGCCGCTTCGATTCGAGGAGTTCATGAGCCGGATCGGCCAGCTGGTGATGGTGTCGGCGACGCCCGGCGAGTTCGAGCGCGCCTCGGCTTCGCGCGTCGTCGAGCAGATCGTGCGGCCGACTGGCATCGTCGACCCGGAGGTCGAGGTTCGCGAGACGCGGAATCAGATCGACGACCTGATGAACGAGGTCCGGCGGCGAGTGGAGGTGGGGGAGCGCACCCTGGTCACGACCCTCACGAAGAAGATGGCCGAGGACCTCACCGCCTACCTGCTGGAACACGGCTTCCGGGTTCGGTACCTGCACTCCGAGATCGACACCCTGGAGCGGATCCAGATCGTGCGCGACCTCCGGCTGGGCGAGTACGACGTCCTGGTCGGCGTCAACCTCCTGCGCGAGGGGCTCGACCTGCCCGAGGTCTCGCTGGTGGCGATCCTGGACGCTGACAAGGAGGGATTCCTCCGCGGCGAGACGAGCCTGATCCAGACGATCGGCCGCGCCGCGCGCAACGTCCGTGGACAGGTGCTGATGTACGCCGACCGCGAGACGCAGGCGATGCGCGTGGCCATCAGCGAGACCGACCGCCGCCGCGAGATCCAGCTCGCCTACAACCGCGAGCACGGAATCACCCCGGAGACAGTGCAGAAGGGCATCTCGGAGATCGGTGACTTCCTCGCGATGGAGTCGCGCGCCGCTCCGGCCCGCCGCCGCCGCGCACGTCGCGACGGCGAGGTGGTCCACAGCCCCGCCGAGCTCGAGAAGATCATCGTCGAGCTCGAGGAGGAGATGCTCGCGGCCGCGGACGAGCTGCGGTTCGAGGAGGCCGCTCGAATCCGCGACGAGCTGAAGGAGCTCCGCGCCGACCTGAACGCGCTGCGGGCGTAGGGCCAGCACCAAAAACCCCCGCTGACGGCTGGTATATGGTCAGCGGGTGGATGTGGCTCGGCCGCGGTCGCGCGATCGGCGTGCCGACGTTGTGGCACTGGTCCTGATCGTCTGCGCTGACCCGGGTCGAGCAAATCCGCGGCAAGTCCGAGCAGGAGGCGCTCGACCACGTCTGGAACGGGCCGCTCGCGGCGGGCTTCCGCGCGGACGACTCTCAGCGGGCCGAGCCCGATCAGGCGCTTGCCGATCCCCGATGGATCCCAGAGAGCTACGAGCTGTACACCCGCCGCTGGACCGTGCCGGTGTTGGCGGCGGCGGTCTACCCGATCTTCGGGATCGACAGCCTGGAGGCGATCAACATCGTCGGCACCCTGGTGTTCGCGCTTGCGCTGTTCGTGTTGCTGCGGCTGCGGTTCGACCCGCTTGCCTCCTTCATCGGCGTCGCGGCGGTCCTCGCATGGCCGGACCTGCGCTGGGCTTTCCTGCCGTTGAGCGACGCGTGAGGGCTCGCAATGCTGACCGTGGCGTTCCTGATCGCGATCCGTGCCATGGACAGCTGGTCGCGCGGCTGGCTGGTGGCCTGGATCGCGGCGATCCTCGTGCTCAGCGTGACCCGCGAGTTGACGCCCATCCCGGTGCTGGGCGCGGCTGCCGTCGCCATCGTGTACCGATGGCGTGAGCCGGCGATTCTCGCGATCACCGGCGTCCTCGCCACGCTCCCCGCGCAGTTCCTCTTTCAGGGCAAGTCGCTGAACTGGGGGTTCGCGTACGCGTTCAGCGGCAACCGGATCCCCACCGACACGAGCTGGGGCTTCGTGATCGACCACTACTGGTCGGCCCTCGAGACGGGTACCAGGCAAAGCGTCGACTACCTGTTCGCCGCCAATCCCGTCTACCTCGAATCCGCCTGGCCGCTCTGGCCCTTCACGATCCCGCTGTTCATCGGGTTGATCGTCATGTTGGCCGCCAGCAGCGCGACCCCTGGTGATCCCTACCTGCCGTTCATTCGGGGTGCGTTTCTCGGCGAGGTCCTGATCCTGCTGATCGCCCCCACCTTCCAGGACCTGCGCTACGAGTACCCCCTGCTGCCGATGTCGGCGGTGGGGATCGCCCTGGCGGTCGGCCTGATCCGGGGGTGGATCTCGGGGGCCGGCGGGGATTCCGGGAGCGCACGATCCGTCCCGTCACCACCCCTCCGGCGCCGACCCGACTCCGCCGCTGTGCCGTAGCGGTAATCTCGGACCCCATGAACGACACATGCCTCTGCCGGCGCCCTAAGGCGCCGGCCTAATCCCCATGAACGGCACATGCCTCTGTCGGCGCCCTAAGGCGCCGGCCTAACGCATATGGATCCTCAGAAGCTCGTCGACCAGGTCGCGCAGAACGTTCGCGAGGCGATCGACGAGGCACAGCGACAGGCCGAGGAGATCCTCGGCGAGGCCGAGGCGCAGGCGAAGCAGGTGCGCGCGGAGGGGGAAAGGTTTCGCGCGGAGGCCAAGCGGATCCGCGCCGACGCCGAGGCAGATGCACGCCGGCGCCTGGACGAGGTTCAGAGCGCGCTCGCCGACCTGCAGGGCCGGCTCTCCGGCAATCCGGGGAGCGAGGTGAACCCGGGACCGGTCACGGTCCCGGAGCCCGAGCCGCCGCTGACCCCCGAGCCGCTTCCCGATCCCACGCCGGAGCCGACGCCTGAGCCG
>DATFOK010000135.1:0-7198 GCA_035265665.1 Solirubrobacterales bacterium | reverse complement strand
GTCCCAAGCCGCTGCTGGATCCGGGCGACCTCGGTGCGCATCTGCACGCGCAGCTTGGCGTCGAGGTTGGAGAGCGGCTCGTCCATCAGGTAGGCCTTCGGGTCACGCACGATCGCCCGTCCCATCGCGACCCGCTGCCGCTGGCCGCCGGAGAGGTTGGCGGGCCTGCGGTCCAGCAACTCGGTGAGGTCGAGGGTGTCGGCGGCCTCGGAGACCTTCCTCTGGATCTCACCCTGGTCAACACCGGCGAGCTTCAGCGGGAAGGCCATGTTGTCGCGCACGGTCATGTGGGGGTAGAGCGCATAGTTCTGGAAGACCATCGCGATGTCGCGGTCCTTGGGAGCGAGGTCGTTGACGACCCGGTCGTCGATCTTCAGCTCGCCCTCGCTGATGTCCTCGAGCCCGGCGATCATCCTCAGCGCGGTCGACTTCCCGCAGCCAGAGGGACCCACCAGGATCACGAACTCACCGTCGGGGATGTCAAGGCTCATGTTCTTCACGGCCTCGGTCCCGTCCGGGAAGCGCTTGGTGACTTCGTTGAAAACGATCTCGGACATTTCCTCTCCTATCCCTTGACGGCTCCGGAGGTGAGTCCGGAGACGATCCGTCGTTGGAAAAACAGTACGAAGATGATGATGGGGACGGTGACGATCACCGCCGCGGCGGCGATCGCGCCACTCGGCTCGGTGAACTGCGACTCCCCGGTGAAGAAGGCGAGCGCCGCGGGCACGGTCCGCGAGGCGTCGGAGGAGGTCAGGGAGATCGCGAACAGGAAGTCGTTCCAGGCGAAGATGAAGACGAGGATCGCGGCAGTGAACACACCGGGCGCGGCCAGCGGAACGATCACCTTGCGGAAGGCCTGGAACGGGGTCGCCCCGTCCACCTGGGCCGCCTGGTCGAGGTCCCAGGGGATCTCGCGGAAGAAGGCGACTAAGACGTAGATCGCCAGCGGCAGGGAGAAGGTGAGGTAGGGGATGATCAGGCCCGGCCAGGTGTCATAGAGGCCGAGGGCCCGCCACATGTCGAACAGCGGGCCGACCGTGGAGATCTGGGGGAAGATCGCGATCGCCAGGGCGCCGGCGAGGATCAGGGTCTTGCCCGGGAAGTCGAGGCGGGCGATCGCGTAGGCGGCGAGGGCGGCGAGGGTGATTGAGATCGCCGTGGTGATCAGGGCGATCCCCAGCGAGTTGATCAGCGGCTTGACGAAGGGGCTGTCGCTGAAGCCACCCGTGAAGAGAGCGTCGTAGTTCTCGAGCGACCAGTCCTGCGGGATGAAGCGCTGGTCTCCGACCGTCGCGGGGTCCTTCAGCGACAGGGAGAGGATCCAGAGCACCGGGATCAGGGCGAAGGCGATGATCAGGAGCTCGCCGATCGCCCAGAGCGCGTACTCGCGGGTGCCCCGCCGCATCAGCCGATCCTCCCCTCCTGCGTGCGAGCGCCGAACCCGCGGATGAAGAGGAAGGCGATCAGCAGCACGCAGATGAAGATCATCACCGAGACCGCCGAGCCCAGCCCGAGATTGAGGCGCGAGATCAACTGGTTGTAGCCGAGGATCGACACCGACTCGGTGTCCTGCGCCCCCCGGGTCATGATGAAGATCGTGTCGAACACCCGGAAGCTGTCGAGGGTCCGGAACAGAAGCGCCACGAGGATCGCCGGCTTCATCAGTGGCAGGGTGATCCGCCAGAAGCGCTGCCAGGCGCTGGCGCCGTCGACCCTCGCCGCCTCGTAGAGCCCGTCGTCGATCGTGGTCAGCCCGGCGAGTAACAGCAGCGCCATGAACGGCACCGTCTTCCAGATCTCGGCCATGATGATCACCGCGAAGGCGCTGAACCGCTCCCCGAACCAGGCCTTGTCGTCGGCGATCAGCGGCAGGTTGTTGACGAACCCGGTTGCCGGGTCGAAGGCGAACTGCCAGGAGAACGCGGCGACAACGGTGACGATCCCGTACGGGATCAGGACCGAGGCCCGGATCGCTCCGCGTCCGAAGATCGCCCGGTACATGACCAGCGCGATCGCCATCCCGAGGACGAGCTCGACCGCGACCGCGATCACTGTGATGAAGAGGGTGTTGAAGAGGTCCGTCCACCACAGGCTCGAGCTGAGCACGGTCTGGTAGTTGTCGAGCCCGACGAAGCCGCCTTCCTCAGGGAACCGGAGGTCGAGGTCCTGGAAGGAGAGGACGACCGCGTAAATGATCGGATAGGCGGTGACGAGGAGCATCGCGATCACGGCCGGGGCGCAGAGCATCCAGCCGAGCTTGCGCTCGGAGCGAGTCCGGCTGCTGGCCTTGCCGACCCGGGGGGCGGGTGCGGTGCCGGCTTCCATTACTGCAGGCCCTCCCTCTTCACCGCCTCCTCGGCGTTCTCCTTGAGCTCGTCGTAGACCGAGCCGACGTCGTCGGGGTTGATCTTGTCCGGCGGGTGCAGCGTGCGCTGGATCGCGAGCGAGAGGTCCGTGTAGGCCGGGGTCAGCGGCCGGGTGGCAGCGTCATCGAGCGACTGCTTGACCAGCTCGGCGAAGCCCGGGTAGGCCTCGGTCACGACCGGGTTCGTGTAGAGGGTCTGGTTCGAGGGAGGTAGCCCGTCGAGCTCGGTGGCGAGCAGCTGGCCCTCGGGAGAGGTGATGCAGGTGGCGGCCTCGAACGCCTCCTCGGGGTGATCGGAGAAGGCGCTCACCCCGATGTTGAAGCCGCCGATCGGCGGGTGACTCGGCATGCCGGGAACCACCTCGGGGTAGCGGGCGATGCCGGTGTTCTTCTGGATGTCGGGCGCGTTCTCCTCGGCGCTCCCGTAGGCGAAGGTGTAATTGATCATGAAAGCCGAGGCTCCCGCCTCGTAGCCGAGCCGGGCGGAGTCCTCGTCGGAGGTGGAAATGTCGGGGGCGGCCGCCGAGGAGTTGGCGAGCTTGCCGATTACCCTCAGTGCCTCCTCGGTCGGCCCCTGCGGCAGGTCCACCTCCTCCGGCCCGGAGAGGATCTCGCCGCCGGCGGAGGCAAGGAGTGAGTTGAAGAGGACGACGTACCCCTCGTAGCGCTGCGCCTGGATTTGGATCGTCGTCCCCAGCTGCTGGGCCTGATCGATCATCTGGTCCCAGGTAGTGGGCGGCTGCGGGACGAGGTCCTTGCGGTAGAAGAGCAGCTGGGTATTCGAGTTGAAGGGTGCGCCGTAGAGCTTGCCCTCGAACGAGGCGGCCTCGACGGCGCTGTCGAAGGCGTCCTTGCTCACCTGCTCGGCGAGGGCGCCCTCGTAAGGGCGGAGCCAGCCGGCGTTGGCGAACTCCGCGGTCCAAGGGATGTCCATGCCGATCAGGTCGACCGAGGAGTCCTCGGCTCCCAGACGGCGGACGAGCTGCTCGCGCTGGGGATCGGCGTCGGTGGGGAGCAGCTCGAGCGCGATCTCGTAGCGGCCGCCGGCCTGATCCGTGCAGCGCTTGGCGATTTCCTGGATCGAGCCGCCGGGCTGGATGGCGACGAACCAGTTGAGCTTGGGCGGGCCGCTTTCCCCCCCTCCCCCACATCCGGCGATGATCACGGTCCCACACAGGGTGGCTACGAATGAGACACCGAGGCGTCCAAGCCCCAACCCTCTACGCAATCTCACCTCCGTTGCTGCACTTTCGTGCTGCTGTGCGGCTTACTCCCCGGAGGCGAGACCTGTCAAACCATCCTGTTTGCTCTGGAAGACCTGCTAGCTGGCCTTCAGCGCCTCCGGGCCCGCCCCTGCTGGGCGAGAGCTCACCGCTGAGCAGGCGGTCGTCGAGGGAGCGCGTTCTGAATAGATTGATGAACCGGCCCACGGGCGCACGCTAGCGCCGATCAATCAATCAGCCGATCAACCGGTATCTCCTCTTCGGGGCCCAGTTGGCGCGTCGGACAGGCGCTCCGGCAACTCGAAGCGCGGGAAGCTCGATGTATCCCGGAAGACCGTCATGTCTGCGATCAGATCACCGCGCAGGGTGAGCACGTCTAGCGCTATCGGCTCGTAGGTCCCGTCGGGCCGGATCGCGTATGCGCCGAGCGCCAGTTGACCATTCGCCCGTGCGGCAACGTATCGGAGGCGAGGTGCTGGTCCCTCCGGCATCAGCCAGGACTTTGCGATCTCGTCACGGCCGCGGCACCACTCGCGGAACGGCGGCATCGCGAAGCTCGCGTCGTCGGTGAGCATCGCGAGGATCGCGTCGATGTCTCCCCGCTCGAAGGAGTCGGCAAAGCGCTCCACAATCTCGCGCAGCTTTCGGTCGCCGAGCTCGCGCAGCGTGGCCTGCTGAGTTTGCTCGGGTACGCGTTCCGCGACCGTCGCCCGGGCGCGGCGCAGAGCGCCGTTCGCGGCGGGGACGGTGACGCCGAGCGATTCCGCCGTCTCCTTCGCGCTGAAACCAAGGACGTCGCGGAGGATCAGCGTCGCCCGCTGGCGCGGCGGCAGGTGTTGAAGCGCCGCGGCGAAGGCAAGTTCGAGCGCCTCGCGCCGCTCGAGCCGGGCGTCCGGCGCCGTCTTTCCGTCGGTGACGCCGACGACCTCGTCCGGGAAAGGCTCGATCCAGCGCGACCCAGGGAGGGGCGAACGACCGTGGTCCTCCCCTGCCGTTGGGGGGCCATAGTCGATCGGGAGCACACGCTTCGGCCGCTTTGCAATCGCGTCCAGACAGACGTTCGTCGCGATCCGGTGCAGCCATGTCCGCATCGAGCTCTCGCCGCGGAACCGCGGGAGACTGCGCCAGGCACGCAGCAACGTGTCCTGGAGCGCGTCGTCGGCATCGTGCAGCGACCCGAGCATGCGATAGCAGTGAGCGTGCAGGTCGGCGCGGTGTCCTTCGACCAGGTCGTGGAACACGGACTCTCGGTCCGGAGCCTCCGAGGGCAGGCCGGTGTCCTCGATGTTCGGGCCCAAGGTCATCGCTGAGAACTTAGACCGACGCGGAGCGTCCGACTGACCGCGGCGGTCAGTTCTTGCCTCCGCCCGGGTCAAGAGAGGCGAGAGATGAGCAGACCGCTTGCGAACCCCGTCGTCCATCTCGAGCTCAGGACAACGAACATTTCGCGTGCCTGCGCCTTCTACACGGAGCTGTTCGATTGGAGGGCCGAATCGCTGCGGGCGGGGGGCGGGTCCTATCTCGCCCTCAACTTGCCGGGCAGCATTCGAGGCGGCGTGGTCGAGGACGAGCGCGCCGTTGCGATCTGGCGTCCCTACGTGGAGGTCCCGGACATCCGAACGGCGGTGGATCTCGCCGAACGGCTGGGCGCGACGGTGACGATCGAGCCCCGCGAGGGTCCGGCGGGCTGGCGGAGCGTGCTCGTGGCGCCAGCCGGAGCCGAGGTCGGACTCTGGCAGCCGAAGGGCTCGGGCGCCCCTGACCCTCGAGTGGCGTGAGCGGTCACCCGGTCAGCTGCGGCGGCCCGCACGGTCTAACCGAATTCAATCGCCAGCAAAGGAGAGCCCACAGATGCGAAAGCTCATCGTCACCGAGCTCCTCAAGAGCTTCTGGCCGCCAGTTGCGGATGATCCCGAAGCCACGGAAGATCAGCGCGAGAACTCGCGTCGCGACAACGCCATCGAGAAGATCGTGGTCTCCGACAGCCTGACCGCGGGAGAGACGGATCCGTGGCGGGACACGACGCGAATCGTCCCCCGTGCGGATGCCCGTGCGGCGGTCACGGAGCTCAAGCGCAGTTCCGGCGACGACGTCCTCGTCTTCGGCAGCCGAATGCTGTGGAACGAGCTATTGACCGCGGGGCTGCCTGCTCGATACGAGAACCTTCGACTGGTCGGAGAACCTGCTGGTTAGCTACGCGCCGAAGGAGGCAGCGGGCTGACGTGACGTGCCACGAGCCGAAACACGCCCTCGCGCCGATGCCAAACGTCCGTCATCAGGTAGCTCTGGCTGCGGTCCGCGTCCCCCATCCTCGCCTCCTGCGAGTAGCGCGAGCGAACGACTGCCACGTCGCCATAGTCGAGGACCTCGAGCTCGTCGAAGCGGAAGGATCGGATCTCGTAGGCGGCGGTCGTCACCTCGAGCCATTCGGCTCGGTCGCGCGTTTCGTGTCCCGGCCGGCCCGTGATCAGCTTGAACTCCTCGCCGAGGTGGTCCTCGAGAAAGTCGACGTCGCGCTTAGCGACCGCCGTCATGAAACGCTGCTCCAGCCCGCGCAGCTCATCCGCGCGCTCGGTCGCGCCCTCCGGCCGGCCCACCATCAACGGGTCGCCAGGTCGGCTTCCGCGGCGACCTGATCCTCGACGCCCATCACCCTGGGCGCCTTGATCGCGGTGCGCTTCCGCTCGCGAATCTCGAGTCGGCGCGAGAGCCGCGAGAGGAGCAGGTTGACGGCGACGAACATCAGGCCGATGGTGATGAACACCTGCAGCACCGGAGCCTGCACCTCGCCGAAGAAGACGCCCGAGGTGGTGAGGATGCGGCCGTGCCGCACCGCCTCCTGGATCGCGATGATGCTGACCAGGGTCGTGTCCTTGTTGAGCGTGATCAGCTGAGACACCGTCGCCGGCACCATCCGGCGGAGTCCCTGGGGCAGGATCACCAGGCGCATCGCCTTGAAGTAGTTGAGGCCCAGTGAGTAGGCGGCCTCGGACTGGCCGCGCTCCAGCGACTGGATCCCAGAGCGCATAATCTCCGCCAGCACCGCGGAGTTGTAGAGAACGAGGCCGATCAGGCCAGCGAGCACAAGTCCGGACTGCAGGGCTTCCGAGGCAAACCCCGGCACCAGGTCCTCGTAGGTCCTGGCCCAGGACTCCGGCATGACGATCCAGATGTAGAGGATCACCAGGATCACGGGCAGGTTGCGCCAGACGTCGATCCAGATCCCGGCGGGAAAGCTGATCAGACGCGTGTTTGAGACGCGGAGCAGGGCGAGCGTCAGCCCGAGCGCCAGCGAGAGCACCATCGCCACCGCCGCGATCTGGAGGTTGATCGAGAAGCCCTCGAGCAGGAAGCGGAAGTTGTTGCCGGTGACCAGCCACTCCCAGTTGTCCGGATCGAAGAGGTAGGTCATCGCCGTATCCGGTAGCGGTGCTCGAGGTAGCGGAAGATGAGCGTTGCGGTTACCGTGAGGATCAGGTAGCCCGCGGCCGCCCAGAAGAAGGTCTCGGTGGCCTGGAAGGTCCGCGCGTTGACGACCCGGGCCTGGGCGAGCAGGTCGGGCAACGCCAGCAGCGAGACGCCGATGATCGCCGAGTTCTTGATCATC
>DATFOK010000134.1:0-3439 GCA_035265665.1 Solirubrobacterales bacterium | reverse complement strand
TCGACGCTCGCCTGCAAGACGATGCTCGAGGAGGCCCAGTCCTATGCCGAAAGCCATGCGGTCGCGGCGCAGGAGGATGGCGACAAGACCAAGGGGAACGGCCAGACCGAGATCGTGGTGGAGCCGATGGGGAACATGCCGGTGATCAAGGATCTGGTCACCGACATGGAGTCGACGCACTGGACCAAGGTCCGCCGGGTCACGCCATGGCTGCTGCCCGAGGGGGATCCACCCGAGCGGGAGTACATCGTCCCCCCGGAGTCGATGATCGACGTCACCCAGTCGATGGCCTGCATCCAGTGCGGCGCCTGCGTCTCCTCCTGTCTCTCGATGGAGGCCGACCCCGACTTCATCGGGCCGGCGGCGCTCGCCAAGGCGTACCGCTTCATCGGCGATCCGCGGGACGCGCAGACGAAGGAGCGTGTCCACGATCTGGCCCAGGATCCGCACGGGATCTACGACTGCACCCACTGCTTCTCGTGCATCGACGCCTGCCCGAAGGGCGTGGCGCCGATGGATCAGATCATGCGGCTGCGGCGCGCCGCCGAGCACGAGGGCATCCACGACCAGAACCACGGCCACAACCACATGGAGGCCTTCACCAAGATCATCGAAAAGAAGGGAACGCTCGACGAGGCGCAGCTGCTGCAGGACTCCTACGCACCCGGCATCAAGGGAAAGCTGGTGCCGAAGCACGGCGCGATCAAGGGCCTGGTCGAGTCGCTGCCGACGGCGATCCGCGGGATCCGGACCGGCAAGATGCGCTCGCTGCCGAAGCTGATTCCCGGCGTCCACGCCAAGCTCCCAGGCGACGCGCAGGACCACGTGAAGCGGATCTACGCCCACGCCGAGGACCACCAGGTCGAGCTCAATCTCTACATCCGCGGCGAGGAGGCGGACCAGGAGGCTCCGGAGACCGAGGTGGAGCCGGAGCCCGACGAGATCGCCGACAGCGAGTCGAGGCCCGGAACCGACACGGGTCTCGCTCCAGGAGCCGGGTCCTGATGAACACACCCGATATCCCCGCAGGCGATAGCCGAGGAGATGGCGGAATGAGGCTGGCGTACTGGCCCGGCTGCGTGAGCCGCGGCTTCACGCCCGAGCTGCACGGCTCGACGGCACTGGTGGCCGACCGCCTCGGCATCGAGCTGGTCGAGCTCGATCGCGCCAACTGCTGCGGCGCCGGCGTGATCGCGGAGCACAACCAGGAGCTCGCGGACACGCTCAACGCGCGCACCTTCGCCCTCGCCCAGCGGACCGGCCTGCCGATGATGAACATCTGCTCGACCTGCCAGGGCGCCCAGTCCGAGTGCGAGCAGCGCCTGCGCGACTCCGAGTACCGCTCGCACATCAACGAGACGCTCGCCGAGGAGGGCCTGGCGTACGAGCCCGAGGGCTTCTCGAACAAGAACTTCCTCTGGGTCCTGGTCGAGGACTACGGGCTGGACCGACTGAAGGATCAGGTGACCAAGCCGCTGAACGGCCTCCGCGTCGGCCCCTTCTACGGTTGCTACATCCTCCGGCCCAAGCACCGGCTCGGCTACGAGGAGCATCCCGAGCGCGACCTCTACCTGGACCGGCTAATCGAGGCCCTCGGCGGCGAGGTCGTCCAGTACGACGGAGCGCGGAAGTGCTGCGGCTTCCCGATCATCACGATGGCCCGAGACGTCTCACTCCGGCAGGCCGGCACCCACATCGGCGACGCGATCGACGCCGACGCCGACTGCCTGGTGACCCCCTGCCCGCTCTGCCATCTCAACCTCGACATGCAGCAGCCCGAGGCCGCCAAGGTGGTCAACCGCGAGCTCGGGCTGGCGGTCCTCCACCTGCCCCAGCTCGTCGGCCTCGCCCTCGGGTTCGAGCCCAAGCAGCTCGGCATGCGCAAGCACATCGCCTCGACCGAATGGGTCGAGGAGAGGCTCGAGCCGGTCGCCGCCTAGATGAGCAATCCCACGACCACGCGCACGCGGATGACGCGCCTGGCGCGTCGCAGCTCTTCGTCCTCGGCCGCTCGCGTGGCGCTGCCACGCCACGCGGCCTGCGTCCTCGATCTGCTCGGCCATGCGCGCCCCCGCGCACACGCGGCCGTGGGATCACTCATCTAGCGATGCCGGTCGACCGGCACCTGCTCGAGATCCAACAGCGCCTCGCACTGGTCGAATCGCGCCTCCAGCAGCTCTTCGAGCACCTCGACGTCACTCCACGCGAGGCGGCCGACGCAGGGGACGCGGGCACGGCGATCAATGACCCCGAGATCCAGGATCTGCTGGCGAAGGGGAATCAGGCGCAGGCGGTGAAGCGCTATCGCGAGCTCACCGGCGCCGGCATCGCTGAAGCGCAAAGCGCGATCGAGCGGGCTCAGAGCGGCTGAATCCTTGCGTTGAGGCGGGCGGTCCGGCGCTAGCTTCAGCCGGGACATGGCCTCGACGGATCCGCCCGAGACGCGGCACCGGATCACGGTGCGGATCCTCGTTGTCCTCGCCTCGCTCCTCGCGTTCCTGGCGATCTTCACTAGCTGGGTGGACCGTCAGGCGCTCGACACCGACGAGTGGGTCGATACCAGCGGCAAGCTGCTCCAGGACAGGGAGATCTCGGATGCGCTTGCGACCTACGGGGTGGACCAGCTCTACGCCAACGTCGACGTCAACGCCCTGATCAAGCGGCGCCTTCCCAAGGACGTGCAGCCGATCTCCGCTCCGGTGGCGGCTGGAGTTCGCCAGTTCGCCACTCGGGCCGGGGAGCAGGCGCTTCAATCCCCGCGGTTTCAAAACCTCTGGAAGGAGGCGAACCGCATCGCCCACGCACGGCTCGTCGCGATTCTCAAGGACGAAAGCGACGATGTCTCCACCCAGGAGGGGAGGGTCGTCCTCGATCTCCGGCCGCTGGTCCTGCAGCTCGCCGACCGCGTCGGCCTGAAGAAACAGCTCGACCAGAGGCTGCCGCCCGACGTCGCGCAGCTCGAGGTCGCGGATGCGAACCAGCTCGAGACAGCCCAGGCGATCGTGCGGATCCTCGAGGGCCTCGCCTGGCTGTTCACGCTCGGCACCATCGCCCTCTTCGCGGTGGCCGCCTACCTGGCGAAGGGCCGGCGCTGGATGGTCGTGCTCGGCTACGGCCTGGGCCTGGTAGCGGCGGGCCTGGCGGCGATCGCGGTCCGCGGCGCGGCGAAGGGATTGGTGGTGGACACGCTCGCCAAGACCGAGGAGGCGCGAGTCCCGGCCGAGCACGCCTGGGACATCTCCACCGAGTTGCTGAACAGCATCTCCAGCACCGTGATCCTCCTCGGCGTCTTCTTCGTGATCGCTTCGTTTCTCGCTTCCCCGGCGGGCGCCGCTGTCAACGTGCGCCGGGCCCTCGCGCCGACCCTGCGAGCGCGGGCCGGGATCGTCTGGTCCGTTTTCGCCGGAGCCGCCCTGCTGGCGGTGATCATCTGGCCGCC
>DATFOK010000133.1:0-11247 GCA_035265665.1 Solirubrobacterales bacterium | reverse complement strand
GTCTCGTCGCCGAAGCCGTCGCGGTCGGCATCGGGCTCCAGGGTCGCGGCACATGATCGCGGCGGGCGTCACCGCCAAGGCCCTCTCGACCTACATGGGCCACGCCACCATCGCAATCAGCCTCGACCTGTACGGCCACCTAATGCCGGGGAACGAGAGCGAGGCTGCCGAGCTACTGGACACCTACTTGGAAGCCCAGCACAAGCAGGCCGACAAGGCGGCGAGGATCGGCCCCCGTGGGCAGAGATGGGACAAACGCTTGTCCCTTCCAGCGGTCCATAGCGGTTTCCTGCGGCCAACAATCCCTGCAAATGGGCACTTAGGCCCAATTCCAGGCACGCCCAACTGGATGCTCACGTCCAGCACCAGTACGAGGACACCTACTACCAGGCGCCCGGAGAGTGGAAGTTCGAGCTGGCGGCCCTGCAGGGCAGCTCCTACCTCCAGCTGCCGCGGCCGCTCGCCTGGGTGGTAGGCAACGCCAACTTCCACCATGTCCACCATCTGAGCGCGAAGATCCCGAACTACCGCCTGCGCGCAGCAGACGAGTCGCACCCGATGTTCCGGCGCACTCCGGTGGTCACGCTCCGCAGCAGCCTCGAGACATTCCGGCTGAAGCCCTGGGACACAGAGAGCGAGTCGCTGGTCCCGTTCCCGAGCCGGGTCAGCTCAGGCCGGCGTTACGGGATTCCGCCGGGTGGCGAAGCTGCGGTCCTTGGTCGCCGCCAAGGCATAGCGCCGGAGTAGCTCGGCCCGCAGCTCGTCCGGCTCGATCACCGCGTCGACGACCAGCTCGGAGGCGAGGTGCAGGATGTCGATGTCCTCGGCGTATTCCTCGCGCTTCTCGCGCACGAAGCGCTCCCGCTCCGCCGGGCCCTCGATCTCCTGGATCTGGTTGAAGAACACGGCGTTGATCGCCGCCTCGGGCCCCATCACCGCGATCTGTGCCTGTGGGAAGGCCAGGCACGAGTCCGGCTCGAAGGCCGGACCGGCCATCGCGTAGAGCCCCGCCCCGTAGGCCTTTCGAACGATCACGGAGATCTTGGGGACGGTCGCCTCCGAGACCGCGCTGATCATCTTCGCCCCGTGCCGGATGATCCCCTGTCGCTCGACCTCCTTGCCGATCATGAAGCCGGGGACGTCGGCGAGGAAGAGCAGCGGCACGTTGAAGGCGTTGCAGTTCATGATGAAGCGCGCGGCCTTGTCGGCGGAGTCGACGAACAGCACGCCCCCCTTCACCTTCGGCTGGTTGGCGACGATCCCGGTCACCCGGCCGTCGAGGCGCGCGTAGCCGACGACCACCTCCTTCGCCCAGCGATCGTGCACCTCGAGGAATGAGTCCGCGTCCACGATCGAGGCGATCAGGTCCTTGACGTCGAAGGGGTCCTTCTCGTTGCCAGGCACGATCTCCGAGACCGTCCGGCTCTCCGCGGGTTCCGCCGGTGGAGCGGCGGGCGGATCCTCCCGCCAGTTGGCCGGCATGTAGGAGAGGTAGCGCCGAGCGAGGTCGATCGCATCCTGGTCGGTCTCGCTCAGGAAATGACCGCACCCCGAGACGGATGTGTGCATCCGCGCCCCGCCCATCTCCTCGAGCGTCACCTTCTCCCCGATCACCATCTCGGCCATCCGGGGCGATCCCAGATACATCGACGCGTTGCCGTCGCGCATGATCACCACGTCGCAGAAGGCGGGGATGTAGGCGCCGCCGGCCGCGCTCGGCCCAAACAGCAGACAGACCTGCGGCACCTGCCCGGAGAGCCGGACCTGGGTGTGGAAGATGCGGCCCGCACCGCGCCGGCCGGGGAACATCCGCACCTGGTCCGTGATCCTCGCCCCGGCGGAGTCGACCAGGTAGACGATCGGCACCTGGTGGGCGAGCGCCCGCTCCTGCACGCGCAGGATCTTCTCAACGGTCTTCGGTCCCCAGGAGCCCGCCTTCACCGCGGGATCGTTGGCCATCAGTACGATCGGCCGCCCGCCGACGGTTCCCATCCCGGTGACCACGCCGTCGGCGCCCAGACCCTCCTGCTCCCAGTTGGCCAGCAGGCCCTCCTCGGCCAGCGAATCGGGATCGAGCAGGCGCGCGACCCTCTCCCGCACCGGCAGCTTCTCCTGCTCCGCGACCTTCTTACGATGCCGCTCGGGCCCGCCCCCAAGCGCCGCATCGAGGGCCGCCCTGACGTCGCTCACCAGCGCCTCAATTACGTTCGCAGGTCCGCTTCGTGCTCGGGCGGCTGCTCCGCGGCGAGCTCGCGCTCGGTCGTGATCGTGTGCTCCTCGGTGTCCCGCTGTTCACGCGGTTCCTCGGTGTCCTGCGACTCGGACGCGCCCTCGGTTTCCTCGGGGTCCGGAGCGACCTCGCCCCCGTCCGCGACCTGGGTCTCAGCCCCGCTTCGATCCTCCGGAACGGAGATCTCGGGCAGCTGGAGGTCCTCCGAGCGATGTTGCTCGACGGCTGTGCTGAGCTTTCGCGAGAGCTCCTCGGTGTCCGCGATCACGTCCTCCCGGCGCCGGATCAGATCCCCGACCAGGGCTTCCATGTCCTCGCGGCGCTGCTCGGCCTCCGCGACGATGCGGCGCGCCTGCGCCTGCGCGGCTTCGATCGCGTCACGCGACTCACGCTCCGCCGCGGTCTTCGTCTCCGTCGCGTAGTTCTCCGCCTCGCTGCGGGTCTCGGTCGCCTGCAGATTCGCGCTGTTGATCGTCCCCCGGGCCTCCTCCTCGGCCTCCGCGCGGATCTGCTGGGCGCTGTCCTCCGCCTGGGCGAGGATGGCGCCGGTCCGCTGCCCCACACGCTTGAGCTCCTTCTTCACGGCGTCCGAGCGCGACTCGTCACCGCCGCCGGTCTCGAGCCAATCCGCGAGGCGGCCCAGGAACTTCTCGACCTCGTGCTTGTCGTATCCCCGCCTCGCGGTCGGGAAGGTGGCGTTCCTGATGCGGTCGAGGCTGGTCTGGTCCACTCCCATGCTCTCGAATCCTCCTTGAGCTGTCCTAGCTCCCGGAATCGACCGGGACGGGCTGGTCGCCGGAGTAATCGTAGAACCCGCGGCCCGACTTCCGCCCGAAGTCGCCGGCGGAGACCATCTTCTTGAGCGTCTCGGGCGCCGCGAAGCGCTCCTCGCCGTAGGCGTCGACCATCACATCGGCGATCGCCGCCAGCGTGTCGAGGCCGACGAAGTCCGCCAGCGTCAGCGGTCCCATCGGGTGACTCGCCCCGGCCATCATCCCCGTGTCGATGTCCTGGATCGACCCCACTCCCTGCTCGTGCGCCCGAATCGCGTCGAGCATGTAGGGGACCAGCAGCCGGTTGACGATGAAGCCGCGGTTGTCATTCGCCGCCACGGTGGTCTTGCCGAGCTTCTCCCCCAGCTCGAAGCCCAGATCCACCGCGTCGTCGCTGGACTTCTCGGCGCGCACGACCTCCAGCAGTGGCATCACCTGGGGCGGGTTGAAGAAGTGCAGCCCGATCATGCGCTCGGGCCGCTTGGTCGCATCCGCCTGCGTGGCGACCGAGAGCGAGGAGGTGTTGGTGGCGAGGTAGGCGTCGTCCTTGACGATGCCGTCGAGCTCACCCCACATCTCGAGCTTGCGCTCCAGGTCCTCGGTGATGGCTTCGATCACCAGGTCCGAGTCTGCGAGGTCGCCGTACTCCAGCGTGGGCGTGATCCGGGCACGGACCGCATCCGCGTCGGACTGCTCCATCTTCCCCTTCTCCACGGCCCGGGCGAGCTGCTTTTCGACCTTGCCCATGCCCCGGTCGAGCGCCGCCTGATCTACCTCCCGCACGACCACGTCCCAGCCGGCATGGGCGCAGATCTGGGAGATGCCATGGCCCATGAGCCCGCAGCCCACGACGCCAACCTTGCTGATCGCCATATTCACTCGCTCCTGTCATGCGAGGGCGCGCGCCAGCGCGACCCGTTTGGTGAGTTGACCGGCGGGCGTGAGCATACGTTCCTCTACGCTTCTCGGCTCCGCGGGGCGCAACCACCCAGGTGATTGCGGGTTTCACATCCGATGGTCAACGGGAGGCACCACAGACTCGGGTTCTCGCTTGCCGTGCTCGCGGCGACTCTCTTTGCCTGGGCGGCTGGGAGCGTGCTCGGCACGCCCGCGGCTGAGCCGGCGCGGACGACCGGCTCGCCGCCGGCGCGCGCGGCCGCGACCTGCGGTGCCAAGTGTCAGGCGGCGAGGGAGCGCCGCCAGCGAAACCGAGCGGAGCTCCGCCGGAAGAACGCCCGGCAGAAGCGCCCGAACGTGATCCTGATCGACACGGACGACCAGAACGTCACGGACATGTTCGTGATGCGGAAGACGCTCAACCTGCTCGGCGCCCGCGGGACCACCTTCCGGAACAGCTATGTCTCGTATCCGCTCTGCTGTCCCTCCCGCGCGACGCAGGTCACCGGTCAGTACGCGCACAACCACGGCGTGGTGACGGACGGGCAGTACGGGACGTTGGACAACACGAACACGCTCGCGGTCTGGCTGAAGCGAGCGAAGTACCGGACCGCGATGGTGGGCAAGTACCTGAACGGCTACGGGATCCTGAATGCACGGGAAGTCCCGCCGGGATGGCGGCAGTGGTTCGGGCTCACCGGCGGCACCGAGCAGAAGCGCTACGGCTTCAAGCTCAACGAGAACGGCAAGGTCCGTAACTACGGGCGGAAGCCCGCGAACTACGTCGACTCCGTTCTCGGCGCCAAGGTGAACGGGCTCCTGAAGGCCTGGGCCCCGAGCCCGAAGCCGTTCTTCCTCTACTACAACCCGAACAACCCGCACGGCGAGAAGGGCACGCCGATCTGGTCGACGCGCGATCCGGAACCCGCGCCGCGCTACCTCGGGGCGTTCGGCGACATCCCGGCGCCGCGGCCGCCGAACTTCGACGAGTCCAACGTCTCTGACAAACCGAAGCAGATCCGCGACATCCCCCGGCTAAGCGATCCGGAGAAGAGCGACATCGACCGCCGCTATCGCGGCCGGCTCGAGAGCCTGCTCTCGGTGGACGACCAGGTGAAGAAGATCGTCAAGCTCGTCCGCAAATACGGGGACAAACGCAAGACCTTCTTCATCTTCACCTCGGACAACGGCCTCGAGCTCGGCTCCCACCGGATCATGTTCAAGAACTTCCTCTACGAGGAGGGCGAGCGGGTCCCGCTGATCATCCGTGGCCCGGGAATCCCCCAGAACGTGACGCGCGATCAGCTGGTCGCCAACATCGATCTCGCCCCCACGATCGTGGCGATCACCAAGGCCCGGCCGGGGCGGGTGATGGACGGGATCAACCTGCTGCCGCTCACTCAGGATCCCAACGCCTCGGCACACCGCGACCTGCTGTTCGAGAGCGTTGATCTCGGCATCTACGGCCTCCGTCGGGCGCAGTGGTCATACAACCGCTACAGCAACGGGGACGAGGAGCTCTACAACCTGAACACCGATCCGTACCAGCTCCAGAACCTGCTCTACGACCCGTTGGGTCCGGGCGACCCCTCCCCGCAGGACGTCGCGCTCGCCGACCAGCTCTCCGCGCGCCTCGCACAGCTGCGCACCTGCTCCGGCGCGAGCTGCCGCTAGTTACGCCGCGCCGGCCTCGGCCAGCTTCCTCTGCATCGCCTCCGCCAGCGCGTTCACCCCGCTCATCGGCCGGACGTACACCGCCATCCGGTCGACCCGCCCGTCGGAATCGAAGTGGAGGAAGTCGATCCCATCGAGCTCGCGGTCGCCGACCCGCGCGCTGAAGGCGAGCGCCGCGGCGTCACCGGTCTCGAGCTGATCCCTGTAGCGGAAGTCCTCGAAGACCTGGACCACGGCCCCGAGCAGCATCGCCACCGCGTCCCGTCCCTCGTAGGGCTTGAAGACGACAGGGCTGAGGAAGACCACGTCCTCGGCGAATAGCTCGTCGACCGCGGAGAAGTCCTTGGCCTCCGCGGCCTGGCGGAAACGGTCGCTCTTCATGGCAGGCACCCTACCTGTGCCACTCGATGGGCCCCGCCGTGAGCAGGTGCGCCCCCAGTGGGCGGCCGAGCACCTTCTGCGCCTCCGTTGAGGCCGCGACCAGCTTCTGCAGGTCGACACCGGTCCCGACCCCCATCTCCTCGAGCATCGAGACCAGGTCCTCGGTCGAGATGTTCCCGGTGGAACCCGGTGGGACAGGGCAGCCCCCCAACTCGCCGAACGAGCTCTCGAACGAGCCGATTCCCTGCTCGAGGGCGGCCAGCACATTCGCCAGACCCTGCCCGCGGGTGTTGTGGAAATGGGCCGTTAGCTCGACCCCGGGCAGCTGCTCCGGCGCGCCCGCGAAGAACTCAGCGACCTGCCGGGGGTTGGCCATCCCAGTCGTATCGCCGAAGGCGATCTCCTCGCAGCCAAAGCCGGCCAGCTTTCCGGCGATCTCGAAGACGCGGTCGGGCGGAACCTCACCCTCATACGGGCAGCCGAAGCTGGTCGAGATCACTCCCTCGCAGCGCAACCCGGCGTCGCGCGCAGCGCCGATCGTTCCCGCCAGATCGCCGAGGGACTCCGCGATCGAGCGGTTGACGTTCCTGCGGTTGTGGGTCTCGGAGGCCGAGAGGAAGAAGTTCGCGTCCTGGAAGCGATCACGGAACTCGAGGGCGTTGTCGAGGCCCTTCCGGTTCGGGATCAGTACGGAGTAGGCGACGCCGTCCCGGGGCTGGAACCCCTGCAGCACGTCAGGGGCGTCGGCGAGCTGCGGAATGATATCGGCGCGCACGAACGAGGTGAGCTCGATTCGCGTCAGGCCGGCCTCGCCAAGCAGCTCGATCAGGCGGACCTTCTCCTCTGTCGGAATCACCTCGGGCTCGTTCTGGAAGCCGTCGCGGGGCCCGACTTCGCGGATGTGGACGCTCTTTGGAAGCTCCTCGGCCATCCGTTCCAGCCTAGCCGGGAGAGTCGCTAGGCCGCCGAGATCACCACCGCACCCGAAAGCGAAGCGGCGGCGCCGATCTGCTGGTGGGGTTGGAGCCGTTCCCGCAGGTAGTAGCGAGCCAGCGCGATCGTGACCACCGGGTACAGCGAGCTCAGCACCGCGACCACGCTCAGCAGGTCCTCGGTCGTGGCGACGGCGTACATCGAGTCGGCGGCGATGATCAGCACCCCGATCAGGACGAGCACCGGGAGGTCGGCGCTCCGCACGCCGAGCCGCGTTCGTGCGAGCAGGAAGGCGGCCGTGAACGCCGCGACCGCCGCGGACCGCGCCATGAGCAGCGCCCAGGGCACCCCACCCTCGCTGGCGGCGTCCATCGCCACCAGGAAGCCTCCGAAACCGAGCGCCGTGAGCAGCCCGAAGATGATGCTCGGTGCCACGTCCCGGGCCGGTCCGCCACGGCCCGGCTCAGGGGAGATGGTCGCTATCCCCGCCAGGGCCAGGAAGATCCCGACGCCCTGGAATACGGAGGGAAGCTCGCCGAGGACGATCGCCGCGACGACGGGAACCACCGGGGCGGTCGCGGCGATCGGCGAGACGACGCTCATCACCCCGACCGCGAGTCCGCGGTAGAAGGCTGCAACGCCGACCGCCTCGCACAGCCCCGCGATGGCTCCGTAGATGAGGTACCTACCGTCCGGAGGGCCCTCGCCGCGCGCGATCACGTTGATTGCGAGCAGAACGAGCGCGCCCGACTGGGAGACCAGCAGTACGGACTGCAGCGGCAGCGAGCGGCTCTTCAGTCCGCCGAGGAAGTCCGAGACCCCATAGATGAGGCTCGACCCAAGGGCGAGGGCGATCCCGAGCACGATTGAGCCGCGAAGGCTAGGAGGCCCCGGTCACCGCTCCGATCTCGATCACGCGCCGCTCGTGCGTGCCGACGCCGATCGTGCGGTCCCCCTCCTTGACCTCGACGTCGAAGCGCAGCTTGCGCCCGTCGACGATCTCCTTGAGCTTGGCGTAGGCGGTGCAGGTCTGGCCCTCGGCTGCCGCCGCAACGTGCTTGACGCAGACCTCGAACCCCACCGTCGCCTTGCCCTCCTCGAGGCTCTCGAGGGCGAGCGCGGCGGCGTTGCCCTCGATCATCCCAATCATGCCCGGCGTCGACAGCACGCTGGCCCCGATCGTCCCCCCGACATCGGTGAGCAGGCGGCCCTCCACCACGAAGTCCATGCTTCTCTCGGTCCCCGGCTCGAGCGCCATCAGACCATTCCCAACCCGCCCGAAACGCCGAGCGTCTCGCCGGTGACGTAGGAGGCATCGTCGGAGGCGAGGAACGCGACCGCCGCCGCGACCTCCTCCGGCTGCCCGAGGCGCCTCAGCTGCGTCCCCGCCTTCATCGTCTCGATGATCTTCTCGCCGATATCGCCGAACTCCTTGGCCTGCATGAGAAGGGGGGTCTCGATCGGCCCGGGCGCGATCGCGTTCGCGGTGATCCCGTACCGGGCACCCTCGCGTGCCATCACCTTCGTGAAGGCGATCACGCCGCCCTTGGCCGCCGAGTAGACCGCGGAGCCCTTGGAACCGACCCGGCCGGCCTCGGAGGCGATGTTGACGATCCGCCCGTAGCCGGCCTCCTGCATCCCCGGCAGGGCCGCATAGGTGCAGTGCAGGACCCCCTTCAGGTTCACGGCGATCACCTTCTCCCACTGCTCGGGCGTCGTCTGGGTGAAGAAGCCGAACTCGTCGGTGCCGGCGTTGTTGATCAGGATGTCGAGCGGCTTGCCGGAGCTGTCGACCGCCGCCTGCGCGGAGCCGAGGTCGGTGACGTCGAGCTCGATCGGCAGCCCGGAGATCTCGCCGGCGACCTCGGTCGCGCCCTCGAGGTTCAGGTCCCCGATCGTCACCTCGGCACCCTCGGCCGCGAGGCGGCGCGCGATCGCGGCGCCGATCCCGCTGGCGCCGCCGGTTACGAGTGCCTTCTTGCCCTCGAGCCTCACGGCGGAGGGCAGCCTATTCGGGCCGCCCTGTAGCTTGCTCGCCGGTGGCTGAGCCAATTCCGATCATCGGGGGAACGGGCGCGCTCGGGTACGGACTCGCCCTGCGCTGGGCGCGCGCCGGCCAACCGATCGTGATCGGGTCACGCGAGGCCGGGCGGGCGGAGGAGGCCGCCGAGCGCGTCCGATCCGAGGCCGACGGCGCAGAGGTGGAGGGACTGCAGAACGCCGAGGCCGCAACCCGCGGGCGGATCGTGTTCCTCACCGTCCCTTTCCGCGCCCAGTCCGAGACGCTGACCAACCTGAAGGATGCGCTCTCGGAGGGACAGCTGCTGGTCGACTGCACGGTGCCGACGGCGGCGGCCGTCAGCGGAAAGGCCGCCCGGACGCTGGGCGTCTGGCAGGGCTCCGCGGCCCAGCAGGCGGAGGAGATGGTCCCCGACGGAGTGACCGTGATCTCCGCCCTGCACACGGTGAGCGCCAAGCGGCTCGCCGAGGGAGGCGCGCTCGACGAGGACATCCTGATCTGCGGCGACCGCAAGGCGGACAAGGCGCGGGTCGCGAGCCTGATCGAGCAGATCGACGGCCTCCGCACCGTGAACGCGGGCGCGCTCGAGATGGCGCGCATCGTCGAGACGCTGACGCCGATGCTGATCTCGATCAACGTCCGCTACAAGGCCGCCGCCGGCATCCGGATCACGGACCTGCCCGAGGGCGATCCCTGGGCGTGATCGAGCGCTGCGTGATCCTCGCGGGCGGCACGGGCGGGGCGAAGCTGGCGGCCGGGATGCAGGATCTGCTCGGGGCCGGACTCACCGTGATCGCCAACACCGCCGACGATGTCGAGATCGCCGGAGTGGACGTCTCCCCCGACCCCGACCTGGTCACGTACTGGCTCAGCGGGGAAATCGACGAGGAGCGCGGCTGGGGCATCAAGGGGGACTCCTTCACCGCCTTCGACCGCCTGGTCAGGCTCGGCGCCCCCGATTGGTTCCGGCTCTCCGACCGCGATCTCGCCGCCTGCCTCTACCGGCGGGTGTTCATCGCCGAAGGGGGCCGGCGCACCGACGCCCAGGCCCAGATCGCGCGGGCGCTAGGCGTGCGGGCGACCGTGTTGCCGATGTGCGAGGAACCCGTGCGTACGCGCGTCAGGACGGCCGAGGGCTGGCGGGACCTGCAGCGGTATCTGGTCGCCGAGCGCGCCCAGGCGCCGGTGGAGGAGATCGAGCTCGAGGGGATCGCCGACGCCGCGCCGACCCCCGAGGTGCTGTCGGCGATCGACCAGGCCGAGGCGATCGTGATCGGACCCTCCAATCCTGTGATCTCGATCGGCCCGATCCTCTCGATCGGCCCGCTTCGGGAGGCAATCGCGGCCGCCGCAGCTCCGGTGGTGGCGGTGAGCCCCTACGTCGCCGGTCAGGTGGTGAAGGGCCCGACCGATCTCTTCATGCGGGCGGTCGACCGCCCCTCGACGGCCGCCGGCGTCGCCTCGCTCTACGAGGGCCTGATCGACGGGATGATCTGCGACTCGGAGGACCCCGACCCGCCACCCGCCGATCTGCCCGTGCTCAGCTGCCCGACGCTGATGGAGGGAGCCGGTGGCAGGCGGGCCCTGGCGGAGCGAACCCTCGAGTTCGCCTCGACAGTTCGCGCCGTGGACGATTGAAAAGCCGCATAGTGGGGCATAAATCGCGCCTCACCCGGTAGCCTGATCTCCGTGGGGACGGAAACGCATCAATTGCATACGACCGCGATCGTTCCAGTGAAGGGGTTGTCGGACGCCAATGGGCGACTGAACGGATTGCTGAACGAGGACGAGCGCGGCCGTCTGGCGGAGGCCCTCTTCCTCGACCTGATCGTGAAGCTGCCTCGCGGCCGGTGCATCGACGGCGTTCTCGTCGTCACCTCCGACCCCGCGGTCGCTCGGCAGGCGGGCTGGTTCGGCCACAAGGTCCTCGTGCAGGAGAGCGATGAGGGTCACGCTGAGGCAGCGGCCGCCGGCGCCCGCGCCGCGATGGCCGACGGCGCTCAGCGCGTGGCGATGCTGCCCGTCGACTGCCCGATGCTCGACACAGACGAGCTCGACGCGCACCTCGGTCGCTCGCCCCGCACCGCGCTGATCGTCCCCGACCGACATGGCACCGGCACGAACGCCCTGATGCTCAACCCTCCGGATCTGTTCCTCCCCGCCTTCGGCCCGGACAGCTGCGCCAGGCACGTGAGCAGGGCGCGGGCGACCGGCCAGAGCTTTGCGCTCGAGCAGGTCGAGTCCCTGGCGATCGACCTCGACACGCCCGAGGACTTCACGCTCCTGCGCGACCGGCTGCTGCTCGATCCGCAGCCGGCCCCCCGGACCGCCAAGGTGCT
>DATFOK010000132.1:0-2695 GCA_035265665.1 Solirubrobacterales bacterium | reverse complement strand
CCGACGCGGTCGTCCGGAACCCACTCCACGTCTGGATGCGCGCCCGCCCAGCCTGCGCCGAGATCGCGCTCGTTCATCGCCTCGTAAAGGCCGCGCACGATCTCGATGTTCTCCTGCGACATCGCCTACTCCCGCAGCCCGGCGGCTTCGAGAGCTTCTTCCCTAGTCGAAAAGATCTGACGCCTTGCAATCTGGCCGTCCGCGAACCAGCAGACCTGCCAGCCGCGGACCTCTGTCTCCAGGCCGCTGCCCCTGCCGCGTGCGGTGACCAAGGCCCCAAGGAAGACTCGGCCGTCACTCGCCTCGGTGATCTCTTCGACCTCGACATGGAAGCTCTCCCAGACCTCCTCCAAGAACGATTTCTCGAACCACTCTCGCACCTCCCCTCGCCCGCGGTAGATCCCTTGAAGGAAGGGCGACACCTCGCTCACCTCCCATACGACGTCGGGGTGAACGCAGGCTATGAAGGCGTCCGGGTCGCGTCGGTTCACAGCATCTACGCCTTCAAGTACGACCTCGAGGTTCTCCTGCGACATCGCCCACGCAGTATCTCTCGATGGAGTGCTGCTTTCCATGGAGGCTGTCGCACAAACCTCCGTCCGGACCGGGGCCGAGCATCCATGAATGAGCCCAAACTTCCTCCCTTGCGAGCGTGACCAGCAGCTCCTGATGCCGATGGACCTTCGTGAGTGGCTCCCCGCCGATCATCTCGCCTGGTTCGTCTTGGACACGGTCGAGGAGCTCGACCTCGAGCGCTTCTATCGCGCCTATCGCGACGACGGCTGGGGCCGCGCCGCCCACGACCCGGAGATGATGGTGGCGCTCTGCCTCTACGCCTACGCGGTCGGCGAGCGCTCCTCGCGGCGGATCGAGCGCCGCTGCCAAGAGGACGTCGCCTACCGGGTGATCACCGCGAACCAGAAACCCGATCACGCGACCATCGCCCGCTTCCGCGCCCGCCACGCCGAGGAGCTCGCCGAGCTCTTCGGCCAGATCCTCGGCCTCTGCGCCAAGGCGGGGCTGGTCTCGGTCGGCAGGATCGCCCTCGACGGCACTCGGATCCTCGCCAACGCCGCCGACTCCGCCAACCGCAGCTATTCGGAGCTCGCCAGGGAGATCCTCGAGGAGGCCGCCCGGGTCGACGCCGAGGAGGACGAGCGCTACGGCGATCGCCGCGGCGATGAGCTGCCGCCGGAGCTCGCCGACCCGACCACCCGGCGGGAGCGCCTGCGCGAGGCGAAGCGACGCCTGGACGAGGAGCACGCCGCCAAGCAGGCGGAGATGGAGAGCTGGGAGCGGGCCAAGGCCGAATACACCGCCCGCACCGGCTACAAGCAGAAGGGCGCCCCTCCCAAGCCGCGGCCGATCCCGCCGAAGGAGAAGGCACGGGTCAACCTGACCGACCCCGACTCCCGCCCGGTGAACACGCCTCGCGGCTTCATCCAGGGCTACACCGCCCAGGCGGTTGCGACCGAGGATCAGGTGATCGTCGCCGCCGACGTGATCACCGGCGCCAACGAGCGCGGTCGCCTCGGGCCGATGGCAAAGGCGACCGAGCGGGAACTGGAGGCAGCCGGCGTCGAGGAGAGGCCCGAGGTCGCACTGGCCGACGCCGGTTACTGGAACGGCCCCCAGATCGCAGCGCTCGAGGCAAAGGGGATGAAGGTGCTGGTCCCGCCCGATGCCGACACCCGCAAGGCGCCGAGCAAGCTAAGACGGGGCGGCCGCTACCAGCGGATGCGAGAGCGCTTAGCGAAACCCGAGGCCGCGGCGCTCTACCGGCGTCGCCAGCAGATGATCGAACCGGTCTTCGCCCAGATCAAGAACAACCTGCGAGCGGGGCGCTTCTCAAGACGCGGCTTAGCCAGCTGCAGGGGCGAATGGCGCCTCACCGCCGCCACACACAATCTGCTGAAGCTCTATCGCAGCGGTCTGGCGCCAGCGCGGGCCTGAAACGGGGTCATTCGCTCGGGGGCGGGTTCCGCGGAACCACTTTGGGCCCGGTCGACACCACTTTGCGCGACACCCTCCATGGGAAGCGGCGGTTTCGAGCTGACGCTCGCTTCTCGCGCGACGCGGCAGCGCAACCTAGTCGAGCACGAGGGCGAGGATGACGCCGTTCCACATAGCCAGGCAACTCAGTATGCCCGGCACATCAGGGTCTAGCTCAGATGAACCAGAGCCCGCCGTAGTTGATCCTGGGAGTCGCCGGTTTCGAGTCCGGTCGCTCGCCCATCGTTTGCGGTTGCTTGCTCAGCCGGCGGTCGATCTGGGCTCAGGACCAGCCGGCCGCCCAGCCCTCGTCGACCTCGTGGTTGAACCGCACGATCTTGCCGTCCTTGAGCTCGAATGTGTGGGTGAAGGCGGCGTCAAGGTCCGCGCCGCTCTTGTTCTTGCCCGATAAGCGGCCCGTCACCACGACCGTATCGCCCCGGTCATCGAAGTTCTCGGGGCTGCAGACGAACTCGTCGAAATTCTGCGGTATATGGGCGAAGACCTGCTCGCCCACCGCTTGGGGGCCAGTGAAGGTTCCGCCGGGCGCGTTGCCGCCACCGGGCTCAGTCCACCCGACGTTCTCGTCGGCCATAGCCAAGACCGTCTCGGGCTTGCCGGCGTTGAAGTCCCGATAGGCGCCGCGAAGGCTCTCCACATCCTGCTCTGACATCTCTTCTCCTTCTCTAGAGAAACCGCGTCG
>DATFOK010000131.1:0-4865 GCA_035265665.1 Solirubrobacterales bacterium | reverse complement strand
AGCGGCGCGGCCGTCGCCGCGGCGCAGCAGCGACCCGACTAGTGCGAGGGTGCTCCGAGCAAAGCGAGGAGCAACCCGTCACATGAGGCCTAGCCGGTTGTGCTCTGCGCCACGGGCGACGGCGCGCCTTCGCGCCATGAGTACGCGTAGCTCGGGTCGTCCAGCTCCCGGGCAAACGACGTGAGCATCATCGGCGCGAAGGTGTCCCACATCACGGCCAGCTCCTCGGTGCGCCGGGCGCCGAGGGCCTTCTCGACCAGGCCGGGCTGGGGGCCGTGCGGCAATCCGGAGGGGTGGACGGTGATCGAGCCCACCTCGATCCCCTTCCGGGAGCCGAACTCTCCGGAGACGTAATAGATCATCTCCTCCGACTGCAGGTTGGAGTGGTGGTAGGGGAGCGGAACCGCCTCGGGGTCGTAGTCGAGCTCGCGCGGGCAGAACGAGCAGACCACGAAGTTAGGCCCCTGGAAGGTCTGGTGCGTGGGCGGCGGCAGATGAATCCGCCCGGTCCGCGGCTCGAAGTCGTGGATGTTGAAGGTGTAGGGATAGACGTAACCGTCCCAACCGACCACATCGAGGGGGTGGTAGTCGAGGCGATAGTGCTGCAGGCCGCCCCGGACTCGCAGGATCAGCTCGAAGTCGCCCTCCTCGCGATGCGTCTCGAGCTCCATCGGCGGGTGGAGGTCGCGGTGCGAGAAGGGCGCGTGCTCGAGCAGCTGCCCGTAGCGGTTCCGGTAGCGATTCGGAGTCTCGAACTCGCCCGGAGTGTGGAGGACGAGCATCAGCTGATCGTCTCCGTCGAACCGGAACCGGTAGGTGGTGCCGCGGGGGATAACGATGTAGTCGTGCTGGCGGTAGGGAAGCCTGCCGAACACGGTCTCCAGCTCGCCGGACCCCTCGTGGACGAAGATCAGCTCGTCGCCCTCGCCGTTCCGGTAGAACGCCTCGCTCCCCTCCGTGGGCCGGCAGAGCGAGACCTCGAGGTCCTTGTTCCACATCAGGCAGCGGCGCCCCGTGATCGGGTCGCCCTCCGCCCGGATGCCGCCGGTCTCGAGATGGCGATGGACGTGTGCGTCGGGCACCCACTCCTCGTGGGAGATCGGCTCGAACTCGCCGGCCTCGAGGATCCGGCAGGGCGAGGTGTGGTGGTAGAGGATCGACTCGTTCCCCGAGAAGCCCTCGAGGCCCATCACCTCCTCGACCAGCAGACGTCCGTTGGTGCGGAACTGCGTGTGCCGCTTGCGCGGCAGCTCGCCGAGCCGGTGGTACCTCACAGGTTGCCCCTCCTCTCCTGCTCGCGCTCGATCGCCTCGAAGAGCGCCTTGAAGTTGCCCTCGCCGAAGCCGCGCGCCCCGTGCCGCTCGATCACCTCGATGAAGAGGGTGGGGCGGTCCGAGAGCGGCTTGCCGAAGATCTGCAGCAGGTAGCCCTCGTCGTCGCGATCGGCGAGGATGCCGAGCTCGTTGAGGTCGGCGAGGTCCTCGTCGATCTCCCCGATCCGCTCGGGCAGCTCCCGGTAGTAGCTGTCGGGCGTCCTCAGGAACTCGACGCCGCGATCCTGAAGCGTGCGGACAGTGTCGATAATGTCGGTTGTGGCGAGGGCGATGTGCTGGACGCCGGGTCCGCCGTAGAACTCGAGATACTCCTCGATCTGCGACTTGCGCTGACCCTCGGCGGGCTCGTTGATCGGGAACTTGATCCGCCCCTTGCCGTCCGCCATCACCTTCGACATCAGCGCCGAGTACTCGGTGGAGATGTCCTCGTCTGAGAACCGGATCATCTCGGTGAACCCGAAGACCCGCTCGTAGTAGGCGACCCACTCCTCCATCCGGCCGAGCTCGACATTGCCGACCACGTGATCGATCCCCGCAAAGAAATCGCCCTCCTCGCCGCCCTCACGCGGCTCGAAGCCGGGCAGGAAGGCGCCCTCGTAGCCGTCGCGCTCGACGAAGGTGTGGACCGTCTCGCCGTAGGTGGCGATCGTGGCCAGCTTGACGGCGCCCTGCTCGTCGGACTCCTCGTGCGGCTCGTCGAGCCCGCGCGCACCGCGGCGGACGGCGATCCGGTAGGCCTCCTCGGCGTCCGGGACCGCCAGGGCGACGACGTTCACGCCGTCACCGTGCTCGGCGATGTGGCGGGCGATCTCGTTGCTGCCGTGGAGGGGCGAGGTGAGCAGGAAGCGGATCCGGCCCTGCTCGACCAGATGGCAGGCGCGGTCTCGCATTCCGGTCTCGAGCCCCGCGTAGGCGCTCTCGCGAAAGCCGAGCGCGTGGGTGAAGTAGTGGGCGGCCTGGACGCCGTTGCCGACGTAGAGCTCGATGTGATCGATGCCGAGCAGCGGCATCTCGTCGTTCTTCGGGACTGGCGGCGCGGCCGTGCGGAGGCCCGTGTCCTGTGCGGTCTTCACCTCCATCGCTCCTCCTGACTGAACGAATGCATTGCGGGTTGACCGGTTCACTGTTTATGATTCCCGCGTAAGGAGGGGTTCACAAGCCCGATTCGTTGCGTGATCGGCTCGAAAATGGCGATTGCCGACAAGACAGACGAGCAGATCGTTGCGCTGCTCCGCGAGAACGCCCGCCGCTCCTACCAGGACATCGGTGAACGGGTCTCGCTGTCGGCGCCCGCCGTGAAGCGGCGCGTCGACCGCCTCGAGGCAGCGGGAGTGATTCGCGGTTACACCGCGACGATCGAGCCGACCGCGTTCGGCTGGCACAGCCACGCCTTCGTCGAGCTCTTCTGCGAGGGGCGGATCTCGGGTGCCGAGGTGAGCGCCGCAGTCTCGAAGCATCCCGAGGTCGAGGGCGCCTACACCGTCGCCGGCGGCGCGAGCGCGATCCTGCACGTCCGCGCCACCGATACCCAGCACCTGGAGGAGGCGCTCGAGCGGATTCGGGAGACGCCGGGCGTCCTCCGCACCGAGACGCAGGTTGTGCTCTCCACCCTGTTCGAGCGCCCGGTGACCAACGGGCGCGTGACTCCCAAGAAGCGGCGCTGATCGGGGGCGAGTTGTGGACCAGGTAAGCGACCTGAAGCTTCAGCACCTCGTCGAGCTCTCCAAGCTCGGCGACGGCTGCGCAGAGCTCGAAGCGCAGCTCGAGGCCTGGCTCGCCGCCAACGACGTCGTCTTCGCCGGTCACACGATCCCGTTCGTGCTCATGCCGCACTTCGTCGGCCCGAGGCAGATCCGGCACGTGCGCCGGGCCGTGGAGTCGCTCTGCGCCGTGCTCAACCGCTTCTGCGAGGCCTACCCCGACGACGAGCGCCTCCAGAAGGAGCTCGGGCTCCCCACCTTTGAGGATTCCCTCGTCAGGGTCGACCCGGGCTACCCGCGGCCGCTGCGGATATGCCGACTGGATGCCTTCCTTTCCGGGGACACGGTCAAGTTCCTCGAGTTCAACGCCGACTCGCCGGCCGGCATCGGCTACACCGACGTCCTGGAGGCGGGGCTGAGGCGGACGATCGCCCTCCCGCGCGTCGACGGCGAGTTCGACACCGCATATGACCCGATGCTGCCGGTGCTGATCGACACGCTGCTCGATGCCTTTCGGGCGATGCGCTCAGGGCGAAGGGAGGGCGCGGAGCTGCCCGAGGCCCCGCGGCTCGCTCTGGTGGACGTCCCGGGAAGCCCCTCCGTACCCGAGTTCAGGATCATCTGCGCCGCCGCGGCCAAGATGGGGATCGAGGCGATCCACCCGAGCACGGACGAGCTCTCCTACGACGGCTCGGTGTTGCGAGCAGGCGATCAGCCGGTTCACCTGGTCTACCGCCGAGCCCTGATCGACGACCTCGCCGAGGGCGACCTGACCGCCGCCTACCGGGATGGCGCCGTCTGCGTGGTCAACCCGCCCCGCGCCCGGGTCGCCAACAACAAGAAGCTGATGGCGCTGCTCGAGGATCCGCGGTTCGCTCACCTGGTCGGGCCGCGCGAGGCCGAGGTGATCGCCGCCACCATCCCCTGGACCCGGATCCTCCGGCCCGGAAGGGTGACTTACGGGCAGTGGACCGTCGACCTGTTCGATTTCGTCTCGGACAATCGCCCCCGCCTGGTGCTGAAGCCCGCCTCCGAGTACGGCGGCCATGACGTTGCTCTGGGGATCGAGACGGAGCAGGGTGAGTGGGATCGGATCATCGAGGAGCACGCCGAGACGGGCGACTTCATCGTCCAGGAGTACGTGCCGGTGCCCGAGGAGATGTTTCCGACGGTCGAGGACGGGCACGTACAGATGCGGCTGAAGCGCTTCAACATCAACCCGTTCGGGATCGGCGGGCGCTACGCCGGGATGATCACGCGGATCTCCGACAGGGCGGTGATCAACGTCTCCGCCGGCGGCGGGCTGCTGCCGAGCGTGGTCGGCCGCCACAAGCGACGTTTGCTCGCCGATCGGGAGGGAGATGAGGATCTTCGAGAGGAGGAGGGATCGACACATGGCACGGCCGCCTGATCAGCTCCGCCTCGGCTACGACGTGGACGAGAACGCGATCCGGTTCTCGAACTTCTTCCATCTGCTGCGCGAACTGGTCCACCTCTCCTCGGGCTGGCTTGCGTTGGCGCCGGAGTTCGAGGTCAAGTACGCGCTCGGCGACCACCTCCACGACGACGCCCGTGCGATCAGCAAGATCCGCCGCCGCCTCTACGAGCTCCGCCACCCGAGCGACTACCCCGGCGCCCCCGCCGAGAAGCTGACCGAGCTGCTCGACCGCCTCGAGGCGGCCCAGACCGCGGCCGAGTACATCGCGCTCGCCTACGGCGAGGCGAAGCCGGCGCTGCTCCGCGCCTTCCGGATCCACCTCGAGCACCTCGACCCGGTCTCCGACGAGCCCTCGCTCCGCCTGCTCACCCAGCTCGTGGAGCGGCAGGAGCG
>DATFOK010000130.1:0-33395 GCA_035265665.1 Solirubrobacterales bacterium | reverse complement strand
GATGGGCTCGATTTTCGGTCAGCCGATCGCCCGCGCCGAAGTCGAGGCGACGCCCCGGCCCAGGGTCGCGCTGAGCGCACATGGCGGACGGCCGCTCGGCTCGCTGACCCCGCCGGTCACGCTGTGCCTCGGCGGCGAGCGAGAGGGACTTCCCGCCGAGGTGCTCGATCGCTGCGACGACGAGGTGACGATCCCGCTGCGGATCGACGGCGCGGAGTCGCTCAACGTCGCGGCCGCCGCTGCGATCGCCCTCCACGGGATATCGTCGCGCGCCGGAGTGCATGCCGATGCTTGACCGCATAGCCCAATTGCGCTCGAATGCCGAGGCTGCGATCGCGGCGGCCCGGACCGCGCACGAGCTCGAGGAGCTGCGGGTCCGCTACCTCGGCCGCAAGGCGGAGCTGACCGGGATCCTGCGCGGGATCGCGGAGCTGCCGGAGCACGAGCGCGGCGCCGTGGGCAGAGCGGGCAACGAGGCCCGTCGCGCGCTCGAGCAACAGCTCGACGATCGACGATCGACGATCGAGGGCGAGGCCTTGGAGCGCAGCATCAGCACCGACGCGATCGACGTGACGATGCCCGGGACCCCGGCGGTGCCGGTCGGGTCGCGCAACCTGCTCGTCCGGACGCTGCGCGAGATCGAGGACGTGTTCGTCGGTTTCGGCTACCGGGTGATGGAAGGGCCCGAGGTCGAGCTCGACTACTACAACTTCACGGCGCTCAACCACCCGCCCGGCCACCCGGCGCGGATGGAGCAGGACACCTTCTACGTCGACCCCGCGAGCCTGCGCTCGGATCTCCGGATCCGCTCGAACGGCGATCAGTTGCCGCCGGGGCCTGAGGACGTCGTCCTTCGCACCCATACCTCGCCGATGCAGGTCCGGTCGATGGAGGCGCAACCGCCGCCGATCTTCATCGTGGTTCCGGGTCGCTGCTACCGCTCCGACCCGTTCGATGCGACCCACAGCCCGATCTTCCACCAGGTCGAGGGCCTGGCCGTCGGCGGGGACATCACGCTCGGCGACCTGAAGGGCACGCTCGACGAGTTTGCCCGGGCGATCTTCGGCCCCCAGCGCGAGACCCGCTTCCGGCCCGGGTTCTTCCCGTTCACCGAGCCGAGCGTTGAGGTCGATGTCTCCTGTTTCCGGTGCGGCGGCACCGGCAAGCTCCCCGACGGCTCGCGCGACCCGATCTGCAAGGGCGTCGGCTGGATCGAGATCCTCGGCGCCGGGATGGTCGACCCCAACGTCTACGGCTTCGTTGCGGAGAACGGTTACGACCCCGAGCGCGTCCAGGGCTTCGCCTTTGGCATGGGAATCGAGCGGATCGCGATGCTCAAGTACGGAGTCCCCGACCTGCGCAAGTTCTTCGAGAACGACGTCCGGTTGCTGGAGCAGTTCCGATGAAGGTCCCCGAGAGCTGGCTGCGCGCGTACTGCGACCCGGACGTCGGGCTCGACGAGCTCGGCGATCTGATCGCCATGCACACGACCGAGGTCGAGCGGATCTCGCAGGTCGGTGCTCCCTCGGCGGACGGCTTTGTCATCGGCAAGGTGCTGTCGGTCGAGCAACACCCGGACGCCGACCGCCTCAGCGTCTGCGAGGTCGACGCCGGCGAGGGAGGGCGGACGATTGTCTGCGGCGCGCCCAACGTGGCCGCGGGCCAGACCGTGCCGGTCGCGCTCCCCGGTGCCGTGATGCCTGACGGCACCAAGCTCGGCAAGGCGAAGCTGCGCGGCGTCGAGTCCGACGGAATGATCCTCTCGGAGGCCGAGCTCGAGATCGGCGAGGACGCCGACGGGATTGCCGTACTCGACAACGGTGTCAAGCCGGGCACGCCGCTCGGCGACGTCATCCCGGTCGCCGAGTCCGTCCTCGAGCTGGAAGTGAACTCGAACCGCGTGGACTGCCTCGGGGTCTACGGGGTGGCGCGCGAGTTGCACGCCATCTCCGGCGCCGAGCTGGCGGAGGTGCCCTGGGAGGGGGATGCCGAGGCGGACGGCGACGCTGAGGTCACGGACTACGCCTCCGTCACCGTCGAGGTGCCTGAGCTCTGCCCCCGCTTCACGGCGCGCGTCTTCACCGGCGTGACCATCGGGCCATCGCCTCTCTGGCTCAAAGCGCGCCTGATCGGCGCCGGGATGCGGCCGATCAACAACGTGGTCGACATCACCAATTACGTGATGCTGATGACCGCGCAGCCGCTGCACGCCTTCGACCTCGACAAGGTGCCCGAGGGCGCGCTCACGATCAGGACCGCTGAGCGGGAGGAGAAGATGACCACGCTCGACGGCGTCGAGCGAACCTTCGATGAGGGCATGGTCCTCGTCTGCGACCGGAACGGGCCCTCGGGAATCGCCGGGATCATGGGCGGCCAGGTCTCCGAGGTATCGGAGACGACCACGCGGGTGCTACTCGAGATCGCGACCTGGAACGGAGTCAACATCCTGCGCACCTCGCGCAAGCTCGGCCTCCGATCCGATGCGTCGAACCGCTTCGAGAAGCAGCTCCATCCCGAGCTCGCGATCAGGGCACAGCGGATCGCCTCGCGGCTCTTGGTCGAGCTCTGTGGCGCCAAGCTGGTTCCGGGGACCATCGACGAGGCGGCCGAGATCCCGGAGCCGCACCAGCTCGAGCTGCGAACCGAGCGAGTCGAGGCGCTGCTGGGAATGCCGATCGAGCCGAAGCTCTGCTGGGAGTACCTGCAGCGCCTCGACTTCGAGGTCTCCGGCCGGGGCAAGACTCTGAAGGCGACCGTTCCGCTCCACCGCCATTACGACGTCACCCGCGAGATCGACCTGATCGAGGAGGTGGGGCGGATCCACGGCTACGCGAAGCACTTGACCGCGACGCTTCCGTCCACCAGCTGGCAGACCGGTCGTCTTACCCGCGAGCAGCGGTTGCGGCGCCGCGCCGAGGACGCGATGCGCGACCTCGGGTTCGACGTCGCCGTCAACCTGAGCCTGACCGATCCCGGCATGTCCGGACGCCTGCGGGTCCCGGACGAGGACACGCGCGCCGATCCGATCCGGGTCTCGAATCCGCTGTCCGCGGAGCACTCAGTGATGCGGACGGCGCTGATCGGCTCGCTGCTGGATGCCGCCCGCTACAACCGAGCCCATGGCGCCGAGCGGGTGACGCTCGCCGAGTCGGGCCGTGTCTATCTGCGCGAGGGCTCGTCGCCTCACAGGGGAGTCCTGGCCGGCAAGTTCGCGGGCAACAGTCCGGCGCCGGCGTACGAGCCCTGGCGAATCGGTGCTCTAGCGGTGGGAGAGCTGCGGTCGGCCGGCTGGCGCGGTGAGCGGGTGGCGGCAGACTTCTACTCGCTGAAGGGCGTGCTCGAGGCGATGGCCACCCAGCTGGGCGTGCCGGTTGAGGTCGACCCCGGCGACGAGCCCTTCCTTCACCCAGGAGGCTCCGGCCGCGTCGTAACCGGGGACGAGCAGATCGGCTGGATCGGCGAGATCCACCCGCTCGTCTGCCGCGAGTGGGACCTGGACGCTGCCGCGGGCTTCGAGATCGATCTGGCGCCCTTGGTGGCCGCATCGCCCGTCGGCGAGGAGACCTACGAGGACGTGATCTCCTATCCGGCGGTCCATCAGGACGTCGCGGTGGTCGTGGATGAGTCCGTCCCGGCCGCCGAGGTCCGCTCGGCCGTGCTCGAGGGAGGGGGCGAGCTCCTCCGATCGGCCGAGGTCTTCGACCTCTACCGCGGCGAGCAGCTCGGCGCCGGGCGCAAGAGCCTGGCGCTGCGGCTCACCTTCCGCGCCGCGGACCGCACCCTGACCGATGACGAGGTCGCCGAACGGCGTCGGGCGATCGAGGCCGCCGTACAGAACATCGGAGGGTCCCTCCGTGAATAGTGTCTTGGTGGCCGGCGCCTCGGGATACGCCGGGGCGCTTGCGGCGGAGCTGACCAGGCGGCATCCGAGTCTCGAGCTCGCGCGCGTCACCGCGCGGACGGACGCGGGCAGGCGGCTCAACGAGCTCTACCCCCGGTACGAGGTGGACCTGGTGCTCGAGGAGCCGGCCGCCGAGGACGGGTCGGACATCGACGCCGCGATCGTCGCCTACCCGCACGGGGCCGCCGCGCCCGTGGTGGCGGCGCTCCGCGAGCAGGGTGTGAAGGTCGTCGACCTTTCCGCGGACTTTCGCCTGCACGACCTGGAGACCTACTCCCGCTGGTACGGCGAGCACGGCGCTCCGCGGCTCGTGCCGGAGGCCGTCTACGGATTGACGGAGGTTCATCGCGAGGCGATCGCCGGGGCCGAGCTGGTCGCCAACCCCGGCTGCTACCCCACGGCGAGCGTTCTGGCGCTGGCGCCGCTCGCCGCGGACGGCCTGATCGAGGACGTGGTCATCGACGCCAAGTCGGGCGTCTCCGGCGCCGGCCGGGCGGTGGCGGAGGAGATGGTGGTCGTCAAGGAGTCAGACGACACCAGGCCCTACAACGTCACCGCCCATCGCCACACGCCGGAGATCGCTCAGGAGCTCGGGGAGCTCGCCGGGAACGGGTCGATGCCAACACCCACCTTCGTTCCCCACCTGATGCCGTACGACCAAGGGGAACTGGTCAGCTGCTACGTGCGGACGTCGGACTCGGTCGACATGGCGCGGCTGCTCGGCCTGTACGAGGAGCGCTATGGAGATGAGCCGTTCGTCGAGGTGAGCGGGGAGCCACCCGGCGTGAGCGGTGTCCGCGAGACGAATCTCTGCCGGATCCATCTCGCGCAGAACGAGGCCTCCGGACGGGTGATGGTCTTCGCCTCGATCGACAACCTCTGGAAGGGCGCCGCTTCGCAGGCGATCCAGAACCTCAACCTGATGCTCGGGCTCCCGGAGGGTGAGGGCATCTCATGAGCCCGGCGATCAGGGCCTTCTTCGCCTCGCGCTGGGTCGATCCGCCCGAGGGGGTGGAGGAGCTCGATCCGGCCCAGCTCGCGCCGGGTTTCCGTGCGGCCGGCGTCGCCTGCGGCCTCAAGGGCGGCGGCGGAACGGACGTCGGCGTGCTGGCCTGCGACGAGCCGGGCGTGCGCTCGGCGCTGGCGCTGACCCGCAACGCGGCGGCCGCCGCGCCCGTCCGGGTCTGCCGCGACGACTGCGATGCCGGGGCGATTCGCGCCGTGGCCGTCAACTCGGGGAACGCCAACGCCGCGACCGGGGAGCAGGGGTACCGCGACGCCCTGGCCATGCGCGATGCCGCGGCCGAGGCACTCAGCGTGGAGCCGGAGGCCGTGGCGGTCGCCGAGACCGGCACGATCGGGGTCCTGCTCGACATCGAGGCCGTCACGACCGGCGTCCTCGAGGCCGTGGAGAGTCTCTCGGCCAACGGCGGCGCCGGCTTCGCGGAGGCGATCATGACCACCGACAAGGATCCAAAGGCCTGCACGGTCCGCGCGGACGGCGTCACGATCTCGGCCCAGGCCAAGGGCGCGGGCATGATCGAGCCGGGCTTCGCGACCATGCTCTGCTTCGTCCAGACCGACGCCGAGCTCGGCGATCCCGACGCTGCCCTCCGCTCCGCGCTTGCCGGATCGATGGAGCGGATCACGGTCGACGGCCAGCTGAGCACCAACGACACGGTCCTGCTCCAGGCCACGGGCACGGCCGGCGCGCCGCTGCCCGAGGGGCTGCTCGACGCCGTTCTGCTGCAGCTGGCCCTCGAGATCGTCGCCGACGGAGAGGGGGCGACGAGGGTCGGACGCGTCGAGGTCACCGCCGCCGAGGACGAGGACGAGGCGGAGCGGGTCGCTCGCGCGATCGCCAACTCGCCGCTGGTCAAGACCGCGATGTTCGGTCGCGACTCCAACTGGGGCCGGATCGCGCAGGCCGCCGGCATGGCGCTCGCGGGCGAGGAGATCGACGAGCTCGGCCCGGACCGGATCCAGGCGGCCGAGCTGGCATCGGACGCGCCCGAGGCCGAGCTCTCGGTCCGCCTGGGCCGCGGGGACGCGCGCGCCCACGTCTACTTCAGCGACCTGACTCCGGACTACGTCCGGATCAACTCGGAATACACCTCATGACCGCCGGCTCCTCTACGGGAAGCTCCTCGGTCGAGACGCTTCTCGAGGCGCTCCCCTACATCCGCGAGTTCCACGGGCGCACGATCGTGATCAAGTACGGCGGCGCCGCAATGCGGGACGAGGAGCTCCGCGAGGCGTTCGCCCGGGACGTTGTCCTTCTCAAGTACGTGGGGATGAACCCGGTGATCGTCCACGGCGGCGGGCCGGAGATCACCCACTACATGGAGCGAATGGGCATGGAGGTCAAGTTCGTCGAGGGGCTGCGCGTCTCGGACGCGGAGACCGTCGAGGTCGCGAAGATGGTCCTACTCGGCAAGATCAACTCGGACATCCTCGTGAGGCTCAACCGGCACGGCCAGCAGGCGGTCGGCCTTGGCGGCGAGGACGGCTCGCTGTTCGAGGTCCGGCAGGTCGAGAGCGCCAAGGACGTCGGCTTCGTCGGCGAGATCGAGAAGGTCAACGTCGACGTGATCGATCACATCGCCGAGGACTACGTGCCGGTGATCGCCTCGGTGGGAGCCGACCGCGACGGCGCCTCCTACAACGTCAACGCGGACGAGGCTGCGGGCAAGGTCGCCGCCGCCATGTCCGCCCACAAGGCGATCTTCCTAACCGACGTCGACGGCTGGCTCCGGGATCCGGACGATCCCGAGTCGCGGATCTCGACCGCGTCCGCCGACGAGATCCGCTCGGCGCTGGACGGCATCGAGGGCGGGATGCGGCCCAAGCTCGCCGCCTGCGTCGAGGCGATCGCGGGCGGGGTGGAGGCTGCCCACATCGTCGACGGCCGCCGGCCGCACACCCTGCTGCTGGAGCTCTTCACCGACGCCGGCATCGGCACCAAGATCACGGCGTGAAGTCACTCGCCGAGCTGCAGGAGCTCGAGTCACGCTGGGTCATGCAGACCTACGCGAGGGCTCCGGTCCAGTTCGTGCGCGGGGAGGGGGCGAGGCTTTGGGACTCGGAGGGGAATGAGTATCTCGACTTCCTGGCCGGAATCTCGGTGTGCTCCATCGGCCACTGCCATCCGGCGGTGGTGGAGGCGGTCCGCGACCAGGTCGGCACGCTCACGCACACCTCCAACCTCTACCTGACGGAGGGGGCCGTGCTGTTGGCGGAGCGGCTCGCCCGCTCGAGCCTGGAGGGCAAGGCCTTCCTCTGCAACTCGGGTACCGAGGCAAACGAATGCGCGATCAAACTCGTCCGGAAGCACGCACACGGCCGGGGGATCGCCCAGCCCGAGATCGTCGTGCTCGAAGGCGCCTTCCACGGGCGGACGATGGGATCGCTCTCCGCGACGCCGGGGCTGGCCGCAAACGAGGGGTTCTCTCCGTACCTGCCGGGCTTTCGGACCGTGCCCCGCGACGACCCGGGCGCGCTCCGGGCCGCGGTCGGCGGGCGTACCGCTGCGGTGATGCTCGAGCCGATCCAAGGGGAGACGGGGGTGAACGTGATCCCGGACGAGGTGATTGCCGCCGCGCGCGAGGCCTGCGACGTGGCCGGCGCGCTGCTCGTCTTCGATGAGATCCAGACCGGGATGGGCAGGACCGGGTCGCTCTGGGCCTACGAGCAGCTGCCGGTACGCCCCGACGTGATGACCACGGCGAAGGCGCTCGGGGGAGGGCTGCCGGTCGGTGCTTGCGTGGCCAGTCCCGTGAGCGCGGACGTGCTCGAGCGCGGCGACCACGGCTCGACCTTCGCCGGCGGGCCGCTGATCGCGGCGGCCTCGCTCGCGGCGTTCGACGTAATCGACGACCCGGATCTCCTGCGCCGGGTCCGCGACCTCGGCACGCGGTTCTGCGAGGGCCTCGAGGAGATAGACGCGATCCGCGAGGTCCGGGGGCGGGGCCTGATGGTCGGGGCCGGGCTCGAGGGCGTCGATGCGAAGGAGACCGCCGCGCGTCTGCTCGACCGCGGGTTGATCGCGAACCCGATCGGGCAGGACACCCTGCGTTTCCTGCCTCCGCTGGTGATCGCCGAGGCCGAGGTGGACGAGGCCCTCGAGATCCTTCGGGCCACGCTGGCCTGACCTGGAGCCCGCCGGTCCGCTGACTAGAGTCGCCGGCGTGGACATGCGAACGCGCTGGATCGTCGGCCTCCTCGTTGTCCTGGTGATCGGGCTGGGCCTCGCCCTGATCATCGTCGCGGCGGACGACTCCGACGACTCCGGGACGTCGGCCACGGCTACCAGTCCCGAAACGGCGACCCTGACCGAGCCGACGACAACCAGCGCGCCGACCAGCTCAACCACGACCGCGACACCTACCACAGGCGGCACGCCAGTCCCCGGGGGAACGTCCTCGACACCAGGTGGCGGCTCAGGCGGCCTCTAGGGCGCGACCCAGCGGCCCTCGCCCGTCGTCGCGAAGAGGTCGATGCGCGAGAGCTTCGCGAACACCACGTAACGCTCGGCAGCGCTGTATGGGGGGTGGCAGGCAGTCAGCACCAGCTGGTCGAAGCCGACCGGCTTCAGGATCCCGACGTCGCCGGGGTCGACGACCTCATGCCTCTCGACCACATAGGTGAAGGCGGCGTAGGGCATCTCGACTCGGATCTCGTCGCCGTCCTCGATCTCGTCGATGTGGCGGAACGGGGCCAGGTAGGTGGTCCGGTGGCCGGCGATCGCGACAGTCCCCGGCTGTCCCGGCAACGACGTGTTTCTGTAGTGGCCAGGCCCCTTCTGCAGCGAGGCGGTGTCGGTCCCCTGCACGACGACGATGTCGAGGCCGATGCGGTCGATCTTGATCCGCCCGATCGCATGGCCCTCCTGGAGCTGCGGCTCAAAGCGGTCGGCGAGGATCTGCGCCTTGGCCGGGCTGCCGCTGACACCGGCAATGGCGGCTAGATCGGCGGCGCTCGGGTACTGGGCCTCGAGGTCCTCGAGCTCGTCCTCCGCCTTTCCCTGCTGGAGCGAGCCGTACGCGGCCGAGAGGGGCTCCTGCCAGACCAGGGTCAGGCCGGCATCGGCGAGGACGACGATCCCCGCCGTGATCAGCATCGTCGAGACGATCCGTACCGCCCGCTGCACTGCCGGGATTCTCGCAGCGGGATCCGAGCGAACCCGCCACACTTGCCGCCTCAATGGAGCAGGCACCCAGAATCGCCTCGTACCAGGCCGATCCCGACGAGGTCGGGCGCGTGCTGCTGCTCTACTCCGGCGGCCTCGACACGAGCGTGATGCTGAAGTGGATCCAGGAGCGCTACGGAGCCGAGATCGTCACGCTCACGGTCAACCTCGGTCAGCCGGGGGAGGACTGGAACGTGGTCACGGGCAAGGCGAAGCAGCTCGGCGCGGTCGAGACCGTGCTGGTGGACGCGCGCGAGGAGTTCGCCGATGAGTACGTGCTGCGGGCGATCAAGGCGAACGCGCTCTACGGCGGCGGCTATCCGCTCTTCACAGCGCTCGGCCGTCCTCTGATCGGCGAGCTGGCCGTCGAGGCCGCACGGGAGCACGGCTGCAACACGATCGCCCACGGGTGCACCGGGAAGGGCAATGACCAGGTGCGGATCGAGGCGACGATCGCGACGCTCGACCCGAAGCTGGGCATCATCGCCCCGGTCCGGGAGTGGCAGATGGGCCGGGAGGAGGAGATCGCCTACGCGCGGGAGAACGGCATCCCGGTCAAGGGCGGGACCGAGGTCTCGCCGTACTCGATCGACGACAACCTCTGGGGCCGCTCCTCCGAGGGGCGGACGATCGAGGAGCTCGATCAGGCCGCTCCCGACGACGTCTTCCAACTCGTCACCCGCCCCGAGCAGGCTCCTGACGAGCCGCAGGTGGTGACGGTCGGATTCGAGCGCGGGCGCCCGGTCTCATTCGACGGTGAGCGGCTCGGCCTGGTCGAGCTGCTCGAGCGCGCTGCCGAGATCGGCGAGCGCCACGGCGTCGGCATCGTCGACCACATCGAGGACCGGGTGGTCGGGCTCAAGGTCCGCGACGTCTACGAGGTGCCCGCCGCCGCGATCGTGCTGACCGCCCACCGCGAGCTGGAGAAGCTCGTCTGCACGATCCATCAGAACAACTTCAAGGGGATGCTGGAGAGCCAGTGGGCCTACCTCTGCTACGCCGGCCTCTGGCTGGAGCCGCTGCGGCGAGACCTTGACGCTTACATGGACTCGGTGAACGAGTTCGTCACCGGTGAGGTGGCGCTGAAGCTCTACCGCGGCAACATCACGCCCGTGAGGCGGAGCTCACCGTACGCGCTCTACGACCGCTCGCTTGCATCATTCGGCGAATCCGGGGGAGAGTTCTCACAACACGCAAGCCCCGGGTTCATCGAGCTGTTCACGATGCAGAGCCGGCTGGCCCACAGAATCCGAGAGGAGGCCGAGGAGTGATCTACGAGTGGATTGGCAGGCTGGTCGTCCAGGCGCTCAAGCTGCGCTACGGGCGCGAGATCCGGATCGCCGCAGGTGCGGGGGTGGCGCTTGCGGTGCTCGGCATCGGCGCCTACCTGGCGACGCGAGGCGAGGGCAAAGAGGAAGCCGCCTAGAAGCCCTTCTGCCGAAGGAGGTGAGTGTGCTCCGATCCGGGGATGGACGGTGCGCTGATCCCGCTCCTCCGGAAACTGTGAGCGCGATCCCCCCACTCGCGGCGGCGATATCGGAGACGCGACCTGATTAGCGCCAGTCGCCCGCCGCTCATCGGAGCGCCTCCGAGGCGCGCCCCGGCTGAGCGGTCACGTGGCCGCCAAGCCGCTGTCGCAGCCGGCTGAGCAGGCCCAGACCGCGTCCGCCGCGCACCTGGCTCGCCCTCTCAGCGAGAAGCGAGCGGATCTCTGCCGTCTGCTGGAAGGGATCCGCGATCGATTGCCCGGTTGCGAGGGAACGAGCCGCCACCAGTCGGCCCTCGGCGATCCCGCCGAGCAACGGGGCCGGCGGAGCGTCTGCCGTGTCGAGCTCGGCGAGCCGGGCGAGGGCAGCGCCATCCTCTATGCCAAGAAGCCTGATCTCAATCCTGTCTCGGTCGGTCATCTTGTGCTCCCGTGTTCGGCGGTTCATGGATGGAACGTCTCCATCGTCCCTGGTGTGAGGTATCAGCGCAACATGGATTCCTTCTCAGTCTGATAAGTTGTCCTTATGCTTGATGTGAGACGCATCAGGGTCCTCCGCGAGGTGATCGGGCGCGGCTCGTTCTCCGCGGCAGCTGAATCGCTGCACCTCTCACAGTCAGCTGTCAGCCAGCAGATCGCCGCGCTCGAGCGTGAGGTCGGCGTCCCCCTGCTCGAGCGGACCAGCGACGGACCCAAGCTGACTTCGTCCGGGGAGGCGCTCATGGAGCACGGCGACGCGGTGATCTGCCGCCTCGAGGAGGCGGAGCGAGAGCTCGCCCAGATCGCCGGGCTGGAGGGCGGCCGGCTGCGGCTGGCGAGTTTTCCGACTGCGAGCGCAACCCTCATGACCCGCGCTCTTTCCCGCTTCCGCCAGAGCTTCCCCAAGGTGGAGCTCGCCTTCACCGAAGACGAGACCGAGGAGTCCTACCCGGCGCTCAAGCGCGGGGACCTCGACCTGGCGGTGGTCTTCGACTATCCGGGCTTCCCGCTCGACTTCTCCCGGGACGTCGAGGCGGAGCTCATCTATGAGGAGCCGATGCGCGTCGCGTTGCCCCCCGGCCACCCGCTCGCCGCCGCCAAGTCGGTGCGGATCGAGGACCTGGCCGACGAGGACTGGCTCTGCGGCGCGCTGCCGAGCTCGTGCCGCTTCCAGGTGATCAACATCTGCCGCGAGGCGGGCTTCGAGCCGCGGATCGCCTTTCAGAGCGAGGACTACGCCGTGATCAAGGGCTTCGTCGCCGGTGGGCTCGGCGTCGCGATCCTCCCCGAGTTGGCGGGTGGGGATCCGGGGATCGAGTTGAGGGCAGTGAGGGGCCAGAAGCCGGTGCGCAGGATCTACGCCGTCACTCGAGAGAGCGAGGCGCGACCGCCGGCGGCCGAGCAGATGCTGGGCATCCTGCGGGAGGTCTGCCGGGAGTACCGCGAGGGGACGTCGCTTCGAGCGGTCGCCTAGGGCTGCACGATTTCTTGCAACCGGTCGACCGCGCGGTCCGGTGCTCGACCGGCCGGAAGCCGCTGTGAGAGCGTTCGCTACGGTTCCGGGCTCGATAGAGCCGAATCCCGGGCATTCGAGCCCGGGAGCGGGGGACCCAAAGGCGGCGCTGACAGGCGCCGCCCGGGGCGAATCGCCGGCTACCAGCTCCGGCGTAACGCGACTCCTTGAAGCGTGAGCCCGTCAGCTAACCCCGCAGGCAACGAAGGAGATGAGGGCAGCGCAGACATCTGAGAGCGGTACCGGGCGCGCGCACAGCAGGCGCGCGGCGCGGCGTCGCCGTGCGATGCTGGGGATCGCCCTCGCGTCGGGGGTCGTCGTGGTTCTGGGTGTGAGCCTGGCCGGGGCTGATCCCTCCCTCAAAGACCAAATCGACTCGGCCAAGTCCAATGCGGGCCAGCTCTCCGGCCGAGTCACCACGCAGACCGCCCGCATCGTCTCGCTCACCCAGCAGGCACACCAGGCCGGGGCGCAGGCGATGGTCGTCGCCGCGCAGGTGGAGGAGACCGAGGCGCACTCGCGTGAGCTCGCCGCCGAGCTCCGGGCGGCCGAGGCGAGGCTCGTCCGGCTGCGCGCCGAGTACGCCGCCGCGGTCAAACAGCTCGAGGAGCGATTGGTCGCCATCTACCAGAGCGACACCCCCGATGAGGTCACGGTCCTGCTCAACTCCAACGGCTACGACGACCTCGCCACCCGCGCGGCCTACCTCGAGGCGCTTCACAACGCGGACAGGCGGATCGCCGACCGGGTCGCCTCGCTGCGCCAGCAGGTTGCCGATCACGTCCGGCAGGTGACGGACCTCAAACAGCAGGCCGACGCCGAGGCCCGGCAGCTGAGTGCTGCGCGGGCGAGCCTGATCGCGAGCCAGGAGACAGCGAACCAGGCGGCTGCCGCCGTGTCCGCCGCGAGAGCGCAGACCGAAGCATCGCTCTCCGACGCAAAGGGCCAGGTCGAGCAGCTCGAGGAGGAGCTCGTTGCACAGCAGGCGGCTCAGCAACAGGCCGCCTCAGGGGCGCCCGCCTACCTCGGAGGCCCCTTTGCGATCCCGACCTACATCGTCATGTGTGAGTCGGGGGGCAACTACAGCGCCCTCAACGCCTCGAGCGGGGCCGGAGGTGCGTACCAGATCCTGCCATCGACCTGGCGCGCCTACGGCGGCCAGGGTCTCCCGCACCAGGCTCCGAAGGAAGAGCAGGACCGGATCGCTGCCCAGATCTGGGCCGACTCCGGCCCGAGCGCCTGGGCCTGCGCCTAAGCGGTCATTTTCCGGCGCTCGTAGGCGCGGCGGCCGGATTCGTGCATGAGGCCCTCGGCGACGAGCACGTTGACCCGCGCGATGTTGCGCTCGGACCAGTTGCTGTCGGGCCGGCGCGGGACGAAGCGGACCATCCAGCGCTCCTCATCAATCCGCATGCCCTTGGTGTCGATCCAACCGAAACAGAGGGCCTGATCGAGCGCATCCTGCATCTTGATGCCGCTCTTGCTCGCGCCCTCCTTGTAGAGCCCGACCCAGAGCTCATCGGCGCTGTCGTGATTCGCCGTGAGCCAGTCGCGGATCTCCTCCGTTGATGCGAAGAACACTGGTTCGCTTGTCTTGGACCGTTCCAACTAGCTGTTGCTCTGCAACACCAAAATGGATCGCTTCGCCTTTGTGCGGGTCAGCCGCCCGCGATCGCACGCAGGTCCTGGGGACGCAACAGCACGTGAAGGACGTGGTCGTCGATCGCCGCGATGCCGCCCTTCTTCATCTTCACCCTCGATCCGGTGGCGAGAGCTACGGCCTGCGAGAAGTCCGGCTCGTGGCCGACCAGCATCACCTCGCCGCGGCCGGCGGCCAGCTCGAGGGGATCGAAGTCGCCGCCCGCAAGCCGGTCGTCCTCCTCGATCGGCGTGCCGAGCGCCTCGCAGGCGAGCTCCGCGGTCCGCCGAGCGCGAACCTTCGGGCTGGTCAGGCAGACGTCGAGCTCCACGCCCAGGGCCTTGAGCGCCTCGCCCGCCGCGCGCGACTGGCGCTCGCCCTTCTCGGTCAGATCGCGCTCGGCGTCCGGCTTGCCGCCGCCGTCCTCCGCGTCGCCGTGTCTGAGCAGCCAGATCACATGCCCAACCTATCGAGCAGCCCGCATGGCCCAGGATTTCTTCGGCACGTGCGGGATCCGCACCTATTGGGTGCCGGTTTTGTAGGGACTACGTCCGCTCGCGCAGGCATGATCGATGGGTGAGCGCCGGAGCGGTTCATCTGCATGTCCACAGCGAGTACTCGCTGCTCGATGGCGCCTGCAAGATCGACGCCCTCGCCGCCCGCGCCGCCGAGCTCGACATGCCGGCGCTCGGGCTCACCGATCACGGTGTGATGAACGGCTCGGTCGAGCACTACAAGGCCTGCGTGGCGGCCGGGATCAAGCCGATCATCGGGCTCGAGGCCTACCTGGTCGACGACCGCAACGTGACGCCGACCCAGCCGCGCTATGAGCGCAACCACCTCACCCTGATCGCCTCCAATGACGCCGGCTTCCGCAACCTGGTCAGGCTGAGCTCAGCGGGCTTCCTCGAGGGTTTCTCGCGCGGCAAGGCGAACGTCGACCTGGAGTTGCTCTCCGCCCACTCCGAGGGAGTGATCGCCCTGACCGGCTGCCTGCAGTCGCGCTTCTGCCGCCGGCTGGTCGAGGACCGCCCTGCCGACGCGCGCGCGCACGTCGACGACTTGATCCAGGCCTTCGGCCCCGAGCAGATCTACTTCGAGGTTCAGCGCAATGGCGTCGCCGAGCAGGAGAAGGCGAACCAGGGGATCGTCCGCATGGCCAAGGAGCTCGGCCGGCCGCTGGTGGCGACCGCGGACGTCCACTACCTGCGTCGCGAGGACTACGACTCGCACGCGGCGCTGCTCTGCGTTCAGACGAAGTCGACGATCGAGCAGCCGAAGCTCCGTTTTGACACCAACGAGTTCTATTTGAAGAGCCCAGGCGAGATGTCCGAGTCCTTCTCGGACATGCCCGAGGCGGTCGCCAGCACCCTCGAGATCGCCGAGCGCTGCGAGCTGGAGATCCAGCTCGGAGAGCTGCTGCTGCCGAGGTTCCCGACGCCGGACGGGGTGGAGCCGGGCGAGATGCTCCGCGAGCTGGCCACCGAGGGGCTGCGGCGCCGCTACGGGGACCCAATCCCGGCCGATGCCGCCGAGCGCCTCGAGTTCGAGCTCGGCGTGATCTCGGAGATGGGCTTCGAGTCCTACTTCCTGATCGTCTGGGACTTCGTGCGCTACGCGAAGGGGGAGGGGATCGCGGTCGGGCCGGGACGAGGCTCCGCCGCGGGCTCGATCGTCGCCTACGCGCTCGAGATCACGGACATCGACCCGCTCGCGAACGGCCTGCTCTTCGAGCGCTTCCTGAATCCGGGCCGCAAGTCGATGCCGGATATCGACATCGACTTCTCGGTGCGCGGCCGCGAGCGGGTGATCCGCTACGTGGCCGACAAGTACGGGCGCGAGTGCGTCGCCCAGATCATCACCTTCGGCAAGATGGCGCCGCGGGCGGCCACGCGGGACGCGGCCCGGGTGCTGGGCTACGACTACGCGACCGGCGATCGGCTCGCCAAGCAGATCCCGGAGCCGATCTTCGGCCGCAGCCCGAGCTTCGAGGAGTGCCTGAAGCCGGGCGAGGAGCTGAAGCGGACGTACGAGTCGGACCCGGACGCACGGAAGATCCTGGACACCGCCCAGGGGCTCGAGGGGATCGTCCGCAACCACTCGATCCACGCCGCGGCGGTGGTGATCGCCGACCGGCCGCTACAGGAGATCGTTCCGCTGCAGCTCGCCGAGGATCGGGGAGCCGCGAACGGCAATGGCAACGGGAACGGCGAGCGCGCCTACAAGACGGTCACGCAGTACTCGATGGGCCCGATTGAGGAGATCGGCCTGCTCAAGATGGACTTCCTCGGCCTGCGCAACCTCGACGTGATCGAGGACGCGGTCGCGATCATCGAGCGCTCCCGGGGCGAACGGATCGACATCAAGGACATCCCGCTGGACGATCCCCAGACCTTCGAGATGCTCTCCCGAGGGGAGTCGATCGGCGTCTTCCAGTTCGAGTCCGACGGCATGAGCGACGCGCTCAAGACGGTGAAGCCGACCGAGTTCAAGGATCTGGTCGCGCTGAACGCGCTCTATCGCCCGGGTGCGATGCGCTACATCCCGGACTACGCCAAGGGCAAGCGCAACCCGGACGCGATCCGCTACCCCGACCCCCGCCTGCGACCGATCACCGAGTCCACCTACGGGTGCGTGATCTACCAGGAGCAGCTCATGGAGATCGCCAAGCAGATGGCCGGCTTCAGCCCGGCCGAGGCGGACGACCTCCGCAAGGCGGTCGGCAAGAAGAAGCGCGATCTGATGGCGACGATGAAGGACAAGTTCTTGGCCGGCATGGCCGAGTCCAACACCGACCGCCGGGTGGCGCAGGACCTCTGGTCGCTGATGGAGGCCGCGGCGGACTATTCCTTCAACCGCTCGCACGCCGCCTGCTATGCGCTGATCTCCTACCGGACTGCCTGGCTGCGGGCGAATTACCCGGCCGAGTACATGGCCGCGCTGATCTCGACGGTGATGTCGACCAAGGACAAGGTCCCCTTCTTCGTCAATCGCTGCGACGAGATGGACATCGAGGTCCTGCCGCCCGATGTCAATACCTCGGACCACGGCTTCGTGGTCTCCGGCAACAGCATCCGCTTCGGCCTCGACGCAGTGAAGAACGTCGGCCACATCGCGGTTCAGGCGATTCTCGACGCTCGCTCGAAGGACGGGGACTTCAAGTCATTGTGGGACTTCTGCGAGCGGGTCGATACGCGGGCGGTCAACAAGCGCGCGGTCGAGTGCCTGGTCAAGTGCGGCGCGCTCGACTCGACCGGAGCCTCGCGGAAGGGCATGCTGGAGGTCCTGCCGGCCGCGATCGCCTTCGGGCAGAAGGCCCAGGAGGACTCGCGATTGGGACAGTCCTCGATCTTCGACCTGGGGGGCGGGGCGGAGGAGTCCGGCCCCTCACGGCATCACCACGCACCGATCAGGGCCAATGAATTCGACCAGCGCGAATTGCTTCGCCTCGAGAAGGAGACGCTCGGCACCTTCCTCTCCTCGCATCCCCTAGCAGAGGTGAGGGAGCCCCTCCGCACGCGCGTGGACTGCTCGCTCTCCAGCCTCGCCGAGAGGCCCGACGGCTCCTGGGTGACGGTCGGCGGGATCGTCACCGATTTCAAGCGCCACAAGTCGAAGAACGGCTCCCTGATGTCGTTCGCCACCCTGGATGACGTGGAGGGACAGGTCGAGATGCTCGTCATGGGGAAGGCCTACGAGGCCTCCCACGAGTTCCTCGCCGCCGACGTGATCGTAATCGTGAGAGGCAGGCTCGACCACAAGGGCCGCGGCGAGACCAAGCTGGTCGCCCAGGAGGTCGAGCTCTTCCAGCCGACCGAGGATGAGGTCGCCAAGGCGAGGGCCGCGCGGGAGCGGGAGAGCGGTCCGCTGAGGCTGCAGATCGATGCGTCCGCGTTCGGCACCTCGGTGATCGAAGAGCTGAAGTCCGTCCTTGGGCACTTCCCCGGCGACTCCGAGGTCCTCCTGGTGATGCAGACGCGCGGGGGAATCCGCGAACTGCGGTTCGGGCACGAGTACCGCGTTCGGCGCTCCGCGGCGCTGGACGCAGAGCTCGACGCACTGCTCGGCGGGGCCGCCCGCGCAGCCTAGCCTTAGGATCCCGTCAAGGGAACGGGTCCATGGGGAGAGGGAATAACCAGAGGCGCTCTGCCGGCGGCGTGGAGAACTTCCAGGCCGAAAGCTGGACGACCCGCCAGCTGGCGGAGTTCCTCTCGGTGGTCTCCTCTTTCACCGACGAGCGCGATGCTCTGCAGGGCTGCGTCGAGCGCGCCGCCGCCGCGATCGGCACCGAGCTCGCCGTCCTGATCCGGGAAGGGAAGGTCGCCGCGCAGGTCGGCTTCCCGTCGGGCAAGGAGCCCGTCGCCGACCTGGTTGAGGCCTCCGGCGATCTTCGCTTCGAGCGCAAGCTGGGAGACCTCGGGGTTTGCACCGGGATGTGCTCGTTGGTCGGCGAGGAGGGAACGCTCCTGGTTGCGCGGACCGGGGGAGAGGACTTCACCAAGGAGGAGCTGGATCTTCTGCGCGGCATGGGGCGGGTCCTCGGCCTCGCCCTGCGGAGCATCCGGCTGATCGGGGAGCTGCGCGAGCGGCAGACGCTGCTCGAGCGCCTGACGCTGCTTCAGCGCTCGATCGCCAGCCGGGCCGACATCGAGGAGGTGCTGCACGCGATCGTCACCGGCGCCAGCGAGCTGCTCGGCGACGAACTCGTGGACCTCAGCCTGATCGACCCGGAGGACCCGTCGGTGCTCGAAGTCGTGGCGTCGGTCGGCTACCCGCCGGAGCTGCTCGGTCAGATCCGCCGCACCCCGGTGGAGGTCGGCATCGCCGGTCACGCGGTCACGGAGCGACGCCCGATCGTGGTCGAGGACTACGGCGCGGACCCCCGCCGGATTCCCGACGTGGCGGGCGGAGGGCTGCGCGCGGTGATCTCGGCGCCGGTCTACCAGCGCGGGGAGCTGGTCGGGGCACTCTCACTGGGAACGCGCCGGTCCGGCCGCCGCTACAGCGAGATCGAGCGGGAAGCCGTTCTCGCGTTTGCCGAGCACGCCGGCCTGGCGCTGAACGACGCGAAGGCCGCTGAGGAGACGGCCCATCAGGCGTTCCACGATCCGCTCACCGGCCTCGCGAACCGCGCCCTCTTCGTCGACCGCCTCGCCCAGGCGCGTACCCGAGCAGCAGCGGCGGGCGACGCCGTGGGCATCCTCTTCGCCGACCTCGATGGGTTCAAGAACGTGAATGACAGCCTTGGCCACGCGGCGGGGGATCAGCTGCTGATCATCGTGGGTCAGAGGCTGGCCTCGGTGGTCGGTCCGACCGACACGGTCGCCCGGTTCGGCGGCGATGAGTTCGCGATCCTGGTCGAGGACGTCCGCCAGCCGATCGAGCTCGCACGCATGGCTCGCATGGCGCTGGACGGGATCGAGCGTGTGATCGACGTGGAGGGCCGCGAGGTCTTCATCACGGCCAGCATCGGGATCGCGGTCGGGCTGGAGGGGCCCGATGACCTGCTCCGCAACGCGGACATGGCGATGTACGAGGCGAAGGGCCAGGGCAAGGGCCGCTACGAGATCTTCCAGCGCCACATGCACGAGGCGCTCGCGCAGCGGCTGGAGCTCGAGCTGGATCTGAAGCGAGCCGCCGACCGCGATCAGTTCGTCCTCCACTTCCAGCCGATCGTGGAGATGGACACTCCCATGGTGATCGGGGTGGAGGCGCTGATCCGCTGGATGCATCCCGCCCAGGGGCTGATCCTTCCCGACCGCTTCATTCCGATCGCGGAGGAGAGCGGTCAGATCCACCCGCTCGGGCGCTGGGTTCTCTGGGAGGCCTGCCGCCAGGTGGTCGAGTGGGAGGACGCGTACGGCGGGCTCGGGCTGAACGTGAACATCTCGGGCGCCCAGCTGCGCCAGGCGAGCCTGGTGCGCGAGGTCGCCGAGACCCTCGAGGCGACCGGGCTGGAACCGGATCGGCTCACGCTCGAGATCACCGAGAGCGTCCTGATGGAGGTCTCGAGCAGCAACACCGAGCGGCTCGACGCGCTCAAGCGGCTCGGGGTCCAGCTGGCCGTGGATGACTTCGGCACCGGCTACTCCTCGTTGCAGTACCTGAAGCGCTTCCCGTTCGATTGGCTGAAGATCGCAAAGCCCTTCGTCGACGGAGTGGACGGCTCGGACTCGCAGGCGCGGATCGCCCGGGCGATCGTCGACCTCGCCCACAGTCTCGAGATCGAGGTGATCGCGGAGGGGATCGAGTCGCGGCGCCAGGCGGCGGTGCTCGGTGAAGTGGGCTGCCTCAACGGACAAGGCTTCCACTACTCACCGCCCCTCCCGGCGGACGAGGTCTCCGCATACATCGCCACCAGGGCCCCCGCTCGCTAGCAGATCCACCCCCATTCGCGCAAGGGTGGGACCCATTCCGACATTCCCATCCGTCCGCCGACGAGTCCTAGACTGAACGCGTCGTGTCAAGGCTCCAGCAACAGCGCAGCACCGCCGGTGAATGCCGCCAGTGCCGCTCGTTCTGCGACAAGCTCGTCAACCCTGCCGGCTGCCTGGAGATGGGATGCAAGTACCTCTACACCTATGAGGACGCGCGCACCGGTGGCCGCTACATGGGCTGCATGAACAATGTCTTCAGCGCCGAGATCGACTTCGACATGTTCCTGCTGGCCGAACGGACGCGGGAGGGCTTCGGCGGGATCAAGATGACCGGCGATCCGTTGCCGCACTGCCAGTTCAGCGTCGAGCGGGCCTACGAGGGAGAGGGCCCCGCCTACGAGTGCGTCAACCGCCGCTTCTTCGACGCGCCAGATGAGCACCCTGACTCGATCCGGGCGTTCGACCTGCGTAACAGCCTGACCTGATCAACCCTTACCCGAGTAGCTCGGCGAGCCGCTCGAAGGCATCCGTCCAGCCATCCCGGTGGAGCTCGAGGCGGGCGGGCGTGGCGAACTCGCCCTGCTCGAGGCCGACCTCGGTCTCCTCGCCGCGCTCCTCGAGCGACAGGGTGACGAGCGTCTCCCGGTCGTCGGGGTCCGGAGGATCCCAGAGGAAGGTGTAGGAGAGTCGGGAGGAAGGCTCGACCTCGCGGAACTCACCGTGCAGGTGGAAGAGGTCGCCCTCCGGGGGTTGCATCGCGATCCGGTATTCCTCAGCGACCCGAGGCTCGAAGTCGATATCGGGCACCGTGAATCCCTTTGGTCCCCACCACCTGGTCAACTCGGCCGGGTCGGTCAGCGAACGCCAGACCGCTTCGCGCGAAGCGGGCAGGATGCGAGTGATTCGCAGCCAGGGCCCATCACTTGCGCTCATCTCACCTCCGGGGACTCGGAGCATCGTAGGCGACTTCTCGCTATCAGTGCAGGGGATGGGTGGGACTCCTCGCAAGCTGGCTTGGGCCTGGGTGGCCGGAATCGTCACCGGCATCGCGCTGATCGGCTGCGGCGGCGCTTCGGCTGCCCAGCCCCAGCAGGTCGCCGATCGGATCGAGGAGAACGACGCCGCACTGCGGCAGGCGATCGAAGGGTGGCGCGCGTCGGGCGAGCCGCCGTCGAGCGCCGCGCCCGCGGACGTGGTGCAGCAAGCAGCCGAGCTCCAGGACCACATCGCCTTTCTCGGTGACCACCCGAACCTCGCCGCCCGGGCCATCCCGCTGCTGGACGGCTCACTTCGCGGTGAGATCCGTCGTCTCTACGCCGCGCGGCGAGCCCTCCTGCGGTTGTCCGCGGGCTCGCAGCACAAGAAGCTGAAGCTCGGAGCGCGGCCGCCGCTCGCCGATCTGGTCGGGTTCTACGGGGAGGCGGAGAGTCGCTTTGGGATCGGCGCGCACTACCTCGCCGCGATCCACCTGGTCGAGACGAAGTTCGGACGGGTCGTCAACAACAGCGTGGCCGGCGCCCAGGGGCCGATGCAGTTCATCCCGTCCACCTGGCAGATCTACGGCCACGGGGGGAACATCCGCGACCCGCACGACGCGATCCTGGCCGCCGCGCGCCTGCTCCGCGCCAACGGGGCGCCCCGGCGCTACGGGCCCGCCCTTCGCGCCTACAACCCATCCGGGTTGTACGTGGACGCAGTCACCCGCTACGCGCGGGAGATCGACCGCAACCCCTACGCGCTCTACTTCCTCTACACCTGGGAGCCGTAGGTTCGGACTAGCGCGTCGCCTCGCGCCAGAGGCGGCGGATCAGCTGCACGTCCTTGCGGGCGACGTTGTGGCCGTCAATGCCCGGCCCCTCCAGGACCGCCGGCACCCGCTGCAGGCGGCGCTCGCCGAGGAACGCGCGGAAGCCCTTGCGCCCGATCTCTCCCTTGCCGATCGGCGCGTGGCGGTCTCGGTTGGAGCCGCGCTCATCCCGGGAGTCGTTGACGTGAAGCAGCTTGAGCTGGTCGAGCCCGACCTTGGCGTCGATCTCGTTGACGAGCCCCTTCATGCCCCCGGTGGTGCGCACGTCGTAGCCCGTGGCGTGCAGGTGGCAGGAGTCGATGCAGAGGCCGAGGCGCTTGGGGCCACCCGTCTTGTCGATCAGCTCGGCGGTCTCGTCGAAGTCCAGGCCGAGGAGTTGGGGTGACCCGGCGGTGTTCTCGTAGATGATCGGGCAACGCTCTGAGCGCGCGAGGGCCTCTTTGATCAGGCTGATCGCCCGCTTGCGCGCATTCGCCCGCGTGTCGTCCTTCAGCGCACCCGGATGGACGACGACCCCGAGCGCACCGATACCGTCGCCGACCCGCAGCGCGTGGGTCAGGGACTCCAACGACTTCTTCCGTATCTCCTTGTCCTTCGCCGCGGGATTGATCAGGTAGATCATGTGGATCGCCACCACCTCGACCCGTGAGGCCTTCATCGCCTCGCGAAACTCGGCGAAGTCGTCGTCCGAGTACCGAGTGGGCCGCCACATCCGCGGGCTCTGGTTGAAGATCTGGATCGCGTCGCAGGTCCGTTCCTCGGCTCGTTCGATCGCGCGGACCAGCCCACCCCCTGTGGAAACATGGGCGCCGATCAGCATGGTGAGCTCAGAGCCATCAGTCCGCGTCCGCTTCGCCCCCTCTCCGACGGGTGCCCTGCACATCGGGGGAGCGAGGACGGCACTGTACAACTGGCTCTTCGCACGGGGCCGCGGGGGAGAGATGGTCCTGCGGATCGAGGACACCGACCGCGAGCGCTCCACCCCCGAGAACGTCGAGCAGATCCTCGACGCCCTGCGCTGGCTCGAGCTCGACTGGGACGAGGGGCCGGTGAGCCAGTACGAGCGCGCGGACCGGCACCATGAGGCGCTCGAGCAGCTGCTCGCCTCAGGCGCGGCCTACCGGGACCCTGCGACAGGTGAGGACGTCGCGGCCTGGAAGGAAGGGCACGGCAACCGGGGCTATCGCGGAGAGCCGTCCGACGATCCGGCCGGGGCGGTCCGACTGCGCGTCCCCGACTCCGGCGACACCGTGGTCGCCGACGAGATCCGCGGCGACGTCCGCTTCCCCAACGACTCCCAGGACGACTTCGTGATCGCCCGCGGCGATGGCTCGGTCCTCTACAACTTCGCGGTCGCCGTCGACGACGCGGACATGGGGATCACGCACGTGATCCGGGGCGACGACCACCTCTCCAACACGCCGAAGCAATTGCTGGTGATGGAGGCGCTGGGTGAGCCCCCGCCACGCTACGCGCACCTGCCGCTGCTGCACGGCCCGGACGGCAAGAAGCTCTCCAAGCGCCACGGCTCGGCGAGCGTGCAGGAGCTGCGCGACGCCGGCTATCTGCCCGCCGCCGTTCGGAACTACCTGGCACTGCTCGGCTGGGGCACCCAGGACGACACGACCATCATGAGCACGGAGGAGCTGATTGAGCGCTTCGACCTCTCGGGCGTGGGGCGCTCCAGCGCGATCTTCGACGAGCAGAAGCTGCGCTGGCTGAACGGCCGCTTCATGCGGGAGATGGACCTCGATGACTACACCGAGGCGGTCGCCCGGCACCTGGGGCGCGAGCCGGACGAGCGGTTGCGGGCGGCGTGCGCGATCGCGCAGGAGAAGGCGCAGACCCTAAAGGAGGTTTGGCCGCTGATCGGGTTCCTCTTCGAGGAGCCCGAGACGGACGAGAAGGCGTGGCGGAAGGTGATGAAGGACGGCGCGCTGCCGCTCCTCACCGAGGCTCTCCAGGCGCTTCGCGAGGCGGACTTTTTCGACCCGGAGGGGCTGGAAGCCGCTCTCGGGCGCATCCTCGCCGAGCACGACGTCAAGCCGGGAAAGCTCTACCAGCCGATCCGGGTCGCGATCACGGGGACATCGGTATCGCCCGGAATCTTCGAATCGCTTGCCGTGTTGGGCAAGAGTCGCTCCCTGGAGCGAATTGAGCGCGCTGTGGAGCGCCTTTCAAATCAACACATGGGCTAAACAATCGGTCAGGCGGTGCCGATTAGAACGGCATGGCTACGACAGCCACGACAACCCGTGGCACCCAGAACGGCACTCGGGGGGAGGGTCGCGGACGCGTCCTCGCCGCCGCTTTTGACGAGGCCGAGCGCCAGCCGGCTCTCCAGGAGGGGCGCGATCAGGCTCTCGAGCAGGTAAATCGCGGCGCGCCCCCGCACGAGGTCGCGGGCGTGGTCGAGTCGGACGTTGGCCTCGCCTGTGCAATTGTCCGCGCGGCGGGCCAGCTGCAGGGCGGAGGGCGCATACGCAGCGTTGCCGACGGAATCGAACGCCTCGGCCCGGGCGCCGTGGAGGCGGTTCTGCGCGCGGCTCCCGCTTACGACATCTTCAACGGGGACGGCCGGCTCGCGCTCGCTCCCGATCGATTCCGCCTACACGCCCTCGACGTGCAGCGGGCCGCCGACCGGATTGCGGACCTCAGCGGAATCGGGGACCGTGACGAGATCGCTCTGGCCGCCATCCTGCACGACATCGGCAGGCCGGTGCTGGCGCGCCTCCACCCGGGCTACGCGGAGCGCTTCGATCGCCGCAGCTCGACCCCGGACGAGAGAATCGCCGCGGAGCGACGCGAGCTGGGCATCGATCACGCCCTCGTCGGCGGAGTTCTCACCCGACGCTGGGGCGTGCACGCACGCGTGGCCGAGTCAATCGAGCGCCACCACACTCATGGAGCGGAGGGTGTCGCGGCGGTGCTTCGCTTCGCCGACATGGTCGCCGCGCACCTCGAGGATTGTCCCGTCTCGACCCAGGACCTGATCGAGGCCGCCGAGCACTGTGGCCTCGACGAGCACGCGGTCCGGATGGTCCTCTACGAGCTTCCCCAGGGCAAGGCGTCACGTCGCCGTGCCACCGGCCCATGTCCCCTCTCCTCGCGGGAGCTTGACGTCCTCCGGCGACTGGCCGAGGGCAAGGTCTACAAGCAGATCGCCGCGGAGCTGGATCTGTCCGCGAGCACCGTCCGCAGCCACCTGCACAACGTGTACGGCAAGCTCGGCGCACTGGACCGCGCGCAGGCGGTCCTCATGGCGACCGAGCAGGGCTGGATCTAAGGGCTTTCTGCAACTGCGTCCCGTCGCCCCCGGTGGGCGGGGGAAACTTGACGCAGAATGAGCCAGGCCGCGAGCCCGATCCCGATCGAGTCGATTGCGACGTCGACCGGCGTGCCCGTTCGCCCGCTGACGAAGGTCTGGTGGAACTCGTCGGTGCAGGCGTACGCGAAGGCGATGCAGACGGCGATCAGCAGGCTCCTCGCGGTCACGCCGCGAAGCGCCCACCACCAGAGCCCTGTGAGCAGCGCGTAGCCGGTGACGTGGCCGAGCTTGCGGAGGATGACGTCCCACCAGGCGTGGTCGCCGCCGCCCTGCTGCGCCGAGAGGACGAAGATCACCATCATCAGACCGACGGGAGCGATCGCCCGAAGCAGGGCCCGGTTGGGTCGATTCATCGCGACGCCTTCCGGCCCGGTAAAAGGGTTGTCGTGATCTCGGTCACCTCGAAGTCACGTTACGCGGTGGTCGCGCTGGCCGAGCTGGCGCGGGCCGGCGACAGCCCCATGCCGATCGGCCAGGTTGCAGAGCGCCGCGGGATACCGGTGCAGTTCCTGGAGCAGCTCTTCTCGACGCTGCGCCGCGCCGGGATCCTGGTCAGCCACCGCGGCGCCAAGGGCGGGTACACGCTCGCCCGCCCGGCCGACCAGATCAACGTCCTCGAGGTGGTCCAGGCGCTCGACGGCGTCGTCGGCCAGGAGGGCAAGGAGGCCGGCGGTATCTGGGAGGAGGGGGTGGAGGCCCTGCGCGCCACCTTCCGCTCCACCTCAATCGCCGACATCGCCCGCCGCGAGGCCGAGAAGGCCGGCGCCGGGATGTACCACATCTGAAAAGCAGGCACGGTTGGCGCGGATTTGGCTTCACTATGCCGATTAGAGCCGATTGCGTCCGGTTGTTTCGGTGTCATTTTTCCCACGGTTTTCCCACGGCGTTCCGTCGCCGGGCGCCTTTAGGATTCACTCCTAACCGCTTCTCCCGGGAATCGGCCAGCAGCACAAGCCATCAAGCCATCCGACCGGAATCGAATCAAGGAGGCTTTGACGGCGTGCCCGAACCGAAAGAGAAAGCAGCAGCGGTGCTCCACACCTGGGTCTCGGCGGGCTTTGCCGAAGAGGTAAAGACGCTGGCCGAGTCGGAAGGCCGGTCGGTTTCGAACCTCATTAGGCAATCTTTGCGAGCGCAAATCTACGCAGCTTCGCCCGACGGCGGAGGCCGTGCGACCGGCGGGGATCTCCCTCACCTCGCCGAGGCGCCGGCTGGCTCGGAGGGTAAGGACCGATGACGACGGCAGCCGTCGAGCAGCGGCTGGCGAAGGCCGGATTCCATCTGGAAGGGCGGCTGCTTGCCGCCTATGGCCGAGAGGATCTTTGGGCTCACGATGACGATCCGGATCGCACCTTCTCGACCACCGAGGCGCTCGAGGAGATCGAGCAGAAGAAGGAGGACTGAATGGAGCATCTGGTCGCGAAAGCGATGGTCGGCGAGGTGACCGAGCTCGGGGAATTCGAGGCGATCGCCGCCGCGTACCCAGTCGACGCCGGCAACGAGCAGATTGCTCGCGGCGCTTTCAAGGCGACACTCGAAGCCTGGCGGGGGCGAGGTCGTCAGGTCCCGCTTCACTGGGACCACCAGGGCGAAGCGTCGAACGTAATCGGGACGGTCGACCCGCGATCGATGGAGGAGACCGCCAGAGGCCTGCACGTAAAAGGGGCAGCTCGACATAGACGAGTCAGAGACCGCCCGCGAGGCGTGGAGGCTGGTCCGGAAGGGCGCGGTCGGTCTCAGCTTCGGCTACGTCACGGAAGCCGACCATGTTCGGAGCGATGGCGTCAAGGTCTTGGACCGGGTCAACCTCTATGAGGTTTCTCTTACGCCATGGCCGATGAATCCGGACACGGAGGTCCTCTCTTGGAAGTCCATGACCCCGAACGACACCGAGTTCAAAGCTCTGAGTTTGGCCGCAGTGCCAGCGGCTCGCCGAGGTAGCACCGCGGTCGGGCGGCCTGATCGCGTAGCCGATCGGGACAAGGAGTTCGAGGAGCTCCGACGCCGGCGGGAGGAATCGGAGGAAGCGAAGCGTGCTCAGGCCCGCCGTGCCGAGGAGGAGGCGGAGGCGTCCCGGCTCGAAGCTATCCAGCCGAGGCGACGGTTAACGATCGTCTTCACCGGTGGAAGGTGGAAGGAGTACTTCGGCGACGACGCTCCCACCCCAACCCCCGAACAGATCAAGGAGCGGGAGGCTGTCTCCCAGCAGCAGGATGCATCGCGGTCCTTCCTTACGCCGGGTTCGCACCGGCATTCGGTCGCCAGTGTCCTGGTCGACGAGGAAGGTCGGGTCATCCCGTGACCGTCGCCGAACGCCGCGAGGTTCTCGAGCACGAGGCAGCACACGCGGCAGCCGCGCTGGCCTTGGGCCCATCGGTCTCGGAGGTCAGCATCAGGTCCGATGTACCAGGCCGGCTCGGCTCGGTGACGCTGCTCGATCCGTACACCGACATCAACCGGGCCCGTGCTCGCAAGCTGATGAAGATGGTGGCCGCTGCTCCTGCCTTCAGTGACGGTGACGTGCCAACCTGGCCGCTGCGACAGGATCGAACGCAGGACGAGAAGCTGCTCAGCATCTTGGCCGATGGCCTCGGCCTCGACGAGCGCTCTTACAACTCACTGATCGCAGAGATGTGGGCGCTCACTCTCACTCCTAAGTTCTTGAAGGTCTACGAGGTACTTGAACTCTGGCTCGAGCAGACACCGAAGATGGACCACGAAGCGATAGTCCGAGCAATGGTCTTGGCATGGATCGACGGCGATGAATGAACGACCCCCCGGTTCTTCTTCGTGATGGTCGTAGTCCGTGCCGTCTTCTACGGAGCGACGCTCGGACTGCTACTCGCTCACCTGATCTGGGGAGACTGAGATGCCGCCCCTACCGAGTTCCTACGCGCGTAGGAAGTCTCCCCTCCCCCGGGGTAGGGAGGGTCGAAACTTTTGACTCCCCGAGCAGAAAACCGCCGAGTTAGTCGCCGTAAGAAAAACTCGTCCCCGACAGACAGGCAGACCTATGGACAGTGAAGAAATGGTCCGAATCCTTGAGGAAATCATCCGCGCGGACGACACCAACCCGACCGCTCGCTGTACCGCGATTCGCACTCTGCGAGAGATCGCGCCCGAGCCACCGATGGCCGAGGGCCTCGCTGACCTGTACGGACTCACGCCCCGGGGTCGTCCCACCGTGCGAGGGAAGAAAGGGAATGGCCATCAGGGATAGGAGGGGTGCTCCGTGAATCGCTTGCGTCGAAACGACCGCCGAGTGGGCGGCTACACACACCGACAAGGAATTTAACCCGGCGAGGAGCGTCACCCATTGAGCAAAGGCAAATCGCAGAAGGGCAAGATCACCGGGGACCAGGAGATCGTCACGGACGATCAGGCTCTCCAGATCCTCTCGGAGCAGGCACTAACGGCTCTATAACCGCCGCCGTCGCGCTCGAGCGGGCGCTTCGGACAAGGGCGGAAGAGGACGTGGACGACGTGCTCGCCCGGATCCTGAGCCAGTGAAACCGGGCGGCGTCTAAGGGGCTACGAGGCGGTCCGAGAAGCGCTCAAGAGTGCAACCACGGCCTACTCCCGCAGCCCGGCGGCTTCGAGGGCTTCGGTCCTGGTCTTGAAGACCCGAGACCGCACGACGCGCCCTTCGCGAACCGTCAACACGGTCGGCAGATCGCGGTCGAGCAGCATCTCGCTGTCTGGCATACGAACCCGCTCGTGCTGAATCAGGACGACTTCGTCCCCCCGACCGATCAGCTCCCCGATCGAGGCCTCGTAGTCGTTCCACCCGGTGAGGTAAGCGGCCAGGTGGCGGACAAAGGCGTCGCGGCCGCTGCCCGTGTTAGGGAAGTCGGGCAAGGGATGTGCGGAGATGTCCCATTCGATCTCGGGGTCGAGCATCTCGATCCAAGCGTCGATCATTCCATCGCGAAAGAGCAGCTCGAAGCCTCGTCTCACCATCTCGATGTTCTCCTCCGACATCGCCCACGCAGTATCTCGCGGAGGGTGCCGGCGTGAGGCGGCTAGTCCGCGAAGCGGTAGAGGCGCTGCCAGCTCGCATCGCAGGACATGCCAGCCTCTGCGACCGCCGTGCGAGCGGCGGCGAGGTTCTTCGCGCCGGACACGGTGACGGGCTGGGTCCTGTCCGAGACCTGCGGCTCGCGCTCAGCATCGGCGGCCATGTCTCGGTGCGGCCCGTGTTCGAGGTGGCCGTAGAGGCATCGCAGGAAGGCCAAGCACTTCTCCTCCGAGGCCCCCGGCTGGCGTTCCAGTCCGACGATCGTCTCGGCCACCGCCGGAACCCTATCCAGCGGGGCGGGGCATGAGCCAGGGCGGTGTGAGCGCCCTACTCCCGCAGTCCGGCGGCTTCGAGGGCCTCGTCGCGGTCCCGGAACTGCTGCAGCCGAACGGCCTTGCCGTCGCGCACGGTCACCAGGTGCGCCCACTGCTCATTGATATCGAGACCGCCAATGCGTGCTCGCGCTTCGCTGCGGACGAAGACCAGTACCTGGTCCCCGCAGTCGATGAAGCGCTCCGGCACCTGACGTACCTGCTCGAAGGCGTCGAAGATCACATCGAAGAACTCCATCACGCCGTCGAACCCGTGGTAGATCTGCTTGTCAACCCAGGTCGGCTCCCGGTCCAACTCGACCTCGGGATCGGCGAAGCGCTCCAGCCAGGCGCGGATGGCCTCCCGCGGATTCGCCGCGCTCAAGGCTGCGTTGTAGGCGGCGTAAGCCTGGCGGATGCTCTCCACGTTCTCCTCCGACATCGCCCACGCAGTATCCCCCGCCGGAGAAGAGGCGAGCGACCCTTCCGACAAAGTTCACTGTCCGGGACCCGACGCAGGGCCTTCGTCCAGAGCCGTCTAAGCCCGAGAGTCGCTCGTATCTCAAAAGCTTCCCCAAGGCGGCAGAGGCCAAACGAGGGGAAGGGGAGGGTGCTGGCCTGGATCCCGGCTGCCAAAAGACCGCCGAATGGGCGACGGCGCGGGCTGTGACGTGAGCGCCCTACTCCGACAGCCCGGCGGCTTCGAGGGCTTCCCCCTCCGTGCGGAAGAACTTCCACGACGTCGCCTTCGCGTCGCGGTAGCGGACAACGTGCCAAACCGTCTGGTGCACCTCGACGCCCCTTGGGCGATACGTCCCGGCGACCCGTGCGATGACGGTGTCACCGAGGTCACGGACCTCCTCAGGCTCCCCATGGAGACCCCCGAGCGGGAGCACAACCTCCTTCCACCAGCGCCGGATCCCGTCGTGCCCGCGGAAGATCTCGCCTTCAGCCTCCGCGATCAGGGACGTGAACTCCACGTCGGGCTGGACATTCACGAGGAGTCCGTCAATGTCGCCACGGTTCACCGCGGCGTAGCCACTCCTGAGCGCTTCGACGTTCTCCTCCGACATCGCCCACCCAGTATCCCGCGGAGGGAGAAGAAGGTCGGAAGCTGTGAGGCACGATCCCGCAGACCGCCGGCTACCGGCCTAACCGCCTCTTCTCCCAGAGATCGAAGGCCCAGATGGCAAGGGACGCTGCGATGAGGACCCAGAATTCAAAGGTCAGCTCAAACACAAGCGCGACCAGCGCCAGCACGAGACACACGATCGCTGCGATCTGTCGCGGCCTACTTAGCCAACGCAAGGTCGGTTCAGCGTATATCGCAACCGGTGGGGAGGGTCGAGTCTGATGGGTCCTCACTCGAAAGACCGCCGAGTGAACGGCAGCGGCGGCTAGTGATTCGCTCCCTGAGTCTGTGCCTGCGGGCGCCATCTTTTGAGAGACCGACTGTGTAGTCACCGCCCTCTCGCTCGAGCACGGCGCTCACCCGAGCCACTGCCTTGCCTCCAGCGTTCGATTGATTCGGCACGCTCGGACCCGATCCGAGATCGAGTCCGAGCGGTGCGCCAGTCGTTGCTGCGTCAGTCGTTGCAGGTGTTCGGGACCACTGCGTCGGGGAGCTGACCGGCCTGCCCGACCTGGATGAGATCACCGAGCCCCGGGCGTCCTGCCGGGTCCTGGGCGAGGCCCGAGGCCGCGCCGCCGAACGCGCCGGGGGACGGCTGGCTGGTCGCGAGGGCCGACAAGCTCTCACCAACGCAGGCCTGATTCTGCGGCGTCGCCCCCGAGGCCGGAGCGGCCACGGCAGCGATGAGTCCGGCAGCGACCACCATCGACGCCGCTGCGATGCGAATCCTTCTCATGACTATCTCCTTCTCCCTGCCACAGCCAACTGTGTTGGCCCAACCTATGCGAGGGGAGGGTGCCAGCGCAAGACTGCCCGCTCCGAAAACCGCCGATTGAGTCGGCACAAGAGGAAAAAATGGCTGTAGAAGGGAGTACAGGGTGGCTCACCTGAGCGTCAGGCTCCCTGAAAGGACCCTTGAGCGCTTCGATGCGGTCGCTCGCGAGCGCGGACTCACCCGAGCTTGGCTGGTACGCCAATTGGTCGAAGGGGCGCTCTCCGGGGAGCCAATCGAGGCGACGGACGCCCCCTCCGAGGCCGAGTTGCTCGAACTACTGGCGGAGAAGGCCCGCCAGGGCAACGTTGCCGTGATCAGGAGCCTCCTGCTCCGTGAGGAGGAGCGGGATCCGCGCGCGGCCGCACTAGCCGCGCTTGAGTCGATCGCGGAGCAGAATCGCTCGTGACCGTGCTACTCGAGCAGGCCTTCCTCGTGGTCGGCAAGCACCCGCGGCAGGAGATCCTCGAATCGGTCGCCAAGGCCTTGCTTAACTCGGGGAACAAGAGACCCTCGCCACTCTCGACGCACTCGCCCTCGGTGAGCCTTCCTTCGACGCCTTCGTCGAGCTCGCCGAGGCGAACGACTCCAACGGGATGAGCGCGCTCTACCTAGCGACTGAGATCGGCCGTGCCGGCCGTCGCCACGCACGCCGCGATCGCGCTTCCTACGCCGAGGCGCTCGCGTGAAATCGGCTGACGGTAAGGCCGAGTGCCTGCATTGCGGCGGCGCGTTCTGGCCGAGGCGCCGAGGCCACGTCTTCTGCTCGAGCTGGTTCCGGCACCGCGGAGAGCGTCGGGAGACGCCGGGACCCGTCGTCCGTGAGCAGGTAGCGCGGCTCTTCGACGAGTCCCGCACCCGAACGAGCGGGTACGCGACGACGACTGGCACCCGACGCCGGATTTGGTTTTTCATGACCTGGACTGGTGCCAGACGGTCGCCACTCGACGCCGCTGGTACTTGAACCTGATCAGGGACCCGCCCTGGGACGGAGGGAGGTAGGTCTCAAAGTTGCTGCTTTTCGTCCAAAGCGGTAGTCCTCGACTACTCCGACAGCCCGGCGGCTTCGCTTGCCCGGCTATCTGGCTAGCTGAGAGCGGCGCAAAGGGCCGTCTCAGCGGCCTGGCCCTCAGGGAGGGTGCTATGTCCAACGAGGAACACGATTGTCTCTCCGTCGGGCCCGAACACCTTCCTGCCAACAACCTGGAACACGACAGGCCCTCGCCCGTCGACTTTCCCCTGGAAGTCGAAGCCAACGACCGAATGCGTGAACTGGTCGGTGCCGTCGATGCGCCTGAAGAAGTCCTGGAACACGCCGCGATTGACCACCGTCTTGCCGGTGTCTGAGTTCGTCATGGTCTCCGTTATACGACCGCGAATGATGGTTTTGACCTCCTCGCCGCTCTGGTCGAAGAAGGTGGTGCCGTTAAAGAATCCTGTGGTGTCCAGGAGGATGTCGAAGCCGTCGCAGTTGGCGAGGACCTCCTGTCCCGTTTGCTCGAAGCTGAACGACTCGGGAGGCCTTGCGCTTGCTGGAGCCACAAAGCCCAACACGGCGCAACCCAGGATCACCGGGAGAAGTAGTCGGCGCACGGTCATGATTCGCTTCGGTGGCGGTCGGCCCAGTCTCCCACGGAACCGAAGGCGGGACAAGCTCCGGGGGGAGGGTCGGGACCTGACCGCTCGCGCCTCCAAGACCCCCGAGTCACTCTCCGCGAAAAAAAACTGGGAATCTACAGCCCGGACTCTCTGACAGCGCTCGCGAGAAGAACTGGGGAAATTTGCCGGGTCGCTACTCCGAGAGCCCTGCGGCTTCGAGGGCCGTCCTCGGGCGCCTTCGTCGATTCCGCTTGGACTAGGCGTCGAGCTCGCGGGCGAACTCCGCCGCCTGGGGCCGACCCTGGAGTCCGCCTTCCTCAAAGATCGCCGGCATGTCGGGGTCAG
>DATFOK010000129.1:0-7918 GCA_035265665.1 Solirubrobacterales bacterium | reverse complement strand
CTGACAGACGATGCAGGGACCGAGGATCCGATCCTGGTCCATCCCGGCCCAGACCTCGCGGGCGAACTTGCGCCACTTGGCGTCCTCGTCGTCCGTGCTCACGTCGTCGCCCATCTCGTCGAAGGCGGAGCGCAGCATGTCCCGGCTGTCCGCGAGCACCTGATCCTTGGTCATCTCGCCGGCGGCGATCTGATCCATCTCCGCCTCCATCTCGGCGGTCATGTCCGGCGTCGCCATGCGCGGCACGTAGTGCTCGAAGGCCTTGGACATCGCGATCCCGGTCTCCGAGGGCTCCGGCGGGTTGCCGAAGACGTAGCCGCGGTCATAGAGCTTCTGGATGATGTCGGCGCGCGTCGCCTTCGTGCCGAGGCCGCGCTCCTCCATCATCTCGATCAGCTTGCCCTGGCTGATCCGGGGCGGCGGCGGGGTCTCCTTGCCCTCCATCTCCACCCCCTCGAGATCGAGCTGCTGGCCCTCTTCGAGCTTGGGGATCTCGGTGTCGGCCGAGCGGGCGTAGGTGTAGATCGCGGCGAAGCCCGGGTCGAGCACCACCGAGCCGCGGACGAAGTAGGTCTCGCCGGACTCCGCGTCCGCCGTTACGTTGGCGGTCTCGATGTTGGCGCGCGTCGACTCGCTGACCATCGGGGGGGAGAAGGTCGCGAGGAAGCGGCGGGCGACCAGCTCGTAGACCCGGCGATGGGCCTCCGAGCGCGCCTCGAGGCGCTTCGGGTTGACCGCCTGGGTCGGGTAGATCGGCGGGTGGTCGGTCGTCTCCTTCTTGCCGCGGGTCGCCTCGAGCGATGGCTTGTCGAGCAGGAACGACGCCGCCTTGAAGTCGTCCACCGAGACCAGCTGCTTGACCAGCTCCTTCGTGTCGAGGGACTTCGGGTAGACGGTGTTGTCGGTGCGGGGGTAGGAGATGTAGCCGTCCATGTAGAGGTCCTCGGCGATCCGCATCGCTCGCGAGGGCGTGATGCCGAGGCGGTTCGAGGCGTCGGTGGTGAAGGCGGTGGTGTTGAGCGGGGTGGGCGGCTGGCGGGTGTTCTTCCGCGCCGAGATCTCCTTGACGGTCCCGGGGGACTTGGAGTTGGCGACGGCGGCCTCGGCCTCGGCCTCCTTCCAGAAGCGGTCGGTGGTGTGCTCGGCCGCGAAGCTGCCGTCCGGGTGCGCGAAGGTCGCGCTGACCTCCCAGAAGGGCTCGGGCTCATGGGCACGGCGCTCGAGCTCGCGCTGCACGATCAGGCCGAGGGTCGGGCTCTGTACCCGGCCGACCGAGAGGAAGTTGGAGCCGAAGCGCCGGGTCGCCATCGAGACGGAGCGGGTCAGCGTCGCGCCCCAGATCAGGTCCATGTCCTGCCGTGCCGCGCCGGCGTTGGCGAGCGGCATCGAGAGCTCGTCGAGGTTGTCGAAGGCGCGCTGGATCTCGTCCTTGGTGAGCGCCGAGTAGCGGGCGCGCTTCACGTCGGCGAAGTCGCCGTTTCGGCTGGTGGCGAGCTGCGGGTTCGCGTCGACGACCTCCTGCAGGGCCTCGAGGCCGATCAGCTCGCCCTCGCGGTCGTAGTCCGTCGCGATCACGATGTCGTCGGCGTCCTTGGCAACCTTCTTCAGCGCGCGCACGACGTTCTTGTCGGTCGGCTCCTTGATCAGCTCGGCGTCGATCAGATCGCGGGGATTGGTCTCCTGCCAGTTGTTGTAGGACTCCGGGAAGGCAGGGTTGAGCACATGGCCCTTCAGCCCGATGGTCATCTGGGGCCCATCCGGGCCCTTCCAGGTATAGAACGGGGTCTTGTAGGACGCGCCTTCGGTGGCGGTCCCGCCGCTCAGGATCTCCGCGATCTTCTTCGCGCTGTTGTTCTTCTCGGTGACGATCAGTCGCATATCGGCACTCCACGGTAGCCGTGACCCAAGATGTGCCCCCCTGTTATGCGGAGGGTGCTCCGAGCTAAGCGAGGAGCAACCCGTTTCATGTTGGATGAGTCGATGCGGTCGGCGAGCGTAGCAGGGGCCTTAGGCTCCTCCTGTGAAATCACTCGTCACAGGGGGCGCGGGCTTCATCGGCTCGCACCTGGTCGATTCTTTAGCCGGGCGGGGTGACGAAGTGCTCGTCATCGACGATTTCTCGAGCGGCAAGCGGGCGAACCTCGCCGGGGCGCTGGACGCCGGCGCGAGCGTTGTCGAGGTCGACGTCGCGGACGCCCAGGCGATGTTTGACGCAATCGGCACGTTTGAGCCGCAGAGCGTCTTCCACCTGGCAGCCCAGATCGACATTCGCCGCTCGATGGCCGACCCCGGCTTCGACGCTCGCCTCAACGTGGTGGGGACCGTGAACGCCCTCGAAGCGTCGGTTCGAGCCGGGACCTCCAAGTTCGTCTTCACCTCGACGGGCGGCGCCATATATGGAGAGGGAGCGGAGCGAACCGACGAGCTGCCCTTCGCCGAGACCGCCCGCTGCGAACCGTTCTCGGTCTATGGCCAGAGCAAGCTCGCGGCGGAGGGCTACATCGACCTCTACTCGCGCACGCGTGGGCTGGCGGCCACCACGGTCCGGCTCGGGAACATCTATGGCCCCCGGCAGGATCCGGCCACCGAGGCCGGCGTGGTCGCCATCTTCTGCGAGGCGGCGCGGAACGGCGGGCGCCCGACGGTGTTCGGGACGGGGAAGCAGACCCGCGACTACGTCTACGTAGCCGACGTCGTAGCGGCACTGCTCGCGGCCGAGGCGAGCGACGATGTCGGGCCGATCAACGCCGGCACCGGGGTGGAGACGTCGGTGCTCGAGCTGGTCGAGCTTGTCGCGGCGGCCTTCGGGCGCGACGACTTCAAGCCGGAGGTTGCTGCCCAGCGAGAGGGGGAGGTCGAGCGGACGGCGCTCGACACAGCGAACGCGGGGGAGCGGCTGGGGTGGCACGCCGAGCGCACGCTCGAGATCGGCCTCGAGCAGACGATCCAGGCTGAAGCCTGAGCCCCTCTAATCTCTGCCCCATGCCCGCCCAGGCCTTCGAGGGCAAGGAGTGCATCTGCCAGTTCCGCCGCGGGATCTGCGACCAGAGCTGCGTGCGCGACATGCTCGATACCCCCTTCTACATGGCTGCGATCAAGCTCAAGGGCCGCCGCTGCCTCGTGATCGGGGGTGGCGACGTGGGCCTCGAGAAGGTCGAGGGACTTCTCCTCTGCGACGCCGAGGTCACGCTGATCGCCCCCGAGGCCGTCTCCGAGCTCGCCCGCCACGCGGCCGAGGGCTCGATCACCTGGGAGGAGCGGGATTTCCATGACGGCGATCTCGAGGGCGCCTTCCTGGCGATCGCGGCAACCAGCGACACCGACGTCAACGTCGCCGTCTTCGAGGGCGCCGAGCGCCGGGCGATGCTCGTCAACGTCGTCGACGTGCCGCCGCTCTGCAACTTCATCCTGCCCGCGATCGTGCGCAGCGGCCCGCTCGCGATCGCGATCTCGACCGCCGGCGCCTCCCCCGCCCTCGCCAAGCGGATGAAGCGAGAGATCGCGGAGACCTACGGCGAGCCCTACGCGCGCCTTGCCGTGATCCTCAACGACCATCGCGGCTGGGCAAAGGGGACGCTGCCCACCTACCAGGACCGTAAGGAGTTCTTCGAGGGCATCGTCAACGGCGACCCCGATCCGGTCGAGCTAATCAAGGAGGGCCGCGAGACCGAGGTCCAGCGCCTGATCGAGGCGGCCAAGGAGCGCTCGGCCGCCGCGCTCGGCGCCTCGGCCTAGGGCCTACTCGATCGGCCTGGGGCCTACTCGACGTCGCGGGAGCGCAGCAGCGCTCTCCCGGCGGCGTACAGGGCTCCGATCCAGACGAGCATCAGGGCGAGGGCGGGGCCGAAGGCGAAGAAGTCGAGCTTCTCCATCCCAACGCCGGGCGGCCTCGCTCCTATGCCTTCGTTCCCTTGATCACCAGGTACTCGCCGGGGGAACGGAGGTCACCGTCCTGCGACACGTTCCACTTCTCGTAGACGGATCGGATGTCCGCGCGCAGCGCGTCCCACTTCCCCTCCGGCTCGAGCTGCGCCTTCGCGGCCACCATCGGCGGCAGCTTCGTCTCCATATCGGCCAGCAGGGACTCCGCCGACTCGCTCTCGAAGGTCATGGTCTGGCGCTCGAACTCGGGCTCGACGCCGGTGCCCTCGAAGAGCTCTCTGGCGTGGTCCTACGTGCCCCACAGGATGGGTGGCTGGAATCCCTCGGGCGGGGGCGGCATGTGCTCCCCGACGGTCGCGAAGAACTCGCCGACGGAGCCCTCCGGCGTCCAGGCGCAGACCGCCAGGCGCCCGCCCGGCTTCAGCACGCGGGCGAGCTCCGCCGCGGCCGCCCGTTGGTCCGGCGCGAACATGCAGCCGAAGACCGAGAGGACAACGTCGAAGCTGCCGTCCTCGAAGGGCAGCTGCTCGGCGTCGCCCTCGATCCAGTCGATCTCCACGCCCTCCTCGGCAGCGGCGGCCTTGCCCGCCTCGAGCAGCCCCGGCGTGATGTCGAGGCCCGCGGTCTCGGCGCCGGTCTTGGCGGCTGGGATCATCGCGTTGCCTGCCCCGCAGACGACATCGAGGACGACGTCGGCGGCGGTGACGCCGGCGGCCTGTACGCACCTCGGCCCGACCTCGGCGATCTGCTCGGCGACCGACGGGTAGTCCCCCAGCGCCCACATCTCCCGGGCCTGCTGCTTCTGCTCGGTCAACTCCAACTCTGGCATCTCTCCCCTCCTACAGTTGGCGAGCCCGTTTTTCGGCGGCATTGTCTCCGGAGCAGCCGCCCCGTTACAAGTGGTGGGCAGACCGCCCGGCGAGGCCGACTAGCTAGTCGGCCGGCAGCGCGTAGATCGCGATCGCGGCGAAGTCGCAGGCGGCGGCCGCGATCACCAGCAGGTGGAAGATCTCGTGGTAGCCGAAGACGGCGGGCCGGGGATCGGGCCGACGCCGCGCGTAGACGACGGCCCCGGCGGTGTAGAGGATCCCGCCGACGACGATCAGGCCGAAGCCGATCGGGCCAAGCCCGTCCCAGAGTTGCGGGAAGGCCAGAATCGCGATCCAGCCGGTCGAGATGTAGACGGCGGCCGTGACCGCTTTGGGGGCGTTCCACCAGAGGAGGTTGAGGACGGTGCCGGCGCCCGCCATCACCCAGACGCCGATCAGAACGAACCGGGCGAGATCGCCGTGCAGCACGAGAAGCGCGAACGGCGTGTAGGTCCCGGCGATCAGCACGAAGATCATCGTGTGGTCGAGGCGGCGCATCCAGCGGCGGGCCGCCGGCCGCCAGGTGATCCGGTGGTAGAGCGCGCTCACGCCGAGCAGGCCCGAGAGGCTGAAGGCGTAGATGGCGGCCGCGATCCTCGGGGTCGAGCCGTTGGCGAGCACGACGAGCGCCGCCCCCGCGGCGAGCGAGACGAAGAAGGCCCACTGGTGGAAGACGCCGCGAAGCCGCGGCTTCTGGCTGAACGCCTTGGCCGCGTTGCCGATCCGCTCGCCGGCAGCCTCCGCCGCGTCCCGCGCAAGCCCGATCGGATCTGGCCCCGCCTGTGCTCCGTCCGCCGTCATGGACCGAACCTTAGCCCTGTCGCGCCGAGTGGTCGGCCGGGTAGCATTTCCGTTTTGGCATATAGCCAATCGGTTATACTGATCCACGATGGCGGCGACCACGTTCGATGCGCTCGCGGAACCGACTCGACGTCGGATCCTCGACCTGCTGCTCGACAGCGAGCGGTCGGTCGGAGACCTCGTCAAGCGGCTGAAGCTGAGCCAGCCGGGGGTCTCGAAGCACCTGCGGGTCCTTCGCGATGCCGGGCTGGTCTCCGTGCGGGCCGAGGCTCAGCGGCGCATATATGGAGTCCGCCCGGAGCCGCTCGCCGAGGTCGCTGAATGGCTCGAGCCCTACCGCAAGCTCTGGGCCGAGCGCCTCGACGCCCTGGAACGACACATGGATGAGGAGGCGACATGACTTCCGACCAAGAGAAGAGACAGGGAGAACGGGACGGCAGGCTGATCGAGGTGGAGGGCGACCGCGTCGGGGTCCGCTTCGAGCGTCGGCTCGCCCATCCGCCCGAGCGCGTCTGGCGGGCTGTGACCGAGACCGAGGAGCTCGCCAAGTGGTTTCCGGCGCGCCCGGAGATCGGCGGCGAACGCCGGGTCGGGGCGGCGTTGAGCTTCACCTACCCCGACAATGAAGAGCCGCCCGAGACCGGGGAGATCGTCGAGCTGGACGAACCGCGCCTGTTCGCGTTCACCTGGCGTTCGTCCGGACGGGAGGCGCAGCTGGTGCGATTCGAGCTCGAACCGGATGGCCACGGCACCAAGCTCGTCTTCACCCACGAGCTGCCCCGGCCCGACTCGGCGAAGGTGGCGGCCGGCTGGGAGCTCTGCCTGGACGACCTGGAGATCGCCCTGGACGGGGAGGCTCGGGCCGAGTTTCCCGAGGGACGCTGGGTGGAGCTGCATGAGGCCTATGCGAGCGAGTTCGGCGTCAGCCCAGAACCGGGTCGGCAGGCGCTGCGGGAGCGGCAGGGGGCTGAGTAGGGACGAACCCCCGCGCGAACGGCGGGGCAGGGACAAAAATGGCAATGACAGTGACGAACACCGGCAATGAAGGAGCGCGGGTCCGGCGGGTGACCGTTCTGCGTCGATTTCTGTCCTGTCTCGCGTTCTGCGTCGATTTCTGTCCACCCCTCGGACATAACTTGACGCGGAAGCATTCCTGCGTCCCGTTAGTCCCGCTGAGCGGGGCAAACGGGACACGGAACGGATGACTCTCGTTCGGACCCTAGATCTAGTGTTCTCCCTCATCGCCGGTGTTGGTCGAACACTACGCTCCGGTAGACTCCATTGAGTGAGCTGTCCCCGGTGCGACTCTCCCACCAAGACCCTCGAGACCCGCCGCGTCCCTGACGGCGCCGTACGCCGGCGGCGCGAGTGCAGCTCGTGCGGCCACCGCTTCACGACCTATGAGCGGGCGGTCCCCGAGGCACCGCAGGTGATCAAGCGGGACGGATCCCGGCAGCCGTTCGATCGGCAGAAGCTGCTTCGCAGTCTCGCCGGGGCCACCCACAAACGCGACGTGGATCCCCGCCGCCTCTCCTTCATTGTTGATGGTGTTGAGCGAGAGCTTCGCGAGAAGGGCGGCGAGCTCCCGGCCACCCGAATCACCGATCTTTGCCTCGACGGCCTGGCGAAACTCGACCGCGGCGCCTATCTGCAGTTTGCGGGAACTCTCCCGGACGCCGCTCGTAGCGCGTCATGAAAATCCCCGCAAATAACGAACTAGCACGGCCCCGGTTCCGTCCGACTCGCGGAGGATGCTGCGTGGCTCACCCCGAAAGCGGAGCGAGAGGAGACATCTGATGGCCAGGGCCACTTCCAAGGCAGCAAGGACGACCGAGAAGGGCCTCGTCATCGAACGCAGGTTCACCTCTCCAGGGGTGCATCCCTACGAGGAGCTCGAGTGGGAGAAGCGGGACGCGATCATCGGCGATCCCCAAGCTAAAGGGGGTCCTGCCTTCGAGCAGCGCGGCGTCGAGTTCCCGACCACCTGGTCGCAGAACGCCACCAACATCGTCGCCCAGAAGTACTTCCGCGGGCAGCCCGGCTCCCCGGCGCGAGAGACTTCCGTGAAGCAGATGGTGAGCCGCGTCGCCGGCCGGATCGCCGAGGTGGGCCGCGAGTCCGGCTACTTCGCGAGCGAGGAGGACGGCAACGCCTTCGAGGACGAGCTCACCTCGATCCTGGTCAACCAGAAGGCCGCCTTCAACTCGCCGGTCTGGTTCAACGTGGGCTGGAAGGAGCCCGGCTCCGAGCAAGCGTCGGCCTGTTTCATCCTCTCGGTCGAGGACGACATGGACTCGATTCTCTCGTGGAACACGAAGGAGGGGGTCATCTTCAAGGGCGGATCCGGCTCCGGCATCAACCTCTCG
>DATFOK010000128.1:0-3413 GCA_035265665.1 Solirubrobacterales bacterium | reverse complement strand
AGCCCGCTGGTCACCATGCCCACTGAGTCGGGCGGATACCTGCCCGCTCTCCGATTTCGGGCACTGACGCGATTCTTCGACCCCCTGGTCGGTCTGGCGATGCCCGAAAAACGCTTCAAGGGTGCGCTAGTCGCTCAAGCTGAGCCGAGACCGGGCCAGCGGGTCCTTGACATTGGCTGTGGGACCGGAACGCTTGCCCTGATGGTGAAGCAGGCCGAGCCGAAAGCCGAGGTCTTCGGCCTCGACGCAGACCCGGAGATCCTCGAGCGGGCCCGGTCGAAGGCGGCGCAGGCTGGCCTCGATGTCCAGCTGGACCAGGGCTTCTCGACGGAGCTGCCGTACCAGGACGACTTCTTGGACGTCGTGCTCTCCACGCTCTTCTTCCATCACCTGACCGGCGCCGATAAGCGACGGACAGCGGCCGAGATCGCCCGCGTGCTGCGACGCGGAGGCGAGCTTCACGTCGTCGACTACGGTCGCCCGACCGATCCGCTGATGCGCGCGGCGATTACGACGGTTCGCCTATTCGACGGCCTCGAGCAGGCTCGCGACAACGTAACCGGGGCCCTGCCGGCCATCTTCGAGCAGGCAGGGCTGATGTGGTCAGCCGAGACAGACCGCTTCCGGACCGTGTTCGGCAGTCTCTCCCTGTATCGGGCGAGGAAGCCGTGAACCCCCCTGCGCCGAAATACGACCGGCAGACCGCTACAGCGCTACTCGAGGCGAGCGGGATGTTGCGGGCCTCGGAGAAGGCAGTGGTGGAGGGCGCGATCGGGCGACGCCGCGGCGTGATTGACGTGGAGGCGAATCCCGTCGCCCAGGCGGCGACCATCACCTACGACCCAGCCGAGACCTCGGTCGAGGAGCTGACCCATTGGGTGAACGAGTGCGGGATGCACTGCGAGGGTCAGTCAGTGCCGGAGCACATCTGCGACCGGATGATGGAGGCGGCCCACGCGACTCCCTCAGAGGCGCCGACCCAGCAAGAGCAGCCTCCGCCGCACGAGCACCACGCTGCGACGCCCGAAGAGATGAAGGGCACGCCCGATGAGGTGATGGGCCATGGCGGCCACGCCGAGATGTCAATGGCCGCGATGGTCGCCGACATGCGCAACCGCTTCCTGGTTGCGGCGTTGTTCTCGATTCCGATCCTGATCTGGTCGCCGATCGGCAAGGACGTCTTCGGCTTCGATCTCGCAGTCCCGTTTGGTCTCCGCGAGGACGTCTGGACGCTGCTGCTCAGCCTGCCGGTGATCCTCTACTCCTGCTCGATCTTCTTCACCGGCGCGGTCCGAGCGCTGAAAGCGCGGACGCTCGACATGATGGTTCTGGTTGCCGTCGCCGTCGGGGCCGGCTGGCTGTACTCCGTGGCAGTCACCCTCACCGGGGGCGGCGAGGTCTTCTACGAGGCCGCTACGGTGCTCGCCGCTTTCGTCCTCCTCGGGCACTGGTTCGAGATGCGCGCCCGCGGGGGCGCCAACGACGCGATCCAGACGTTGCTCGACCTGGCACCGCCGAAGGCGCTCGTGCTCCGCGATGGCGAGCCCATCGAGGTCCCGACCGCAGAGGTCCAGGTCGGCGACCTGCTCCTCGTTCGCCCCGGGGCGAAGATCGCGGTCGACGGGATCGTTGAGGAGGGCGAGAGCGAGGTGGACGAGTCGATGGTCACCGGCGAAAGCCTGCCGGTGCACAAGAGCCCTGCCTCGGAGGTCATCGGGGCCACGATCAACGCCAACGGCACCCTGCGGGTCCGCGCGACGAAGATCGGGTCCGACACAGCCCTTGCCCAGATCGTCCAGCTCGTGCAGGAGGCTCAGAACTCGAAGGCGCCCGGCCAGAAGCTCGCCGATCGGGCCGCCTTCTGGCTCGTCCTCGTCGCCTTGATTGGCGGCGGCCTCACCTTCGCGGCCTGGATGCTCTTCAGCGACGAGCCCGCCTCGACAGCCATCCTGTTCGCGATCACTGTCGTCGTGATCACCTGCCCCGACGCGCTCGGGCTCGCCACCCCCACGGCGATCATGGTTGGAACCGGGCTCGGCGCGAAGCGGGGGATCCTGTTCAAGAACGCAATCGCCTTGGAGACGTCCGCCCGTATCGAGGTGGTTGTGATGGACAAGACCGGCACGCTGACCCTGGGCGAGCCGGAGGTCACAGACGTCGTCACCGACGGCATCGGCGACGCGGACCTGCTCCGCCTCGCAGCTGCCGTCGAGCGCTCCTCCGAGCATCCGCTCGCGGAGGCGATCGTCCGCTATGCCGATTCGAACGGCGCCGGCCGGGCACATGCGAGCGAGTTCGAGAACGTGCCCGGCCACGGCGCCGCCGCCACGGTCGACGGCCACACCGTCGCGGTCGGAAACCGCCGGCTGATGGAGCAGCGCTCGGTCGAGCTGGGCGAGATGGCGACGCGACGCGACGAGCTCGCCGCCGGCGGCCGGACCGCGGTCCTGGTGGCGATCGACGGGCGTGCCGCGGGGTTGATCGGCATCGCCGATGCACCTCGGCCGACCTCGGCCGAGGCCGTCGAAGCGCTCCACGAGCAGGGAGTCGAGGTGGTCATGTTGACCGGCGACAACGAGGCGACCGCCAAGCGGATCGCCGAGCGGCTCGGGATCGACACCGTGATCGCCGAGGTCCTCCCGGCGGACAAGTCCGCGAAGGTGAAGGAGCTGCAGGCGAGTGGGCGCAAGGTCGCGATGGTCGGGGATGGCGTCAACGACGCTCCCGCCCTCGCGCAGGCCGACCTCGGCATCGCGATCGGAGCGGGAACGGACGTCGCGATCGAGACCGCCGACGTGGTCCTGATGCGCTCGGACCCACTCGACGTGCCGACGGCGCTCGCTGTCGGAGGGGGAACGCTGCGGAAGATGCGCCAGAACCTGGGCTGGGCAATTGGCTACAACTCGATCGCGATCCCGATCGCGGCCGGCGTCTTCGAGCCGTCGCTCGGGCTGGAGCTCCGTCCTGAGATCGCCGCGCTTTCCATGTCTGGCTCGAGCTTCATCGTCGCTGTGAACGCGCTGCTGCTGAAGCGACTTCGCCTCCCGCGCGAGGCCCCCGAGCCTCCTGGTGATCGCGGCGCTCCTCCGGCTCCCGGACGCGAGGCGCCCGGGGTCGCCACGGCAGGTTGAGCTAACCGTCAGTCGCAGTCCACAGATCAGGTATTGACGAGAGAAGTGCCCGCTGTGCGTTCTTGGCACTCATCCGACCGGCACGTACCTCGTCAACCGCTGCGTGCATCAGAGAGATGCAGCTCGTCACCATCCAATCGGTCGAGAGGTCGCCTCGGAAATCGCCGCTGCGGCGGCCCCGCTCGGCCAGTCGCCGTAGTTGCTGCATCGCCGCCGCGTGCGTCCGCCGCTGGACCTCAGGGGTGAGCTGCTCGGAGGCTGCCCGGGCTGTGGAGCGGTGGC
>DATFOK010000127.1:0-39927 GCA_035265665.1 Solirubrobacterales bacterium | reverse complement strand
TTCCCAGCCACCCGACTCCGTCGCCTGCGCCGCACCGAGCCGCTTCGCGACCTGGTGCGCGAAACCGATCTGACGCCGGAGCACCTGGTCCAGCCGCTCTTCATCACGGCCGGGGAGGGCGTGCGCGAGCCGATCGCCTCGATGCCGGGCATGGAGCGCCTCTCGATCTCGGAGGCGGTCGCCGAGGTGACGGAGATCGCTGCGGCCGGAGTCCGTGCCGTGCTGCTCTTCGGCATCCCGGCGAGCAAGGACGAGGTGGGCTCGGAGGCCTACGACGACGAGGGCGTCGTGCAGATGGCGGTCCGGGCGCTCAAGGAGGCGCATCCGGAGGTGGTCGTGATCACCGACGTCTGCCTCTGCGAGTACACCTCGCACGGTCACTGCGGCATCGTGCGCGAGGGAGAGGTGGACAACGACCTGACCCTCGAGCTGCTCGCCAAGACCGCCATTTCTCACGCCGCCGCAGGCGCCGACGCTGTGGCGCCGAGCGACATGATGGACGGCCGCGTCGGCGCGATCCGCGGCCAGCTCGATGACGAGGGCCACTCGAACGTCCCGATCGTGGCCTACAGCGCCAAGTACGCCTCCGCCTTCTACGGCCCCTTCCGCGAGGCCGCCGGATCGACGCCGGAGTTCGGCGACCGGCGCGGCTACCAGGTGGATCCCGCCAACGCCGACGAGGCGGTCCGCGAGGCCAAGCTGGACCTCGACGAGGGCGCGGACGTGGTCATGGTGAAGCCCGCCCTGCCCTATCTCGACGTGATCCGGCGGGTCAAGGACGCGACCGGGGCGCCCCTCGCCGCGTACCACGTCGGCGGCGAGTACTCGATGCTGAAGGCCGCAGCCGCGAACGGCTGGATCGACGAGCGCGCCGCGGCGATGGAGTCGCTGACCTCGATCCGCCGCGCCGGCGCCGACATGATCATCACCTACTTCGCGAAGGACGCCGCCGCCTGGCTGGTGCGAGGGCGCGCGTGAGCGCGACCCGTTTTATGGGAGCGGTCCGCCGGTGAACAAGCCGGCGGACGGGATAACGACGGCGGCCGCAAGCCCGAAGCTGCGCTCCCGGAAGGGCGGCGCCGCCGTCCCGCTGGACGAGACCGACAAGCGGCTGATGAACCTGCTGCAGTCGAGCTTCCCCCTCCATCCCGAGCCCTTCGGTTGGGTCGCCGGAGAGGCGGGGGTCTCGGTCGAGGAGACGAAGTCCCGGACCCAGCGCCTGCTCGACGAGCGAATCATCCGCGAGATCACGCCGATCTTCGACACGCGGGCGCTCGGCTACAGCTCGATGTTGGTGGCGGCCAAGGTGGACGCCGAGAACCCCCACCGCCCGGCGGGGATCATCAACTCGCACCCCGGGGTCTCCCACAACTACCTGCGCACGCACGAGTTCAACCTCTGGTTCACGATCGCGACGCCCCCGGACTCGGAACTCGGGCTCGAGGGAACGCTCGACGTGCTGCAGCGCCTGACCGGCGCGGAGTCGATCCGCCAGCTGCCGACCCTGACGCTCTTCAAGATCAACATGAACCTGGAGATGGAGGGCGGCACCGATGAGCTCGCCGCTCCCGTTGACGCCGCCCCGCCCCGGGAGCTCGAGCGCCAGCCCTACGACGAGGTCGACGTGGCCGTGATCCGCGCGCTTCAGGGGCCGATGGAGATCACCGATCGCCCCTACGACGTCCCCGCGGCCGAGGCCGGGATGAGCACCGAGGACTTCCTCGCTCACCTGTCCGGGATGGTGGACCGCAAGCTGCTGAGGCGGGTCGCCGCGATCCTCTTCCACCGCCGCGCCGGCTTCTCGGCCAACGGCATGGGCGTCTGGCGGGTGCCGGAGGATCGGATCCTCGAGGTCGGCTCCCAGATGGCCGCTGTGCGCGGGATCTCGCACTGCTACCAGCGGCCCACCTATGAGGACTGGCCGTACAGCGTCTTCACCATGGCCCACGGCCGCTCCAAGGAGGAGTGCGACGCGATCCTCGACGGGATTGCCGAGGCACACGACCTGCACGGCGACGATCGCGCCGTCCTCTACTCGTCGACGGAGTTCAAGAAGATCCGGCTCCACTACTTCACGGACGACTACGCCCGCTGGGAGGCGGAGCACTCATAAGCCGCTCCGAGGAGCTGTACCGGCGCGCGCTCGAGGTGATTCCCGGCGGGGTGAACTCCCCGGTGCGAGCGATGGGGCAGATCGGCCGCGACCCGATCTTCATCGAGCGAGGCGAGGGGCCCTACATCTGGGATGTCGACGGCAACCGCTACGTCGACTGGGTCTCCTCCTGGGGGCCGCTGATCCTGGGCCACGCCGAACCGCTCGTCGTCGAGGCCGTCCGGCAGGCCGCCGGCCGCGGGGCCAGCTACGGCGCGCCGATCGCCGGTGAGGTCGAGCTGGCGACCGAGGTCTGCAACCGCTTCTCAAGCGTCGAGATGGTGCGCATGACGAGCTCGGGCACCGAGGCAACGATGTCGGCCCTACGCCTCGCTCGGGCGGCAACCGGCCGCAGCAAGATCGTCAAGTTCGCGGGCGCCTACCACGGCCACGTCGACGGACTGCTGGCGCAGGGCGGCTCCGGGCTCGCTACCGCAGGCGTTCCCGCGAGTCCGGGCGTCACCGAGGCGCAGGCCTCTGACACGGTGATCCTGCCCTGGAACGACGAGGAGGCCGTCGCCGACGCGATCACGCAGGTCCAGCCGGCAGCCGTGATCGCCGAGCCGGTGCCGGCGAACATGGGAGTGGTGCCGCCGGACCCGGGGTTCCTCGAGCATCTCAGGGACGCAACGGCCGAGGCCGGGGCGCTGCTCGTCCTCGACGAGGTGATCAGCGGTTTCCGGGTGGCGCGCGGCGGCGCCCAGGAGCTGTTCGGGGTCGAGGCCGATCTGACCGTGCTCGGCAAGGTGCTCGGCGGCGGGCTGCCAGCGGCGGCCTACGGCGGCCCCCGGGAGCTGATGGAGCGGGTCGCGCCCGCCGGCGACGTCTACCAGGCCGGGACGCTGTCGGGAAATCCGCTCGCCGTCGCCGCGGGCCTCGCTACCTTGCGCAAGCTGGACGGCGCTGCGTACCTCCGTCTGGCCGCGATCACCGAGATGCTCGCGAACGGCATGCGGGCGGCAGCCGGCGATCGGCCGGTCCAGGTGGCGAGCGTGCCGGGGCTCGTCACGATCTTCTTCTCGGCCCAGCCGGTGAGCGACTTCGCGGGCGCCAGCGCCTGCGACGCGGATGCCTACGCTCGCTTCTGCCGGGCGATGCTCGACCTGGGTGTCTACCCGCCCGCCTCCCAGTTCGAGGCCTGGTTCCCGTCGCTCGCCCACGACGACGAGGCGCTTGCCCAGACGATCGACGCCGCCGAGCAGGCGTTCCGGGAGGCGGTGAGCTGAGTTGGCGCGGCGGGAGTTTGGATCACCCCTCCCGGAGGGAGTCCGCGCCGAGTCACCCACCGCGTACATGTTCGTTGCGCTCGCCAAGCAGCTCCGTGGGGAGTTCGAGGCACGGCTGGCCCCGCTCGGCATTCATGCCGGTCAGGACCGCCTGCTGCAGGAGCTTTGGCAAGAGGATGGGATGACGCAGCGCGAGCTGATCGACAGGCTCTCCGTCGAACCGCCTACCGTCACCGGCATTCTGCAGCGGCTGGAGCGGGAGGGGTTCCTCACCCGGCGTCCGGATGAGGAGAACCGGCGCATCCAGCGGGTCTATCTCACGGACGCCGGCCGCAAGCTGGAGGGGCCGGTGCGCGAGGTCTGGCGGGAGGTCGAGTCGAGCTTCCTGAGCGGGCTCTCGAGCGCCGATCGCCGGCAGCTGCAGAGTCTCCTCGTGCGCCTAGTAGGGAGCTGAAGGACTTTTGGTCGAGGTTTACCTGCTTGCTAAGTTAGGTAGCTAAATTAGCAGGCTAATAACGGCTCGAGAGACACCATGAACACAGAGCTGAACGGCCGGACCGCACTGATCACCGGCGCCAGCTCGGGCATCGGCGCCGCCACAGCGGCGGCCTTCGGACGAGAGGGCGCTCGCGTTGCCCTCACCTACAACTCCAACCGGGAGGCCGCCGAAGCGGTCGCCGGCGAGGTCCGCCAGGCGGGCGGTGAGGCGCTCGTTACTCGGCTCGAGCTCGCCGACCCTTCCACGATCGAGGCAGCGATGGGCGATGTGATCGAGGCCTGGGGCGGAATCGACGTGCTCGTGCCCTGCGCGGTGCGCTGGCCGCAGGCTCGCGCTGAGGAGGGCCGTGCAGAGTCTCTACCTCTGACCGCGTGGCAGGAGAGCCTCCGCGCGAATCTCGAAGGGACCATCGCCACCGTCCTGGCTGCGCTTCCCTCGATGCGCGCGCAGGGCTGGGGCCGCATCGTCTTGGTCTCCTCGAGCGTGGCCGATGAGGGCCAGCCGGGGCCGAACCCGTACGGCGTCGGCAAGTCCGGCCTCTGGGGCCTGGCGCGCCAGCTGGCCTGGGACGTGGGCCGCGACGGCATCCTGGTGAACGTGATCGGGACCGGCTTCACGGTCACCGAGCGCAACCTCCAGACCTTCGGCGACGAGCTGCGGGAAGCTGTCGCCTCGAGGATCCCATCGGGTCGTCTCTCCTCGCCCGAGGAGGTGGCCAACCTGATCGTCTTCCTCTGCTCGGCCGCGAACGGCAACATCACGGGCGAGCAGATCCTGGAGGGTTCCTCCACCGGGCGAACGGCTCACTTGATGTAGCAGGTCCCGAAGCGCCGCGTCCGGGCTGCCCTATTCTCGCGGCGTATGGCCTCGACCGGCACCTCCCTCGCCTCCCTGGCGGCCCTTCTCCGCGACGGCGAGAATGTGATCGCGCCGCACGTAGTCGACTCGGAAGATGAGCCCGCGCTCGGCGCTCTCGCGGCGGCCGGTCCCAGGGCCGCCGAGGCGCCGGAGGAGTACCTGCTCCTGGTCGAGGCGACCAGGGAGGGCTACCTCCTGCACTACGGGGACCCCCGGCTGATCCAGGGGGCCGACTCCGACCTGCGTTTGCTCGCCGGTGACTACCTCTACGCGCTCGGCCTTGAGCGGCTCGCGGCTCGCGGCGACCTGGAGGCGGTCGGTGAGCTGGCGGACCTGATCAGCCTGGCGGCCCAGATCCACGCCGAGAATGAGGCCGACGCTTCCGATCACAGGGTCCGCGCGCTGTGGCTCGCGGCGACGGTTGCGGTGGCCGCGGGGGCCTCCCCGGAGCACGTTGGGGCCAAGGAGGCCCTGCGCCGCGGCGAGCCCGAAGCAGCCGAATCCCTGGCCGAGGCCGCCCGCGAAACCGCCCGCCGGGCGGGCCTCGGCGACGCTCTGGCGCGCGCATCCGACTCGATAGGCTTCGCTCGCGAGCGACTCCCGGACCGTGGCTGACGAGGGAAACGACAAGCAGGGGGCACCGAAGCATCTGGAGAGACCGGACCCCGCCGGCTATTTCCAGGGCGAGTCGATGACTCGCAGAACCGTCTTCTCGATCGGCGTCCAGGCGGTCGGCGGGGTGGCCGTCGCGGCCGTCGCACTCCCGGCCGTTGGCTTCGCCGTCGCCCCGCTCTTCGAGGAGCAGTCGGAGCCCTGGCAGTCCGTGGGCCCGACCGGCGACTTCACTCCGGACACCTACCGGCCGGTGACGATCACCGCCGTCGAGGGGATCGGCGAGACCGGCAAGACGACGGCCTACATCCGGCAGGGCAACCCGGAAATCACCAATACCCCGGAGGCGAAGGAGAAGGGCTATTCGCCGGAGAGCCCGGACGAGTACATCGCGATCTCGACCCGCTGCGCGCACCTGGGTTGCCCCGTTCAGTTCGTGCAGCCGGCAGGCAACTTCATCTGCCCGTGCCACGGCGGCGTCTATGGCTTCGTCGGGGAGCGGATCGGCGGCCCGCCGGTCCGACCGCTCGATCGTTTCCAGACCCGAGTGACCAACGGGCAGGTCGAGGTCGGTCCGCGCTACAGCGTGACCAACAGCCTCGATCCGGTCCGCGCCCGGGACCCGGGCGAGTTCACGGGCGGGATCTGGAACATCCTCTATCCGCCGCGACCCTCGGTCCCGCCGCCACCGTAGGAGCGATCCGATGAAACTTCCAGAGGGACTGATCCCTGCGCCGCTCCGCCGACCGGCCCCGCCCGGGGAGGGGGCCAATGGCGCGGGCAGGAACGGCGGAGGGGCCACCGAGGTGGCCAGGGAGACGGGCGCCGACGTCGTCGGCTGGCTCGACGAACGCACCGGCGGCTCGAGCTTCCTCACCGCGATGCTCTACCGGAAGGTGCCGAAGGGCACCAACTGGTTCTACACGCTGGGCTCCGCGACCCTGTTCGCCTTCGTCTTCCAGGCGCTGACCGGCGTCTTCCTGGCGATGTACTACACCCCGTCGCCGACCGAGGCCTACGGCTCGATCGTCCACCTCACCAACGACGTCTGGATGGGCGAGTTCGTCCGCGGCATGCACAAGTGGGGCGCCTCGGTGATGGTCATCTGCATCTTCTTGCACATGGGGCGGGTCTTCTTCTTCGGCGCCTACAAGTACCCGCGGGAGCTCAACTGGGTGATCGGGGTGGTGCTCTTGATCCTCACCCTAGTGATGGGCCTGACCGGCTACCTGCTGCCCTTCGACCAGCGCTCCTACTGGGCGACGATCGTCGCCAACAACATCACCGGGACCGGGCCGATCCTGGGGCCGTATCTGGCCGACTTCCTGAGAGCCGGGCCTGAGATCGGAGCGACCACGCTGGCGCGCTTCTACGCGATCCACATGCTCCTGGTCCCGGGATTGATCATCGCCCTGATCGGCGCGCACCTCTACCTCGTCGTCAAGCTCGGCACCACCGCCCCACCGTGGCTCAAGGCCGGTCGGCCGAAGTCGGCCGTGCGCAAGGAGGAGGTGGGATGAACAGGGCGGAGAAGGAGGAGTACCTCCGCGACTACGAGGTCCTGAAGAAGAAGGGCAAGCCGTTCTTCCCCTACGCGGTGCTGAAGGACTCGACCATGGCGCTCGTCGTCGCCCTGGTGATCGTGGCGATGTCGATCGTGCTCGGCGCCGAGCAGGGCCCGAAGGTCGATCCGACTACCACCACCTACACGCCGCGACCCGAGTGGTACTTCTACTTCCTCTTCGAGCTGCTGCGAGTGCTGAAGCCCGTCTGGGCCGTGCCGATCGCGACGATCGGCATCCCGACGCTGGCGATGGTCCTGCTCCTGCTGCTCCCCTTCTACGACCGCAACCCCGAACGCCGGCCGGAGCGCCGGCCGATCGCGACCACCGCGGGGATCCTGACGGTCATCGCGATGGCCTATCTGACCTACCTGGGCGCGACCGCAGGGCCCCCGAGCGAGGTCGACCTGAAGACCTCGGCGGCGCTCGAACCGGGGAAGGAAGTGGTGGCGCAGTCGGGCTGCCTCGCCTGCCACAAGCTGGGTGACAACGGCAACGACGGCCCAGGGCCTGAGCTGACTGAAATCGGGGCACGGATCCCGCGCAATGCCATCGCCCGCTCGCTCGAGGTCGGCCCGGGCATCATGCCGTCCTATTCGGGCCTCCCGCCGCAGAAGAAGGAAGAGCTGACGGCCTTCCTCGCCTCGCTGAACTGACCTGTACCGAGGCGTAAGTAACCTCGTGTCGATGAGCGTCTCGCCCGACACCGAGGCCGAGAGCGGGATCCCCGAGCGGGACTCGGAGGAGTTCGCGGACCAGGTCCGGGGCATGTTCGACCGGATCGCGGGCGTCTACGACCTGATGAACTCCGCGATGACGGCCGGGCTACACCATCAGTGGCGCCAGCGCGCCGTCGAGCGGGCCGGGGTGGGCCCGGGGGCCGACGCGCTCGACGTCTGCTGCGGCACCGGGGACCTGGCGCTCGAGCTGCGCCGCCGGATCGGGCCGGACGGGCGGGTGGTCGGCTGTGACTTCTCGGAGCCGATGCTGGAACTGGCCCGGCGCAAGAGCGGCGAGGAGGGACTGCCGGTGGAGTTCGGCTGGGCGGACGCCCTCGAGCTTCCCTACGGTGACGCCAGCTTCGACGCGGTCACGATCGGGTTCGGCGCCCGCAACCTCGCCGATCTGGAGCGCGGGATCGCCGAGATGACCCGGGTGCTCCGGCCCGGGGGACGTCTGGTGATCCTGGAGATCAGCCGACCACAGCGCCAGCCGCTGGCGGGGTTCTACTCGCTCTGGTTCGACCGGCTCGTGCCGGTGCTCGGCACGCTCGCGGGCAATCCCGACGCCTACAGCTACCTGCCCGACTCGGTGCGGACCTTTCCCGAGCCTGAGAGGCTCGCCGGGATGCTCGACTCCGCGGGGCTCACCGAGATCCGCTGGCTGCTGCTCGCCGGCGGAATCATCGGGATCCACAACGGGACGAAGGCGGCATGACCCGCTCCTCCGTACCACCTCCGGTGACGGCCGTGATGGACGCCGCGAGCGCCTGGCTCCCCGCGCGAATGGCGGTGGTCGAGGACCGTCTTGCCGAGCTTGCCGGCGCCTACGGGCCGAAGCTGGGCGAGGAGGCCGAGGCGACCCTGAAGGCCGGCGGCAAGCGGCTGCGGCCGATCCTGGTCCTGATGGCGGCGGGGGACGGAGCGGGGGACCGTGCCATCCGCGTCGCGACCGCCGTCGAGCTGCTCCACATGGCCACGCTGGTCCACGACGATGTGCTGGACGGGGCACCGGTGCGCCGCGGGCGCCCCACCGTGGTCGCGCGTTCCGGCCGAGACCGGGCCGTCGGCGTAGGGGACCTTCTCCTCTCCCGGGCCTTCGCGGAGCTCGCCGTCGGTGGCGGAGGTGCCGAGGTCGCAGAGCTCAGCTCCGCCTCGGTGGCCCTCGCACTCGGCGAGCTGGCTCAGCGCAGCGACACCTACGACACCTCGATCAGCGAGCAGCGCTACCTGGAGCGCTGCTCCCTGAAGACCGCGAGGCTGTTCGAGTCGGCCTGCCGGATGGGCCGGCTCGCCTCCGGAAGGCCCGGGACCGAGGAGTTGGGCAGCTTCGGCCGTGAGATCGGTCTCGCCTTCCAGCTGCTCGACGACGTGCTCGATGTCACCGGCCCGCCGGAGCGGACCGGGAAGGCGCGCGGCACCGACTTGCTCGACGGCACCGTGACCCTGCCGCTGATCCTCGCCCGCCGACTCGATCCCGAGCTCGAATCCGTCGAGCTCAGGGGACTCGATCAGGCTCGGGCTGAGGAGATCTGCGATCGGATCGCGGCCACCGAGGCGCTCGATCAGGTGCGCAACCGGGCCAAGGGCGGAATCGCGCGCGCGAAGGGGATTCTCAAGTCCGCGGACCTCTCGGAGGAGGAGGGTCAGCTGCTCGGCATGATCGCCGACGGGGTCGTCGAGCGTTACTCATGAAGAAGAGCGGCCCGGGGGCCGCTCTTCAACTTGCAGGGAGGTGACTCGATTGGAGTGGTACCTATGGTTAATCGGGTTGCGCTGTCGCGCACCCTCGCATGAAGCGCCTTAGAAGTCTTCGGGGAGGATGCTGTCGCCCGCCAGTGCGGTGGCGAAGCGGTCGGCCTCTTCCTCCATGTTGGCCCGGGTGAGCGCGCGCAGGTCCTCGATCAGCTCCTGGCCGCCGCGGTCGAGTTCCTCGTCGTAGCGGTCGACCTCGTCCTGGGGGTAGCTGTCCCGGCCCCACCACTCGCACTCGGGGCAGCGGAGCTCGACGTTCCAGTAGCCGCCCCCCTGCTCGTGCCAGTTCACGGGCTGCACCAGGACCGAGAAGCAGCTGGGGCAGGCGTGCATCCCGTCGGCGGACTTGCCACCGAGCTTCTGGGCGACGCTCGCTTCGGGCTTGGCCTTTGTGCGCCTCGGATCTCCCATCGTGGGGGACGTATCGGGAGCCCGTACGGCGGTCTTTAGCCGAAAATCGGGTTGTTTCGAACTTTGCGGATAACCCGTAAACCCGTGCCGAGAAGGGCGCGGAATAGACTGCCTCGATGGTCCTCAGCGACCGCACGATCAAGGAGGAGATCGCGGCCGGCCGGCTCGTCTTCGACCCCTACGACGAGGCGCTCGTGCAGCCCTCGAGCGTCGATATGCGGGTCGACAGGAGCTTCCGCGTCTTCAACAACTCGCGCTACCCCTATATCGACGTGCGCGAGCCGATGGAGAACCTGACCGAGCTGGTCACGGTCTCCGACGAGGAGCCCTTCGTCCTCCACCCTGGCGAGTTCGTGCTGGGCCAGACGCTGGAGCACGTGCGGCTGCCCAACGACCTGGTGGCCCGCCTGGAGGGGAAGAGCTCGCTCGGGCGCCTCGGTCTGGTCATTCACAGCACCGCCGGCTTCGTCGACCCGGGTTTCGCAGGAAATCTCACCCTCGAGCTATCCAACCTGGCGAACCTGCCCATCACGATCTACCGCGGCATGCCGATCGGGCAGATCTCGTTCATGCGCATGGACCGGCCGGTCGAACACGCCTACGGGCACAGCGAGGCGGGCAGCAAGTACCAGGGGCAGACCGAGCCGACCGCGAGCCGCTTCTACCTCAACTTCCCCCAGGACGACTCGGGTGACGCCGGCGGGCGCGCTCCCGCACCCAACGGCGGCCGGGCACGCAGCAAGCGATAGTTCGCGGCGGCTGCCTCCCCTGCCGCTAACATCCGCTAGATGCCCAATATCGGACCGCTTGAGATAGCCGTCGTTCTCGTCATCGTCCTGATCATCTTCGGGCCGAAGCGCCTGCCGGAGCTCGGCCAGTCGATGGGGCGTGGGATCCGCGAGTTCAAGAACTCGATCTCCGGAGACAAGGACAAGGACGCCCCGGAGGAGAAGCAACGGGAGCTCGAGGCGAGCCAGCAGGTTCAGGCTAGCCGGCCGCAGCCCCCGCAGGGCTCGGCGGGCGGGGCGAGTGCTGAGAAGCCCGCGGAGCCGGTCGAGGGCGAGATCGTCACCGAGAACAAGGCGTAGCCAATGGCCCGGCTGCGGCCGGTCGACTTCGAGGACCGGCTCACGCTTGTCGAGCACCTCGACGAGCTCCGAACGCGCATCGTCATTTCGATCGCCGCCTTCGCGGTCGCCTTCGCGCTCTGCTTCTGGCAGAACGACCGGCTGCTGGACATCGCCAACGAGCCGCTGCCGGGGGACCTGACGCCGATCACCTTCGGCGTCGCCGAGCCTTTCACCACCACGGTGACGATCAGCGCCTACGCGGCGATCGTCATCTCACTGCCGGTGATCCTCTACCAGGCATACGCCTTCGTCCTGCCGGCGCTGACCACCAGGGAGAGGCGGGTGGTCGTCCCGTTCCTGATCATGGTTCCCGTCCTGTTCGTGGCCGGCGTCGTGTTCGGCTACTTCGTGGTCCTCCCCGCGGCCACCAAGTTCCTGCTGAATTTCAACGAGAACCAATTCAACATCGAGGTCCGGGCGCGCGACTACTACAGCTTCTTCACCCTCACGCTCGGAGTCATGGGGCTGATCTTCCAGCTGCCGATCGGCATCCTGGCGGTCACACGGCTCGGCATAGTGACGCCCGACCAGCTGGCGAAGAACCGCCGGTACGCGTACGTCGTCCTGATCGTCCTCGCCATGCTGCTACCGGGCACCGATCCGATCACGATGCTGATCGAGGCGGTACCGCTGATCGTGCTCTACGAGGGGAGCGTCCTGCTCTCCAGGGCCTTCGGGAGGCCGCCAGAGGAGGCGGCGGAAACGGAGATTGCCGTCTCCGAGCCACCCCCGAGCGGGGCGGCCTAGGCCCCGCTTAAACCGACCCTCTACGCTTCACCGCCGTGCTTTTCGACCTGCAGAGCCCACGTCGTCGCCGCGTCATCCGCGTCACCTTCGGCGCGCTGGCCGCGATCTTCGCGATCAGCTTCGTCTTCCTCGGAGTCGGCACGGGCGGCGGCGGCGGCAGCATCAGCGACCTCTTCGGGGGCGGCGGTGGCGCCGACCCCGCGAGCGCGTTCGACGACGACATCAATGCGGCCCAGGAGAAGCTGGCTGTGAACCCGAACGACATCGGATCGCTAGCCCAGCTGGTCACGCTTCACTACCAGGCGGGCAACGCTGGGGTGCAGGTCGATCAGGACACTGGGCAGCAGTCCCTGACGAGCGAGGGCAAGCAGCACTTCGAGCAGAGCGTCGATGCCTGGTTGAAGTACCGGAAGCAGACCGGCGACCAGGCCAGCCAGGGAACCGCCGCGATCGCCTACCAGGCGTATTACGTGCTCGCGCAGGCGGACTTCTCCGAGGCGGCCAGCTCCACTAGCGCCTCTGAACAGCTGCAGGGGCTTCAGTCGACGATCGCGGATCTCAAGGGGGCGGCCGAGGCCCAGAGAGTCATCGCAACTGCGCAGCCGACAGCCCCGAACTGGGCGAAGGTAGCCGACGCGTACTTCCTCGCCGGCGACGCGGAGGGCGCGCAAGAAGCAATCGCAGAGGCGACGAAGCTGGATCCGAAGGCGGCGGGGAAGCTCGAGCAGCAGTTGAAGGGCAGACGAGAGCAGGGCGAGCGCTTCACGAAGGCCATCGACCAGCTGACCAAGCAGCAGCAGCAGGTCCAGAGCGGCGCCGGCGGAGCGGCTGGCGGCGGCAACCCCCTCAGCGATCTCGGGACCGGCGGGCTGGGTGGCACCGGCGGGCCCTAGGGCCTTCCTATAATTCCGCCCTCCACCGGGCCGTTAGCTCAGCTGGTAGAGCAGGAGACTCTTAATCTCAAGGTCGCAGGTTCGATCCCTGCACGGCCCACTCTCTGACGATGTCAGCGGCACCACTTCGCGGGCTGCTTACCGGGGGGCTGTCCGCCAGCCTCATCCTCGGCGTGGCGTACACCATTGCGCCGGTTGGCGCCCCGTCGCGCGCCGCCGCCCAGGTCAGCGGGGATCTCTGCCTGTCCGCGGAACCGCCTCCGGGCTCGGCTGCGCCGCAGAGGTTGCGTTTCGGGATCACGCCGCTCGCCGCGGGCAGCGCCGGCGGGATTCAGGCGCAGCCGAAACCAGAGAATCCTGGGGTGGCCCAGGCCGAGCTCAGCCGTCTGAGACCGGGTCGGCGGCAGCTGGTGCTCCACCTCAATCGGATGTTCATGTCGGACGGCGAGACGGGGGTCAGGAGGTATGCCGCGCTCGTCGACGCCTACGCGGCCGCCGGCTTCGACTCCGAACTGCAGGTCCGTTACCACCCCGCGGTCGAGCAGGAGGGCGACATGGCGGCGTGGACTGGCTACGTCAGGACCGCGGTGCGCATTCTGGGCAAGCGGCCGAGCGTGAAGGCGCTGACCATCACCAACGAGGTGAACTTCCCCGTCTCGCCGAATACCTCCGACGGAAGCTTCACGGGCGCGCTGCAAGCGATCGTCACCGGAGTGGTTGCAGCCCGGCACGAGCTCGATCGGATCGGTCGCCCCGACGTGGAGCTTGGGTTCTCGTTCGCTTGGCGATGGCTGCCGACTTCCGATGCCGACTTCTGGCGCCAGCTCGGCGCGCTGGGGACCCCGGAGTTTGGGCGTGCGCTCGACTATGTGGGACTGCAGATCTACCCGGGCCTGGTCTGGCCGCCGGTCTCGCCGGCGGCTTCGGCGGGAGACGACACGGTCGAGGCGCTGACCCTGCTCCGCGACTGCTACATGCCGCAGGCCGGCTTGGGCCGAAGCGTCGATCTCTGGGTGACGGAGAACGGGTACGCCACCAACCTCGGCAGAACGGAGGCGGAGCAAGACCTCGCGCTGAAGTCGACGCTCGACGCCGTCTACCGCTACTCCGGCACGCTCGGCGTGACGGACTACCGCTGGTTCAACCTTCGGGACAACAACTCCACGGGAACAGACCTCTTCGCAGCGGTGGGGCTGTTGCGCGACGATTACTTCGAGAAGCCGGCGTTTGCGACCTACCGGTCCTACATCGAGCGGATCGGCACCGACCGGCCGCCGATCAGGCGGTGCGGAAGGCGCATCGCGACGGTGCTCGGCACCGGCGGCCGAGACCTTCTACGCGGCAGCAAAGGCCCCGACGTGATCGCTACGGGGCCGGGCCGGGATCGGGTGCGAGGAGGACGCGCCGCAGACCGGATCTGCAGCGGCGCCGGCCGGGACATAGTCAGAGGCGGACTCGGAAGCGACATAGTCAACGGCGGACCCGGCCGCGACAAGCTGATCGGCGGGCCCGGGGCCGACCGAATCCGGGGTGGTCCCGGCCGTGACCGTTGCCCCGGCGGCCGAGCCCGCGACCGCATTCGCGGCTGCGGGGGCTGAATCTCCCGCGCGAACTCAGCCGGGGTAGGGTCGGCGGCTCACACGGAAGGAGGACCCTTGGAGGCAGCACCGCAAACCGTCAAGTTCGACCTGGCGGATCTGATGTTCAGCCCGACGGCCGCCCTGTTCGAGGGGAAGGCCCGGGCAGGAATCGACACCTCGATCTTCGTCGTCCGGACGCCGCCGGGCAAGTTCGTCGAGATGCACGTTCACCCGTACCCGGAGACCTTCGTCCTGCTCGAGGGCCAGGGTCGCTGGACGGCCGGAGACACCGTCAGCGAGCTGAGCCCCGATCAGATGCTCGTCGTGCCGGCCGAGGCGCCGCACGGGTTCCGCAATGTGGGCGACGTTCCGCTTCTGGTTGTCTCGGTGCACGAATCGGGCACCCTGGAGCAGAGGTTCCTGGGGATCGAGCCTTCCTGAGGCGATGATGGATCTCGAACTGGTCAACTTCGACGACCCGACCGAGGTGAGGACCTTCGAGAAGGGACGCTTCGAGGTCTACAAGGTGGGACCCACCACGCTCGGTCGCGCGACCTACGAGCCAGGATGGAAGTGGTCGGAGCACGTCGGCGCGGCTACGGGCGAGACGTCGTGTCAAGTCGAGCACGTAGGTCTCGTCCTGCGAGGCCAGGCGGTGGCCAAGATGGACGACGGCCGTGAGGTAGTGATGAGGGCCGGTGACTTCTTCTACGTGCCGCCCGGCCACGACAGCTGGGTCGTCGGCGACGAGGAATACGTCTCGCTCCACATCCTCGGCAGCGAGGACTACGCCGCCTCAGACTCCTGAAGCGGTCGGCTCAGCGCGCGATCGCCCGGATGATCAGCAGCAGGATCACCGAGCCGCCGATCGCGATCAGCCAGGTCCCGAGGTCGAAGAAGTCGTCGATCTCGCCGATGTCGAGGGCGCTGGCGATGAAGCCACCGATCAGGGCGCCGAGGATGCCGACCGCAGTGGTGCCGATGCAGCCGCCGGGTTCGGTCCGTCCCGGGATGACCGCACGCGCGATCGCGCCGGCGAACAGTCCGAGAATGATCCAGGCGATGATTCCCATCGACCGTGGACCCTATCGACCGCGCCGAGAGGGCCGTGGGCTACTGCTGGGGGTGGCGGGGAGCCGCGTGGTAGCTCAGATACCAGAACACGTGACGGGCGGCGTTGACGCCGACGCTGACCGGTGAGAGCAGCCGTCGCATAGGCTGAACCCTAATCAGTGAGCCGGACTCCATGGTCCGTAGTAGTCCCCGATTTCGCCTGCATCCAGGCGGATTCCTGCCCACTTTGCGGGGTCAGCAAACTTGGCGCGGCTAGCATTCCGCGACCCATGAGGAGCTTGCTTCAAAGACGGCGGAAGCGAGGGCTGGCAGCGCTCGCGAGTGGCGCGAGGGCGGAGCGCACTACACTCGGCCTGGCGGTGTTCGGGCTCGGGCCCGCGGTCGCACTGATCAGCGGCGAGCTTCTGCGAATGGCTCGCCGCCGCCGGGATAGCAGGGAATCCGAGACCCCGGAGAATCTCGTCGGCACCGCGGGCTACGCCACCCGGGACACGTTCGCGGTCGCCCGGCGCGGGATTCAGGCGACGCCGCATCACGAGGCCGTCCTCTTCAACCTCCTGCAGGGCTTTCTCGGGGCGTTCGCAATCGCGCGGCTCTCGACCTGGGGGATTAGACACGGCTGGTGGCCCTTCCGGGACGTCAAGGTGAGTGGCCGCCACATCCATCACTTCCTCCCCGGGATCGGGCTCGCCTTCGCATCCGGCATCGGCGCGATCACGACCCGCAACGAGGGCGCGGAGGCGGCACTGGCGATCCCGTTCGGCGTCGGGATGGGCCTGACCATGGACGAGGCGGCGCTGCTGCTCGACCTGGAGGACGTCTACTGGACGAGGCAGGGGCTGCTCAGTGTGCAGGTGAGCCTGGGCGTGACCGCCACGCTCGCCGCGACGATCCTCGGGATGCGGATGCTGCGTCGGGGCGAGGAGAAGGGCGTCGAGGAGGGCCTGATCCCCGCCTATATGGGCGAGCACGGGATGAGGGCGACCGGCGCTCTGGCTTAGGCCGCGCGGGCCTCGAGCCAACGGATGCCCGGTCCCTGCGGGTAGCGCGGCCGCCTAACGCTAGGCGGCGGCGCGCAGGCGGGGCCGCTGCTCCTTGCCCATCCAGATCACCTGATCGCGACCGGGGCCGACGCCGACCAGCCGAATCGGGACTCCGACGTGGTCTGAGACGGCGGTGAGATAGTCACGCGCCTCGGAGGGGAGATCCTGCTCGCGGCGGCAGTCGCCGATCTCGCCCTCGAATCCGGGCAGCTCCTCGTATTCCGGCTCGGCGGTGTGGATGATCGACTGGTGGTAGGGGAACTCGTCGAAGACCGCTCCCTCGGGATGCCGGTAGCGGACGCAGACCCGCAGTGGGTCGATACCGGAGAGCACGTCCAACTTGGTCACGGCCAGAGCGGTCATCGTGTTGAGCCGAACGGCGTAGCGCAGGGCAACCAGATCGAGCCAGCCGCAGCGCCGCGGACGGCCGGTGGTGGTGCCGAGCTCCCCGCCCCGCTCGCGCAGCCGCTCCCCGAGGTCATCGTCGAGCTCGGTCGGGAACGGGCCAGCGCCGACGCGCGTGGCGTAGGCCTTCGCGATTCCCCAGACCTCGTCGATGTCGCTGGGGCCGACGCCCGCGCCGATGGTGGCCGAGCCCGCGACGGGGTTGGACGAGGTGACGAACGGATAGGTGCCGTGGTCGAGATCGAGCATCGTTCCCTGCGCGCCCTCGAAGAGGACGGTGCGATCGGCGTCGAGCGCCTCCCAGCAGAGCCGGGCGGTGTCGGCGATGTGTGGCTCGAGGCGGTGGCCATAGGTGAGGTAGGTCTCGACCATGGTGTGGAGGTCGAGCTCGGGGTCCTTGGCGAATGGCCGCAGCATCTGCTGCTTCGGCTCCATCGCGGTCATGATCTTCTTGCGCAGGATCTTCGCGTCGAGCAGGTCCTGGATTCGGATCCCAAGGCGCGCGGCCTTGTCCGAGTAGGCGGGTCCGATTCCGCGGCGGGTGGTGCCGATCTCGAGCTTGCCGAGCTTCAGCTCACCCGCGGTGTCGAGCTTGACGTGGTAGGGCATGATCACGTGCGCGTTCGCGGAGATCCGCAGGCCGCTGACGTCGATGCCACGGTGTCGCAGCTCCTCGATCTCGCCGGTCAGGACCGCCGGATCGATCACGACGCCGTTGCCGACCGCGCAGGTCTTGCCGGGGTAGAGGATCCCGGACGGGATCAGATGGAACTTGAAGGTCTCTCCGTCGCGGATGATCGTGTGGCCGGCGTTGTTACCGCCCTGAAAGCGGATCACGACATCGGCCTGCTCGGCGAGCAAGTCGGTGACCTTGCCCTTCCCCTCGTCGCCCCACTGGGCGCCGACTATGACGATTCCAGGCACGAGCAGGGATTATGAGGCGTTGGCAGGCGCCCGCGCCTGCACAAGCGGATCGAAACACCCAAAGGAGCGACGCATGGACGACAAGGTCATTCTGGAAGAGAAGCTGGCGGCGCTAGATAAGCCCTTCCAGCCGGGTATCGTCGGCTACCTCAACGACTACAAGCTGATTGTGGTCAAGGTGCTCGGCGAGTTCGTGTGGCACAAACACGACGAGACCGACGACTTCTTCCTGGTGCTCGACGGCCGTCTGACGATCCAGCTTCGCGACCGGGACGTCGAGCTCGGCCCGGGCGAGCTGTTCGTCGTTCCCCGCGGCGTCGAACACTGCCCGAAGGCCGAGGAGGAGGCGCGGGTTCTGCTGATCGAGCCAAAGGAGACGGTCAACACCGGGGATGCCGGTGGCGATCTGACGGCCGAGCCGGTCGAGATCTGAGCGCGAGCCTAGTGGTCGAGCGGGCCGAGGGCGGCGCCGCCGCCCTCGCCGAGCGAGGTGGCGGCGTCCACTGAGACCCGCATGCGGCGGTCCTCGTCGAAGAGCAGGACGGGGTCGCCGCAGATCTCGACCAGGCGTGAGACCACCCTGGTGCCGAGCTGCTTCTCCAGTTCGTCGTCCTCGAGGTTGCTGGTCACGATCAGGGAGCGCTGGCGCTCGTAGCGTTCGTTGATGAGCGCGTAGAGCTGCTCGAGGACCCACTCCGTCTGCTTCTCGACGCCGAGGTCGTCGAGGTGGAGCAGGTCGACGCTCGCCAGGCGCTCGAAGAACTGCGTGTAGGACTGCTCGCCGATCTCCGCGTCGTAGGTCTGGCGGATCCGGCTCAGGAGCTTGGGAAGCGAGTAGATGGCGACCGAGCGCCCCGATTCGAGCGCGGTCCGCGAGATCAGCATCGCCAGGGTCGTCTTCCCGGTCCCGGAGCTGCCGAAGAACCACATGCCGCGGCCGTCGTCGAGATTCACCTCGAGGTGCTCGCAGTAGTCGCGGACCCGCTTCACGACGAAGGCGTCCATCTGCGTCACCGGCGGGCGGTCGAAGGAGACGCCCCGGTACTTGGGTGGGATCACCGAATCGATCCCCTGCAACCGGGCCCGGGCGACCATCCGGGAGCGACACTCGCAGGGGCGCGCGACGTCCTCGGGACCGAGGATCCAGCCCGAGCCGTCGCAGATGCCGAGTCGGCATGGCTGACGCTCTCCGGATTGCGGGCTCGCCGCCAATTCAGAACGCCTCCGCGCTGGCATCGCCGTCGGACGCGCCGACGTCCTCCATCGGCGGCCCCTCGCCGGCCGGCTGCTCCACCGGCTTCTCGCCCCGGGCCCGATCGGCGAACTTCGGGTAATGCTCGAGGAACACCATGTGGACGGTCCCGACCGGGCCGTTGCGGTGCTTCGCGACGATCAACTCCGCGCCGCCGGGATCCTCCGACTCGGCGTTGTAGTAGTCGTCGCGGTAGAGGAAGCCGACGAGGTCGGCGTCCTGCTCGATCGCGCCGGACTCGCGCAGGTCGGAGAGGATCGGGCGCTTGTCAGGCCGCTGCTCCGGTGCGCGGGAGAGCTGTGAGATCCCGATCACCGGGACATTCAGCTCGCGGGCGAGGATCTTGAGACCGCGGCTGAACTGAGCGACCTGCTCTACGCGGTTGGCGCGCGGGTCGTCGCTCCTCATCAGCTGGAGGTAGTCGACGATGACGAGCCCGAGACCCTCGTGACCCCGGCTGCGCTCCTGGGCGTGCAGGCGCCTGGCCTTCGCGCGGAGCTCGAGCAGGCCCAGGTCCGAGGAGTCGTCGATCCAGAGCGGTGCGGACTCGAGCTGGTTGCAGGCCTTGACGACCTTCGGCCAGTCCTTGCTCGCGACCTTCCCCTTGCGCAATCGGTCGCTGGAGATCCGCGACTGAGAGCCGATGAAGCGGTGCGCGAGCTCCATCTCCGACATCTCGAGGGAGAAGAGGGCGACGGGCTTCTTGTGCTTCATCGCGACGTTCTGGGCGAAGTCGCAGACCAGCGTGCTTTTTCCCATGGCTGGCCTCGCCGCGATCACGATCAGGTTGCCGGGCTGGAAGCCGCCGGTCTTGTCGTCCAGGTCGCGGAAGCCCGAGGGGGTTCCGGTGATCTCCGAGTCGCCGCTGGCGAGCTTCTCGAGCTTGTCGATCTCGTCATGGAGGATGTCGCCGATTTCGCGGAAGTCGTCGGCCTGCTCCTCGTTGGCGACTTGGAAGAGGAGCCGCTCGGCGTTCTCGACCAGGGCTCTCGGCTCGCCGTCGCGCTCGACGATGGACTGCTGGATCCGCTTCGCGGCGCCGTCGAGGCGGCGCATCAGCGAGTTCTGCTTGACGATCTGCGCGTAGTGCTTGGCGCTGCCGGGGGCCGGGACCTTGGCCGCCAGGCTGGCGACGACGTCGCGGCCGCCGACCTCGTCGAGCTGACCGCGCTGGGAGAGCGCCTCCGAGACGGTCAGCACGTCGACCGGGTCGGCCTTCTCGTGCAGGCCGATGATGGCCTTGTAGATCGTGCGGTGGCGGTCCCGGTAGAAGTCCTCGGCGTGCAGGCGGACGTCGAGCAGGACGGGCTCGATCATCGCCTCGGCGACCATCATCGCCCCGAGAACCGACTCCTCCGCCTCCAGGTTCTGTGGCGGAACGATCGTTGTCTTTCCGTTGGTCGCCAACTGCTCTCTCTCGCGCAGAGGGTCGTCCGACCTGCCGGCCGAGTCCTCTCCAAGTGTGGATACGGGCCCGGCGGATCCCATTGGCCCCGAAGTGGAACTAAATCCGCGCGAGCCTGGCTAGAAAATCACAGGCCGCCACTCGGCGCAGAGGAGTTGCGGCTATTTGCGGCAGCCACGTTTCAGGCACGATTCGCGCCTGAGTGAGAAGCCCGCTGTTTGCGCCCTACTCCTTAGCCTCGGCGACGATCGTCTTGACCGAGGCGGTGGTGCCGCCGCCGACCTCGACCTCGACCATGTACGTGCCGGTCTCGCGGATCGGATCCTCGAGGCGGATCTTCTTGCGATCGACCTTGATGCCACGCGCGGCCTGGATCGCCTCAGCGATCTCGGCCGAGGTGACGGAACCGAAGAGCTTGCCGTCCTCCCCGGCGCGGTGGTTGATGGTCAAAACCGTCTTGCCAAGCAGCGCGGACGTTTCGCCGGCACGCTCCGCGGCCTGGCGCTCCGCCTCCTCGGCCCGCTCACGCTTGCGCTGTGCGTCCTCGAGCGCCCCCTTGGTTGCGGGCTGCGCGAGCTTGCGCGGCACGAGGTAGTTGCGGAGATAGCCGGGGGAGACGTCGACCGGGGTCCCGGCTTCGCCGAGCCCCTCCACGTCCTTGAGCAGAACAGCCTGCGCCATCGGCCTAGCGCTCGCCGACGTAGGGCAGCAGGGCGAGCTCGCGGGCGCGCTTCACCGCCAGGGCGAGCTGCTGCTGATGCTTCCGGGAGAGACCCGTGACGCGGCGGGACCGCGTCTTGCCGCGATCGGAGATGAACCGGCGCAGCAGGGCCAGATCCTTGTAGTCGATCGCCTCGGCGTTGATCCGCGTGTACTTTCGCGGCCGTCCGCGATCGCTGAGCCCGCGGCGCCTGCGGCCGCCTCCGGTCTGGGTCTGTCGCTGCTGCCGTGCCACGAAGGTCGCGAATGGTAGCGGCGGTCGGTTTTAATGGTCCGGATGCTCAACTTCGATCTCGAGACCGAGACCGAGGACGCCAGCGCGCTGATCAGGATCCGCGGAGACCTCGATCTGCAGGTGGTCGATCAGCTCACCGAGGCGCTGGCCGAGATCGAATCACGTGAACCCGAACTACTCGTCCTGGATCTGAGCCGCCTCACGTTCATGGACTCGAGCGGCATGGCCGCGGTCGCGGCGGCTCATATCCGGGCGGTGGAGGCCGGCCGGCGATTCGCGATCGTCCGACCGCCGGCCGGTGTGAGGCAGGCGTTCGACCGCACCAACCTCGACGAGGTCATCACGATCACCGATGACCTCACCAGCATCTATCCCTGAGCGGTTTCCCTAGAACGGGATGTCGTCGTCGGAGCCGCCGCCGGAGCTGACGCCCGCGCCCTCGAAATCCGAGGTGTCCGCGGGCACGTCCGACTTGGGCTGGAAGCCATTGCCCCCGCCGCCCGGGTTGTCCGAGCGCGAGCCGAGGAATTGGACGCTGTTGGCGATGATCTCCACCGCCTGGCGCTTGGAGCCGTCCTGCGCCTCCCACTCGCGCCAGTCGAGGCGTCCCTCGACGGCGACCGGTCGGCCCTTGGAGAGGTACTGGGCGCAGTTCTCGCCCTGCGCGCCCCAGACGGTGACGTCGAAGTAGTTGGGCTTGTCGACCCACTCGCCGCTCTGGTCCTTGCGGCGGCTGTTGACGGCCACTCGAAGCTTGCAGACGGAGGTTCCACCGGGGGTGGAGCGCAGCTCGGGATCCTTGGTCAGGTTTCCCGTGATCGCGCAGATATTGATGTTGGAGGCCGCCAAGTTGAAGCTCCCTTCCCTTTCGATTCCGAACGTCGATCTTAAGCAGCGGCTCGGCTGGTCTCGCCCCCCTCTACGAGATAAACCCGGAAAGTGGGGGACTACTCGTCGCGCCGCCCGCGCCGCGGACGGTCGTCGCGATCAGGGCGGCCATCCCCTACCGAGGCCGGCCGCTCGGAGGCGGGCGGGGGGTTGGTCGGGGATTCGGGATCGACCTTGAAGATGCGGAAGCGCAGCACGCCGTCCGTGATCTTCAGGCTGTGGTCGAGCCGCTCGAGCAGGTCCGGCTCGCCCTGGAAGCGGTAGTAGCGGTAGTCCGCCTCGTTCCGCTGGCGGATCTCGTAGGCCATCTTGCGCATCCCCCAGACGTCGGCACGATCCAGCGTGCCCGCGCCCTCGATCGCCTGCCGCACGTCACCCGCGACCTTCTCGCGTGCGTCGTCCGCCGCCTCGGGATCGAGCATCAGTACGAGTTCGTAGTGCCGGTTCACAGCGACGCGCGACTATAGGGGATAGACGCGAGGGGGCGGCGCTGATGCGAGGGCGCGCGCAAGCGCGACCCGTGATCTGCTGGAGCAGCCACCCGATTAATGCTGGAGCAGGGGAGAGCGCGCGTCCCGTCTGGCTCACCGGGATATGGCCGGACGGCAGATCAGATGGCAGAGCGTGGGCCGCGCCGCGGCGATCGCGGTGGCCGTGTTCGCCGGGATCATCTCACTGCCCGCTCTCATCGGCAGCGACCGGCCACCGCCGGTCCCTCCCGACGTGGGTCTCACGCCCCCACCGTCAGAGCCCGTGCCGGCTGAACTTCCGCCTCCGCCCGACTCGGCGGCGGAATCACCGTCGCCGGCGTCCCTAAAGCGACCGAAACGCCGCGCTCGCCGGCTGACCGGGCACAGGCGACGCCGTGAGCGTTCGCACCCGCAGGGGGAGCGTCCGCGCCCACGCAATCCACACCGCCGTCCACGCGAAGACCCGGCACCCGCCGCCCCCACCTCGCCGCCCGTCTATGCACCGCCGGCCTACTCATACGTCCCGCCGCCCTCCTCCGGCGAGTTTCGGATCGAGCGCTAGCGACGCAGCTCAGCCGGAGAGGCCTTCCTGAAGGTCAGACGGTCTCAGCCGAAATCCCGCCTTCGACTCGGCACCCAGGTGGAGGTAGAAGGCCTCGGCGGCCGTGAGGATGTCCATCCGCATCCCTCCCGCCCGCTCCAGCGCCTCGCGAAGCAACCGGCGAGCGAGACCGCCAGCTCGCCAGGCCTCACCGACCAGCAAGGCCGAGAGGTGAGCCTGGATCTCGCCATCGGACTGGAGCTGGATCAGGCCGGCGACCACCCCGCCGTCGACCGCGATCAGCGTCGTGGACCCGGGCGAGCTCAGCGCTCGGCGGGTGCGCTCGGGGTCCTCCGTATACGTATCCCAGCCCTCGGCGGCGCACAGCGCCACCACGCCCTGCAGGTGCTCCGCCCGGAAAGGCTCCAGCTCGATCACAGTCATTGGAAGCTCAACGCACCGACGCCGGCGAGCGCTTCGCCTTGATGTCCGCCATCTGCTGGTCCACCCAGTCGCCTGGATCCCGTTCGGTGATGATCTCCACCAGCCGCTTGGCGCGCAGCGCCCGCTCCTCGGGCTCCATCGTCAGCGCGCGATGGATCTCGTCGGCCTGCTCCTGGATGTCGAACGGGTTCACCGAGAGCGTGCAGTCGCCCAGCTCCTCGTGGGCGCCTGTGTTCTCCGAGAGCATGACGACGCCATTGCGTGTGTTGACGGTCGGTGCCTCCTTCGCGACCAGGTTCATCCCGTCGAAGAGCGAGTTGACCATCAGCAGGTCGAAGTGCTTGTAGCGCGCCACGGCCTCGTGGAAGTTCTCGTAGATCCGCAGGTCAATCGGCATCCAGTCCGTGGTCCCGTGCCGGTGGTTGACGACCGCGACGAGCGCCTCGATCCGCTCCAGGTACTCGGCGTACTCGGGCACGTCCTGCCGCGAGGGCTGCAGGTGCGCGATGAAGGTGACCTTCTCGCGGAACTCCGGGTGCTGGTCGAGGAAGACGTCGAAGGCCGTGAACCCGCGCAGCACGTTCTTCGAGAGGTCCGCCCGGTCGACCCGAAGGATCAGGTGGTCCCGGCGGCGCCGCAGCACCTCCCTCTCGTAGAACTCCACGTCCGACGACTCGGCCGCGCGGTAGAGCCGCTGGGTGTCGATCGAGAGCGGATAGGCCCGCACCCAGGTCTCCCGACCGTCGTGAAGCACGGCGTTCCGCTCGAAGTCGACCTCGAGCTCCATCAGCTCGCGGCAACACTGCAGGAAGTTGCGGCAGTAGGCGGTCGTGTGGAAGCCGATGATGTCGTTGGCGAGCATGCTCTGGTAGATCTCCTCCCTCCAGCGGTTGGGCAGGATCCGCCAGGAGTCCGGCTGGGACCAGGGGATGTGCACGAAGTAGTGGAGGAAAGCGTCCGGCCGGGCCCGCCGGATCACCCCCGGGCAGGTGTAGAGGTGGTAGTCGTGGAGCATCACCACCGGCTCCTCCTGCTCCGAGATGGACCGGACGACGCAGTCGGCGATGTCGTCGTTGACGACCTTGTAGCCCTCCTCCCAGGCGTCCACCTCGGCCTGCCGGATGTCCGGTGCGTTGGAGAGGTCCCAGAGGTAATGCTGGATGAACCACAGGATCGGATTCGCGATCACGTTGTAGAAGCGGTCGTACGCCTCCGGGTTGGAGGCGACCATCTCCACGTCATAGGCGATCCCCTCGACCTCGATCTCAACGGGCCCATCGCTCTCGTTCGCGACCACGACGTCCTCCTCGGTCATCGCCGAGGCGATCCAGAGGGCCTTGCGGTGTGAGACCAGTCCGGAAAGAGCGGTTACCAGGCCACCGCCGCCTCGTTGCACGATCCGTTGACCGGTTTCGTCGCGTCCGAACTCCGCCGGGCCGCGGTTGGAGACGATGGTCAAGGGGTACTCGGCCACGCTCCGTTTGTATCAGGCGAGCTCAGGCGATCCGGTCGCCCAGCTCCACGTCCTCGTCGGGCCTCAGCAGAATCACTCCCTTGGCGTCGTCCAGCGCGCCCAGCACGAGCACCTCGGAGAGGACGGGACCGATGCGCTTCGGCGGGAAGTTGACCACCCCGATCACAAGCCGACCCTCCAGCTTCTCCCGCGGGTAGTGAATGATCTGCGCCGAGGACCGCTTGCGGCCGATCTCGGGCCCGAAGTCGATCTCCAGCTTCCAGGCGGGAACGCGGGCCTCCGGGAACTCCTCCACGCCGACCACCCGGCCGACCCGCATGTCCACTGCCTCGAACTGCTCCCAGCTGATCTCAGCCATCCCGTGAAATGCCCTCCTAGGTCTCGAGCGAGGTCAGGATCCTCAGCCAGTCGAGCAGCAGACGCGGCGAGAGGAACCGCTCGCGAGTCCGCTCCTTGCCTGCCCGCCCGAGACGCCGCCCGAGCTCGGGGTCCTGCAGGATCTGGATGCAGCGCTCGGCCGCCTGATCCGGTGTTTCGACCAGATAGCCGTCCTCCCCGTCCACGATCTGCAGCGGGATCCCGCCGACCTTCCCAGCGATGGTCGGCCGGCCCTTCCAGAGCGCCTCGGCCACGGTCAGCCCGAAGCCCTCGCGGATCGACTTCTGCAGCACCACATCGGACTGCGATTGGAACGCGTTCACCTCGATCGCGCCGACGTTGTTCAGGTTATTGAGGATCTTGATGTCCGGGTCCGAGCCGGCGTACTCGAAGGTGCGGTGGAAGAACTCCCAGCCCTCGGGATCGTCGGTCGCCATCGAGCCGACCAGCGCCAGCTGGACCTCCGGGACCTGCTTGGTCACCTCTCGGTAGGCGTCGATCACCCCGATCGGGTCCTTCCAGGGGTCGAACCGCGAGACCTGGCAGATCATCGGCCGGTCCACGTCGATGCCGAACTGGTTGCAGACGAAGGCCGCGTCGTCGGGGGAGAGCGCCATGTTCTTCGGCGAGAGCGGATCGATGGCCGGCGGCACGATTCGGACGCCGCCGTGGCCGTCGAGGCCCTCGGGCACGTACTGCTCCAGGTGCCAGACGGTGACGTCGTACTCGGAGATCAGCGGCAGCAGCCGCTCGATCGGCTCCGGGTTCGGCTCGGACAGATCGATGTGGCAGCGCCAGATCCAGTTCTTGGCGTGATCGGTGGCGTTGTGCCGCATCCCGACCGGCTGCGGGTCATGGACGATGATCGCGTCCCACTCGCCGTCCAGGCTCTCCGCGTTCATCTTGTTGTAGTGATCGAACAGCTCCCACTCACTCGGGGTGAGCGTGTTGGGATCCCCCTGCAGCGAGTTGTGGAGGAGCTTGGTGGCGTTGAAGAACTCCTCCCGGCCCATGATCACCTGCCAGGACGCATCCAGGCCGACGTCGCGCATCAGCGGCACGATCGTGTAGAGGATCTCGGAGACCCCTCCGCCGAAGGCGGTCGCGCTGATGTGCAGCACGCGCTTGCCCTTCAGGTTCTCGGCAAGCTCCCTGATCTCGTCGACCAGGCCGCGGCCGGCCAGGTGCGTGTAGTCGGCCAGCGACTTGCTGCCGAGCGCTACCTCTTGAAGCAAAGCGCCCCCCTAATGCGAGGGTGCTCCGCAGGCGAAGCCGAGGAGCAACCCGTTTCATCATGGTGTCTGCGCAAGGGCGGAAACGTACTCGTCAAGAGGTGGCGGCGCGCAGCCGCTCGATCCCGGTGTCGATCTCGGCGCAGATCGCGGCGTGCAGTTCCTGGTTCGCGGCCGCCACGCAGGACATCTGGAAGGAGTGATCCGAGCCGAGCAGGGGCCGAGCCGCCAGCGGCTCGCCGTAGGCGTCGGTGACGATCGCGTCGCACTCCTCGAGGCAGATCGTCGCCGCGGCCAGGTCGTAGGGTGAGTTGTTGAGTACGGACCCGCCGCCGATGCGCTCGAACTCCGCGCGGATCGCCGGGACCTCGTCGATCATCCGCGAGCCCGGTTCGACGTAGGCATCGAGCTGGCCCGTGGCGATCCGGGTCATGTCGTAGGTCGCAGAGCCGAGATCGAAGGTTCCGCCGCCCACCGACGAGACGTCGATCAAGTCGCCCAGCACCTCGATCAACGCGCGCGCCGGGCGTCCGCGGAAGCCGTAGGTCCAGAACATGCGCTCGAGGGAGCGGTTCTCCGAGAGGCTCGCTGCCGGTTCGAGTCCCTGGCCGCGCTCGGCCACGAAGCTCCGACCGCTCTTCACCTCGAGCACGCAGCCCACCTGCACGTCGCTCATCGTGGGCTCGGAATCGAGGGGTGCGGCGGCGACCGAGACGCAGCACGACTCGAGGCCCGCCAGTGCGGGGCGAGTGCCGTCGATCGGGTCGACGACCAGAACCCATTCCGCGCGTTCGCCTGCGGCGGCGATCAGCCCGCGGTCCTCCGAGTAGAAGGAGACCTCGGGTGCCCGCTCGGCGAGAAAGGACTCCATCCGGGTCTCGGCGTGCTCGTCGATCTGAAAGGTCACGTCGCCGCCCTCCGCCGCCCCGGAGTGAGCGCGGCCGGCGTGGGCGCCGAGATGTGGGAGGACTTCCTCGCGCAGGGTCGCCGCCAGGTGCGTGACCAGCTCGCGGATCTTCATTGACGGCAGTTCTTACTGGTTTACGTCGGCGGGGCGCGAGCCCAGGGTGACGTCGACGCTCTCCTTGCGCCCGTCGCGGAGGATGTCGAGCGTCACCGAGTCGCCCGGCTTGTGCGCCGCGACCAGCTCCGAGAGGTCGCTGTTTGCGATCACCGGCTTGCCGTCGACCGCGATCACGACATCGCCGCCCGTCTTCACACGCTGCAGCTGGAAGGTGTCCTCGCCGGTCGAGCCCTTCAGGCCGGCATCGTCGGCGGGGCTGTCGTTGACCACGTCGGTGATCAGCGCGCCGGCCTCGGTGTCGAGGTCGAGATGCTCGGCGAGCTGCGGATAGAGCGACTCGCTGGTCACGCCGAGATACGCGTAGTCGACCTCGCCGTCGGCCTTGAGCTGGTCGAGCGAGTAGTGGATCGAGGTCACCGGGATCGCGAAGCCGACCCCTGAGTTGCTGCCGGAGCTCGAGGCGATCTGCTCGTTGATGCCGATCACCTGACCCTTGGCATCGAGCAGCGGTCCGCCGGAGTTGCCCGGGTTGATCGAGGCGTCGGTCTGGATCGCGTTGTCGATGCCGAAGTTCGTCAGTCCCTCGACGGTCCGGTCGATCGCCGAGATCACCCCCACCGACAGGGACTGGTCCTCGCCGAAGGGGCTGCCGATCGCTGCGACGGGTTCGCCTACGGCGAAACCCGAGCGATCCGAGAGCTCCACCGGCTTCAGGTCGAGGCCCTCGGGATCGACCTTGATCACCGCTATATCGGCGTCGGCGTCGAAGCCGACGATCTCCGCGGGGACCCGGTTGCGATTGCCGAACTCGACGAACACCTGCTTGGCCTCGCGCGGGGCGCCTCCGCCGTTGAGGCGGCCGCCGCTGGTCACCACGTGCGCGTTGGTGACGATGTCGCCCTCGGTGTCGACCACGAATCCCGATCCCTGCCCGGCCGACCCGCCTCCGCCGAGCAGGTCGCTGACCCCACCCTCGAAGACCGAATCGATCGTGACCACGCCGGGCGAGACGTCCTTGTAGATCACCGCGGGATTGAAGCTGCCGTCGCTCGCCTCAACCACGACCTGCGTCGCGGTCTGCGTGGACGCTGCCGCCGGGGCTTTCGGGTCGTCCCCGTCGCCGCCGCCGCAGCCCGCGACGAGCGCCGTCACCAGGACGACCGGCACCCAGATCAGCAGCGTGCTGCGGCGCGGCGCCCTCGGAAGAAGACTCATACCGCCACCTTTGCCGGCTGGCGCTGGCGCCGCAGCCGCTCGGCGGGCGGCAGGCTGAGCGTGAAGGCGGTGTGCCCGCGGCGGGAGACCACGGCGATCTGGCCACCCATGCGGTGCGCGAGCTCCTCTGCGATCGCGAGCCCCAGCCCCGACCCGGAGGCGGTGTCGCCGGTGTAGAAGCGATCGAAGACCTTCGGGATCGCGCGCGGGTCGATTCCCTTCTTCGCGTCGTCCCCGACGATCAACTCCGCCGCGCCCGTCCCGCGCACGGCCGTAACCGTCACGTTCGTCCCCTGCGGGGTGTGCGTGAGCGCATTGTCGATCAGGATACGAATGATTTGTGAGACCCGGTTTAGGTCCGCGAGGGCGACCACCTGGCCCCGCCCCCGGACCTGCAGCGCCGATTCGTGCAGCTTGGCCGCCGGGCGGAACTCGTCCGCCACCTGCCGGGCGGCCTCCTTGAGGTCGACCTGCTCACGCTTGATCTCCATCACGTCCGCGTCCAGGCGTGAGAGGTCGAGCAGGTCGATGGTGAGCTTCTGCAGCCGCTGGACCTGGGCCCGGATCTCGGTGACGAAGGCGTTGCGCTCGGCGGCGGTCAGCTTCTCGGTCTCCAGTAGCTCGACGAAGCCCCCCAGCGAGAAGATCGGCGTCCGGAGCTCATGCGACGCGTTGGCGATGAACTCCTTCCGCGAGCTGTCGAGCCGGGCCAGTCGGCGCTGCATCTCGTTGAAGCTGCGTGCCAGTTGCCCGAGCTCGTCCGAGGAGTCAACCGGGATCGGCTGGTCGAAGTGGCCTTCGGCAACCGCCTCCGCAGCGAGGCGCATCCGTCGCAGCCGCCGAGAGACGGCTCCCGAGGCCCAGAATGCGATCAGCGAGGCCGCGATCAACGCGATCAGCCCGGCGATCAGGATCTGCCGCCGCACCAGCGCGACGTCGTCGCTGACCTCGCCGAGCTGGGTGGAGAGCACCTCCACCCAGCGGGTCTGGTCGCCGAGCCTGATCGGGACCGCCGAGGTGCCGACCCGCATCCCGGCCACGCGCTCGACGCCGGTCGCAATGCTCCCGTCCGAGATCGCTGCCTCGGCGGTGAGGTAGCTGCCCTGGAGCGCCGTTGCCTCGGATTGCGAGTCGGCGACGACGAAGGCCGGCACCGGTCCTCCGGACGCGTCGCGAACGGCGAGCAGCGTCACCCGGCTCTCCGTCGACTGCGCGGTGGACCGGACCAGTTCGTCGACCTCGCTCTGGGATGCGCCCGACTCGAGCGCTTGGGCCAGCCGCGGGGACTGCTCGGTCCCCAGCCGCTCGAGCCGTCGCAGCTTCTCGGCGGTCAGGCTCGATTCGAGCTGGGGGACCACGTAGAGATAGACGAACGCGATCGCCCCCGCCGTGATCAGGGTGATCAGGACGACCAGCCGGTTGCGGAGGGTGTTGAGGCGGAGCCGTCTCAATCGCGTTCTGCGTCGCGGAAGCGGTAGCCGACTCCACGCACCGTGAACAGGTACTCGGGGTTCTTGGCGTCGGTCTCGAGCTTCTCGCGAAGGTGCCTGATGTGGACGTCGACGGTGCGGGGGTCGCGGTAGGTCGAGTCGCCCCAGATGTGCTCGAGCAGCATCTCGCGGGTGAAGACCCGACCGGGGGCGGCCGCCAGGGCGGCCAGGATCTCGAACTCGACGTAGGTCAGCTCCACCGGCTTGGAGCGCAGCTGCACCGAGCGTCGCTCGAAGTCGATCTCGAGGTCTCCGGCCCGGATCGGCTCATTCCCGGCGAGCGCCGGCCCGCCCATGTTGCCGCGGCGCAGCGCCGCCTTGACCCGGCTGCGGAACTCGCGAACCGAGAAGGGCTTGGTGATGTAGTCGTCCGCGCCCATCTCGAGTCCGGCGACCTTGTCGATCTCGTCCCCCTTTGCCGTCAGCATGATGATCGGCACCTGACTGCGGGTGCGAAGGCGCCTGCAGACCTCAATCCCGTCGAGCTTGGGAAGCATGATGTCGAGGACCACCAGATCGAACCGCTCCTCACCGAAGCGATCCAGGGCTTCCTGCCCATCCATGGCCCCCACCACCTCATAACCTTCCTTGCGGAGCGGGTAGGTGAGAAGCGTCTGCACGGCCTGCTCATCGTCCACGAGCAGGATCCGCGCCTGTCCTCGCGACATGCCTGAAGGTTAGAAGGACGCCTGTGCCCGGCTGATGATCGACTTGCGCCTCTACAGATACGCGCTGCTCGCGGTCCCGGTGGCCGCCGTGATCGCGATGTTCTCCCTGCAGGACGTGCCGCGGGACCTCTCCGCGGGAATCCCGCCGGACGCCTTCGATCCCGCCAGCGCGGTGCCGCTCGCCAAGGAGCTCGCCACGTCCGCCCCCAATCCGACCCCCGGCTCCGCGGCCGACGAGAAGCTCGCCCAGCAGGTGAAGAGCCACTTCGCGGCGATCGGCGGTGCCACCGTCTCCGAGCAGCGCTTCGACGGCTCCTTCGGTGGCCATGACGTCGAGCTGAGCAACGTGATCGCGACCCTGCCGGGGGAGTCCAACCGCCAGATCGCCCTGATCGCACCCCGTGACGTCGCGCGCGGGAGCGGTGCGACGACGAGCGTGGCTGGGACGGCCGCGCTGCTCCAGATCGCCGACAGCTTCTCCGGGGCCGCCCACAACAAGACGCTCGTCTTCGTCTCCACCGACGGCTCGAGCATCGGAGCTCTCGGCACCAAGCGCTTCATCCGCGACTACAGCGACTCGGCCTTGGTCGATGCGGCGATCGTGTTGAGTCAGCCGGCCCTGAGCGATCCCACCGCGCCCCTGGTCATCCCCTGGTCGACCGGTCCGCAGAGCACCGCCAGCCAGCTCGCCGAGACCGCGAACTCCATGGTCTCGAAGGAGCTGGCGACACCGGCCGGCGACGAGGGGCCGCTCGATGACCTCTTTCGACTCGCCCTGCCCGCCGGACTGGGTGAACAGGGCCCGCTGGTCGAGGCGGGGCTCCCGGCGGTTCGCCTTTCGGCGGATGGTGAGCTGCCGGTGGAACCCGGCCGCGACACCCCCGAGTCCTTCGACAACGACACCTACGACCGCTTCGGCCGCGCCGCCCTTTCCCTGGTCCTCGCGCTCGACGCGTCGCCCGAGGCGGTCGAACACGGCCCGACTGGTTACATCGGCCTGGCGGGCAACCTGATGCCCGGCTGGACCCTCGCCCTGCTGGCGCTATCGCTCCTGGCCCCAGCGGCCGTGGCGGCCGTGTCCGGACTCGCCTCCGCAGCGCGCAGCCCGATCGAGGCGGTCCGCGGATTCGTATGGACGCTGCTGCGGGCGCTGCCCTTCCTCGGCGCCCTGCTGGTCGTGCTGGGCACGGCGCTGGTCGGTCTCTTGCCGAGCCCCGACTTCCCGTTCGACCCACGCATCGAGGGCCTCGGGGCCGGTGGAACGATCGCGGTGGTCGGGGCCGTGCTCCTCTACGGCGCGATCGCGTTCTTCCTGCGGCCCCTACGGCCGCCCCCGGCGAGGGCCGTTGCCACCGCAGCGCCGGCCGCCCTGCTCGTGGCCTGCGTCGCGGCGCTGGGGGTCTGGCTGGTCAACCCCTATCTGGCGCTGCTCGTCTCGATCGGCCTGCAGGCCTGGGTCTTCGCGGCGGCGAGGCTGGTGCCGGGGCGGCCGCCTGCGACGGGCCTGGTGCTGCTCGGGTTGGTGCCGGGATTGATCCTGCTCGCCGACCTCGCCGGACGCTTCGACGCCGGCGCTGGCGTCTGGCACGACCTCGTCCTGATGGTGGCCGACGGCCAGATCGGCCTGACGCTGGCGGTGCTCGCCTGCCTGGCAGCGGGAGCGGGAGTGGCACTCGTCGCGCTTGCAGGCCCGGTGCCCGGGCGCCCCGAGCCGGAGATGCGGCTGGAGGGCGAGATCTCGGTGCGCCGACGCGCCGCCGGGCCCGAGCCGCCGCCGGAGCCCGAGCCCGAGCCGACTGAGCAACCCGAGCCTGAGGCCGAGCAAGCGTCTGAGCCCGAGCCCGAGTCGGCTCAGCCCGAGCCGGAGAGGGACCCGCGCCTCTGGTCGAGACCGGCCGCCCCGAGCCACTCTTCGAAGCTGGGGCCGGCGAGCTTCGCGCCCGGGTTGGGCAGCGCGGCGCCCTTCGCATAGGCCGCGGCGTCCGGGTCGCCCGGCTGACGGCCCTCGCGGATCTCGATTGAGTCACCTCGGCTGGCGAAAAAGCGCGGCGGCCACATCGGCGAGACTCTCCTCCCGCGGACCGGCGACCTCGGTGATTCTGCCGTTCTCGATCTCCGGCTCCTCGGCCGCATCGGCGAGAGCTTCGGCGACGACGCGGGCGGCCACGACCTGCGTTCGGAACTCCGGCAGGTAGGCGACGCCGTCCTGGGTCGTCCACCCGACCATCTGCTCGACGAACTCGTGGAACTGGGCCGCGCGAACGATCCGGACCGGGAGCGGGCCTTCGCGCAGCGTCTGCTCCTGCGCCACCTTCGCCGCGTTGTAGCCGCCTTGGAACTTGTCGATGCCGATGATCGAGACGGCGACGATCCGCTTCGCCCCGGCCGCGGCGCCGGCTCGCTGCAGGTTCCGCGCCGAACGGAACCCGTTCAGATAGACAGGCGGATCAAGCGGCAATCAATCGGAGCTGTGAGCCGGATGCCGCCGCTGGTCGAAACCGCGCGGCTCGAGCTCGCCGCCGCCCGGCAGCTTCAGGGTCACGCCCTGGCCCTCGGTCACGTAGCCGATCTCGGTCAGAGTCCAGCCGGCGTCGGCCACCGCCTGCGCGGCGGTGGCGAAGTGCTCCCGGGGCACGGTGGCGAGCAGCTCGAAGTCCTCGCCACCCGACGCAGCCAGCTCGATCGCGGCCTCGTCTCCGCCCGCGACCTCGGCCACGCCAGCGGCTACCGGCATCCGGCCGAGGTCGATCTGCAGGCTGCAGCCGCTTGCGCTCGCCAGATGTCCGGCGTCGGCGCCGAGCCCATCGCTGATGTCGATCATCGCCGTCGCCCCGGCCTTTGCCAACGCGCGTCCCTCCCGCAGCCTGGGCATCGGATCGAGCTGGCGCTCGAGCAGCGATGCACCGCGGTCGGCCGGGTCGCCGCGGCGCTCTCCGGCCTCCATCAGCTCGACCGCCGCCGCGGCTCCGCCCAGTTCGCCGGTCATCGCAACCAGGTCGCGCGGCTTGGCGCCGCGGCGCGTGACGAACCGTGAGCCCCCGGGCTCGTAGCCGATCGCGGTGACCGAGACCACCAACACCGGGGAGCGGACGAGGTCGCCGCCCGCGATCGTGACCTCCTCCCTGATCGCCGTCTCGGCGAGCCCGTCGGCGATGCCGAGGAGTTCCTCGTCGGCGAGGTCCTCGGGCGCCGCTACGACGACGTACGCCTCGCCCTGGGCGGCGCCCATCGCGGCCAGATCGGATAGCGACGCCGCGAGCGCCTTCCGCCCGACGGCCTCGGGCCCGAAGGAATCGAGGACGAAGTGCACCCCGTCGACGATCGCGTCGACCGTGACGGCGCTCGCCGCACGCGGCTCGACGACGGCCGCGTCGTCGCCGCTGGGCACGCGCACCCGCGGTCCGGCAGCCGGCATGCGCTCGTTGATCGTCGCGATCAGGTCGAACTCGCTGGAGGGCATGGGCTTAGGCTAGGGCCGCGGTGCTTACGGTGGAGGTCAAGGTGACGCCCCGCGCGAGCCGCGACGAGGTCGTCGGGATGCGCGACGGAGTCCTCGCCGTTCGGGTAACGGCTCCACCCGTGGACGACGCGGCGAACCGGGCCGTGGTGAAGTTGATCGCCAAGCGCGCCGGCGTGGCCCGAAGCCGAGTCAGGATCGCACGCGGAGCCCGCGGGCGGAACAAGCGCATCGAGATCGAGGATGCCGACCCGGAGCTGCTCGAGCGACTGATCAGCCGGGGTTGACGCCGCCGCTGGGAGGCTGCGCGGCGGGGGGTGGTGCGGCCGGTGGTGCGGGTGTCGGATTCGGTTTCGGCGAGGGCGCCGGTTTCTGCCCGATGCCGGGGGCGTAGGCGCCCTGGTCGCTGTCGCTGCTCTCGTCGCTGTCGCCGTAGCTCGGCGTGTACGAGGACGAGGATCCGCAGGAGTAGGAGCCCTCGGTGCTCCCCGATCCAGTCACATCGCCGTAGCTGCACGAGCTCGAGCTCGAGTCAGAGGTGTAGGTGCCGTGGAAGGGAATCCATTCGACCGGATCGCGCGGCTCTGGGAACGACGGGCAGAACTCGCCCTTGTTGATCTCGGGCCGATGCAGCGCAACCTGCATGTAGTCGTTCCAGATCATCGCCGGGAAGGTACCGCCGGCGACGCTGACGCCGTGCACGGAGGTCATCGAGCGCAGCTCGTTCGGATAGCCCACCCAGACAGCGGTGGTGAGTTGCGGCGTGTAGCCCACGAACATCGCATCGTTGAAGTCGTCCGTCGTGCCGGTCTTGCCGGCCTCGTAGCCGCAGTCGGTCTGCGCCGCGGTGCCCGTCCCGGCATCGACGTTTTCCTCGAGGATCTTCGTCACCCCATAGGCGACTCCGTCCTGGAAGACGCGGTTCCGATCCGGTTTGCCGGTCTCGTCGACGTGGCCGTCGGGGAAGACCACCTTCTTGATCGCGATCGGCTCGTTGTGCATCCCGTAGGAGGCGAGCGTCGCGTAGGCGTCCGCCATCTCGAGCGGCGAGACGCCCAGGCGCAGGCCGCCCAGTGTCTCGGCGGGGATCCCGTCGAGACGCGTCGTGATGCCCATCTCCTTGGCGGTCTCCGCGACGGATTCCGGGCCGAGGTCGAGCGCCAGCTGCGCATAGACGGTGTTGTCCGAGGCCAGGGTCGCCTCGTCCAGCGAGATGGTCCCCGCGTAGCTCTCGCCGTACGTCGCGACCTCCCAATGGCCCCACTCGGGCAGATTGAGAGCGAGGGGCTTCGAGGTGTAGTAGGTCGTGTCGGGGTCGATCCCCCGGCGGATCGCGGTGGTCAGGGCGAAGGTCTTGAACGCGGAGCCCGGCTGGCGGTGGCCCTGGGCGGCGAGGTTGAACTGCTGGGTCCGGTACGCCCCGCTCGAGGCCATCGCCCGCACGTAGCCGGTGCTCGGGTCGATCGAGACCACGGCGGCGGAGGGATCGGTGGAGTAATAGAGGTTGTTCTCGATCGCGGCGCGCGCCGCCTCCTGGAGCTCCGGATAGACCGTCGTGTGAACCCTGAGCCCGCCCTGGCGGACGGTGTTGACCCCGTACTTCTCGATCAGCTGCTGCTGGACGTAGTCGAAGAAGTAGGGCTCGCGGATCGACGAGTACTGGTTGCTGGGATCGGTCTCCAGGGGATCCGCCTTGGCGGTCGCTGCCTCCTCGTCGCTGATGTAGCCCTGGTCCGCCATGTGGTCGAGGACGTCGTTGCGGCGGGCGATCGCGCCACGACGGTTCTGCAGCGGGTTGTAGAGCGAGGGCGACTGCGGGATCCCGGCGAGCAGCGCCGACTGGGCGAGGTCGAGATCCTCGACCGGCTTCGAGAAGTAGATCTTCGAGGCCGCCTCGACGCCGACCGCCGTCCGGCCGTTCACGGTGCCGTAGGAGGCGGTGTTCAGGTACTCCTCGAGGATCCACTCCTTCGAGTGAGCGTCCTCGAGCTCGGTGGCGATCTTGGCCTCCCTGATCTTTCGCTCCAGATCGCGCTGGGGATCGGTGATGTAGAGGTTGCGCGCGAGCTGCATCGTGATCGTCGAGCCGCCCTGCTTCACCTCTCCGGCCTCCAGGTTGTCGACGGCCGCCCGGACCACGCCCTCGAGGTCCACGCCGTGGTGCTTATAGAAGCGCGCGTCCTCAATCGCCACGGTCGCCTCCTGGAGGTCCGTCGGGATCTTCTCCAGTGGCACCGGCGTCCGGGCCGTATCCGACTGGATGTAGCCGAGCTTGGTGCCGTCGGCCGCGAAGACGACCGAGTTCTCGCCGACGTCGACGGGCTGGAGCTCGGAGATCGGCGGCGCGTCGGCGGCGACGCTCATCGCCCAGAGGCCGAAACCGAGCACGCCGAGGGCGAGCATCGACCCGAGGACCAAAAGGACCACCAGGAAGGGGTTTCTCTTGCGGCTCGTGCGCCGATGCCGCCGGCGGGACCGGGCGCTCATGGTCCGGAAGGGTACTCAGCGGTACCTCAGGTGGAGCCGAGCAGCCCCTTTGCGCGCAGGACGGATTGCGCGCGCTCACGCAGCTCCGCCTCGTGGGCCTCACGATCCACGCCTGTGTCGATGGCGGCTTTCACCTGCAGCTTCGCGCCCTCGGGAGTGACCTCGACGAGGCGCGCGGAGGTGACTTCGCCCTTCTCGAGCTCCTGCCGCGCGGCCTCGACGTCGGCGTCGGTAGGTAACCAGACGTCCACGGTGACTGGCGCGGCGCTGTTGCCGGCGGAGTGGTTGACCACCACGTCGGTGGCGACCTTCTCATTGGGTACGACGATCAGGCTGCCGTCTCCCGCGTCGACGCTCGTGTAGGTGAGGGCGATGTCGGTGACCCTGCCGTGGACCTCGTCCCCGATCGAGACCAGATCGCCGATCCGGATCGGCTGGGTGATCGCCAGCAGGATCCCTGAGACCAGGTTGGCGATCACCTGGCGGCCGGCGAAGCCGATGATGATGCCGAGCACCGCGGTCGAGGCGAGTATGCCCGTCGCGAAGCGCTTGATCGAGGTGAACTGGCTCAACGCCAGCGCCACGCCGATCAGGATTATCGCCAGGAAGAGCAGCCGGCGGATCAGGCGCAGGCGCGTGCGCGCCTCGCGGGAGAGCTCCCCGGTGTCCATCCGGATCGTCGCCTGAACCGCGCGGCCGATCAGGAGGCGGTCGACGATGACCGCGATCAGGATCGCGACCGCCAGCGTGATCGCCGCCGAGATCTCGTCGCCGTGCTCTTGCCAGAAGCTCTGTTCCGCGGCCAGAAGCATGAGGTTGGGCAGTATTAACCCGATGACCCGCGCTGTCTTTCTAGACGCCCTCGGCACACTGGTCGAGCTCGAGCCCCCCTGGCACTCCCTGCGCGATCGCGTCCCCGAGAGCGTGAGCGACGCGAGGCTCGAGCGGGCGCTGCGCGCCGAGATGGCCTACTACCGCGACCACGCCCACGAGGGCCGCGACGAGGCCTCGCTCGCGGAACTGCGGGAGCGCTGCGCCGCACTCGTCTCGGAACAGCTCGGAGTTGAGATCTCGGCCGAAGAGCTGGTCGACGCGATCCAGTTCGACGCCTATCCGGACGCCGTTCCCGCACTGAAGGAGCTGCGCGAGCGGGGGCAGCGCCTGGTGTCGGTCTCGAACTGGGACTGCTCGCTTCCCGCAGTCCTGGAGCGCTGCGGCCTCGGCGGCCTGCTCGACGGCGCGGTGAGCTCGGCGGCGGCGGGTGCTCGCAAGCCGGACCCCGCGATCTTCGCGCCCGCGCTGGAGCTCGCCGGATGTGCCCCGGACGAGGCGATGCACATCGGGGATACACCGGCGGAGGACGTGGAGGGGGCGCGGGCGGCGGGGATCCGCCCCCTGCTGATCGACCGCGACGGCGACGGAGACGGCGACATCACCTCCCTGAGGGAGATCAAGGAGCATCTCCGGGATGGCTGAACCGATCTACGCGGGCTTCTGGCGGCGCTCGCTCGCCGCGCTGCTCGACAACATCACCTGGCTCTTCTTCTACCTCTGGATCTACGTCTGGATCGTGGGCGGCGCCTTCCTGGCGAGCGACACCGCGGGACTCATCGCGCTGCTGGTCTTCTTCTCGCTCTGGTTCAACTACTTCGCCATCTGCGAATGGCGCTGGGGCCAGACGATCGGCAAGAACGCGACCGGGATCGAGGTTCGCTCGGTGGATGGCGCTGATCGGCTCACCTACGGACAGGCGAGCATCCGCAACCTGCTCCGCCTGATCGACTTCTTCGGTGTCGGCGAGGCCATGATCGCGATGGATAGGCGTAAGCAGCGCCTCGGCGACAAGGCGGCGAAGACCGTCGTGGTGCGGCGAGCCCCGCGCACCGCCACCACTAAACGGGTTGCTCCTGACGGAGCACCCTCGCATAACGCCTGATGGAGGCCGGCGTGGCACCCGTGCCCTGGACGCCGAGGACCACCTTCTGGTGGCTGCTCGGCGGACTGGCGCTGGCGATCATCGTGCCGCCTCTGCTGGTGGCACCGTTCGACCCGGATCTCGAGGGCGACGGGGCGTTGCTGGCCGCGCAGGCGATGTTCGACGGCCTCCTGCTCTTCGTGGCGCTTGGCGTCGCCTCGGACTGGAAGTTCAGTCCCCTCGCCGGGCCCCTGCGCCTGCTCGGCTTGCGCCCGTTCCGCCTCTCGGCGATCTGGATCCTGCTCGGGACGCTGGTCACCTACTACATCGCGGCCGGGCTCTTCGCGAGTCTCGTGCTGAAGCCCGACCAGGAGGACATCGGCGGCGAGCTCGGGATCGGCAATCCCAGCATCGTGATCGCGGTCGCCGCGGTCCTGATGATCGTGCTCCTGGCGCCGGTGGCGGAGGAGCTGTTCTTCCGGGGTTTCGTGTTCGCCGGGCTGCGCGCGCGGTGGTCGCTATGGCCGGCCGCGATTGCCTCGGGTCTTATCTTCGGGTTGGTACATGCACCGACCGGAATCACAACCGTCGTTCCCCTCGCCGCGCTCGGGATCGCTCTCTGCTGGCTGTATGACCGCACAGGATCGCTGTGGCCATGCGTGATCGCACATATGATCAACAACGGACTCGCCCTGGCGGTGGTGAGCTGACGGAGGGCGCGGTCCCGCCAGCCGTCACCGCTCGCGGGTTGACGAAGAGCTATGACGGCCGCGTCGCGGTCGCCGGAATCGACTTCGATGTCGAGCCGGGGATCTGCTTCGGATTCCTGGGCCCGAACGGCGCGGGGAAGACGACGACGATGAAGGTGATCTACGGGCTCGCGACCGTCGACAGCGGCAAGCTCAGCGTCCTCGGCCTGGACGCCGCTCGCGACCGGCGTCAGATCAAGAGCCGGCTCGGCGTCGTCCCGCAGGAGACCAACCTCGATGGGGATCTGACCGTCCGCGAGAATCTGCTCCAGCAGGCCCGCTACTTCGGCATC
>DATFOK010000126.1:0-9661 GCA_035265665.1 Solirubrobacterales bacterium | reverse complement strand
GACTGCTCGTCGCCGAGCAGGTTGCCGGCCCCGCGGATCTCGAGATCTCGCATCGCCACGCGGAAGCCCGAGCCGAGCTCCGTGTTGTCGGAGAGGGTGGCTAGGCGCGCCGCCGCATCCGCGGTGAGCGACTCGGCCGACGGATAGAGGAGGTAGGCGAAGGCGCGCTCGCGGCTGCGGCCCACCCGGCCGCGGATCTGGTACGCCTGCGCCAGACCCAGCTGATCGGCCCTCTCCACGAGCAGCGTATTGGCGGTGGGGATGTCGAGCCCCGACTCGATGATCGTGGTCGCGACCAGCACGTCGTGCTCGCCGCGGACGAAGGCGAGCATGGTCGCCTCGAGCTGGAGCTCGTCCATCTGTCCGTGGGCCTCGGCGAAGCGGACACCTGGGCAGAGAGCGCGGAGCCGCTCGGCGGTCTCGTGGAGCGTCTCGATCCGGTTGTGGAGGAAGAAGACCTGGCCGCCGCGCTCCTTTTCCCGCACGATCGCTCGCGTGATCAGATCCTCGTCGTAGGGGCCGACATGGGTGCGGACCGGGCGGCGGCCCTCCGGCGGCGTCTCGATCACCGAGATGTCGCGGAGTCCGGCGAGGGACATCTGCAGGGTGCGAGGGATCGGAGTCGCCGAGAGCGAGAGGACGTCGACCTTCAGCTTGAGCTGGCGCAGCAGCTCCTTCTGCTTGACCCCGAAACGCTGCTCCTCGTCCACGATCATCAGGCCGAGGTCCTTGCCGCGTACGTCGCGGGAGAGCAGGCGGTGGGTGCCGATCAGGATGTCCACTCTCCCCTGGCCGAAGCGCTGCAGCACCTGCTTCACCTCGGCGGGCTTTCGCAGCCGGGAGACCATCTCGACGTTGAACGGCGTGTCCGCGAAGCGCTCCCGGAAGGTGCCGAAGTGCTGCTGGGCCAGGATCGTGGTCGGCACCAGCATCATCACCTGCTTGCCGTCCGCCGCGGCCTTGTGCGCCGCGCGCAGGGCGATCTCGGTCTTGCCGTAGCCGACGTCGCCGCAGATCAGGCGGTCCATCGGGCGCTCCGCCTCCATGTCCGCCTTGACCGCGTCGATCGCGTCCGTCTGATCGGGCGTTTCCCGATACGGGAAGGCCGCCTCGAAGGTGAGCTGCATCTCGCCGTCGGGGGAGAAGGCGTGTCCCCTGCGGACCTGGCGCTCGGCGTAGAGGTTGATCAGCTCCCCGGCCATCGCCTGCGCTGCGCGGCGTGCCCGCGATTTCATGTTCTGCCAGCGCTTGCCTCCCAGCGGGCTGAGTGCCGGCTCCTCCCCATCGGCGCCTACGTAGCGGCTGATCCGGGCCAGCTGGTCGGTCGGGGCGAAGACGCGGTCACCGCCGCGGTACTCGAGCTCGAGGTAGTCGCGGGTGACGCCGGCGAGCGTCTTTGTGTCGAAGCCCGCGAAGCGGGCCACGCCGTGGTCCTCGTGGACGACGTAATCCCCGACCCGCAGCTCGATCGCAGCGGCGAGCCGGGCCCGGGCGGAGACCGGCTGGACGGCGCGGCGACGGTGAATCAGGCGCTGCTGGGGGACCACCGCCAGCCGCAGCTCAGGCGAGAGGAACCCTTCCCGCAACCTGGCCTCCGCGAAGCTCACGCCGGGCTCGTCCCGGACGCGGTCCGAGAGGAACGGAACGTCGAGGCGGCTCAGGTTGTAACGCGTGCGCTCGGCCTCGCCGCGCCCCTCGAACGCGACCACGGTCCGGTACCCGGAACGGTTCAGCTTCTCGAGCTCCCCCTCGGCCTCGGCGAGGCTCCGCGAGGGGAACTCGGCCCGCTGCGCCTTGAAGGAGTAGTCCTGACCCAGATCCGCGCCCAGCGAGAGGCGCGCCCGGGACTGCAGTGGCTCCGCCACGTCGACGTAGAAAGGTCGAACGTCGGCCTCCTCGGTCACGGCCGTGACGTCCTCCCAGAAGTCGCGCAGTGCGCCGGGGATCTCCTCGGCCGCCGCGATCACGACCAGCGCGTCGGCAGGGACGAGGTCCAGGGCGGCGCGGAAATGGCCGGGGTCGACCGAACCACGGTGCTCGGCCGAGAGCTCGGCGGCGGGGGCGAGCTCGGCCCGCTCGGCGTCGCCGAGGGACCGCTGGGTGAAGACCGAGAACCGACGTATCGATTCGATCTCGTCCCCGAAGAACTCGATCCGAATCGCCTGCTCCTCGGTGGCGGGATAGACATCGAGGATGCCACCGCGCACGGCGAACTGACCGCGTTCCTCGACCTGATCGATCCGCTCGTAGCCGGCGTCGGCGAGCAGCAGGGTGACGTCCTCGAGGTCGACGCTCTCGCCGCGATGGAGAGCCAGCGTCTCCGGCCGCAGGGACGGATCCGGGACCTTCTCCGCCAGCGCGATAGCACTCGCGACAACGACCGCGGACGGATCGGCCAGGGCATTCATCGCGGCGATGCGCAGCCCGGCCAGATGTGGCGGCGGATCGAGATGAGACTCGAAGGTGGTCCCGCGCGAGGGGTAGATATGGACCGGCCGGGGTGCGAGGAACGCCTTCAGGTCGCGCGCCAGGTCCCGAGCCGAGAGGTCGTCGGCCGCGACGATCAGCGCCGGCCCCGAGGCCGTGGCCTCCTCGCCTCCCCCGATCAGCGCGGCGAGCAGGTAGGGGCGCATGGACGCCGAGACGTAGGCATCGACGGGGCCTTCGGAGGCGCGCACAGCGGCGCGCAGCGCGTGGAGGCGCTCGCTGTCTTCGGCGATCTCGAGTAGCGGTCTGAGGCTCATCAGTTCATCCGGGCACGACGAACGCCCGGATCGGCAATCCGGGTGCTTCATCCGAGCACGGGCCCGGCCTCAATTGATCCTAGCCGGGCGCCCGACGCGGCTAGCGACGGTCCTGGAAGGGCAACCCGGGTCCGGATCGCTGCCACTCGACCTGCCCGCGGCCCTCATCGGCCGAGCGCTCAACCACCCCGTCCCAGCGATGCAGCATCGCCTTGAGGCGGGCGACCGCCTCGGGCGGGTGGGAGGCCACCTCTGCGGCGAGCTCGAGCGCCGACTCCTCTGTGGCCGCCGCCGGCGCCACGCGGTGGACGAGGCCCATCCGCAGCGCCTCGTCGGCGCTGACGTTGCGGGAGGTGAGCAGCAGGTACTTCGCCGTGGCGAGCCCGCACAGTGACACCAGCCGTGCGGGGCCGACCGGAACGCCGAGCTCGGCGCCGGGGAAGCGCATGCGCAGGTTCGAGCCGCCGACCCGCAGGTCGCAGGCCACCGCGATCTCCGCGCCGCCACCGACCACCGAGCCGTGGCAGGCCGCGACGGTCGGCTTGGGAAACGCCGTCAGCTCGTCATAGAGCTGCGCGAAGAGCTCCATGCGATGGACCCGCCCAGCCTCGTCGAGGTCCTCGCGGACGTCCGCGCCGGCCGAGAGACCGAGGTGGTCATTGGAGGAGATCACCAGGACGCGGGCGTCGGTTTCCCCCTTCGCCCGGGCGAGATGCGTGAGGAGCTCGCCCAGCATCTCGGTGTTGATCGCGTTGCGAGCCTCGGCCCGCTCAAGCTTCAGCAGCGCGATCTGGTTCTCGTCCACGGAGTAGCTGGTCAGGGGCAACAGTCCTCCTCTCCCGCGGCTCCTGTCTCGGTGCCGGTGATCTGCTCGAGCAGCCGCTCGACCTCGTCGGCCGCCGACTGGATCAGCAGCCGCACCTCCTCGTCGGGCTCCCGGAAGCGCGAGAGCACGTAGCTGGAGACGATCTCGGGATCGGTGGTGTTCGGCCGGCCCACGCCGCCCCGCACCCGCCAGAAGTCCTTCGAGCCGAGTCCCTGGCTGAGGCTCCGGAGGCCGTTGTGGCCGGCAACGCCGCCGCCCAGCTTGCTGCGCACCTCGGCGAAGGGCAGGTCGATCTCGTCGTGGAGGGCGATCACGTGATCGAGCGGGACGCCGAGCTCACCGCGGGCGGGGCCCGCCGCGGACCCCGATTCGTTCATGAAGGTCTGAGGGAGGAGCACCGCGACGCGCGGGCCGCCGGGGCCTGTGCGGCCCTCTGTGATCAGGGCGCCATAGCGCTTGCGCGCCCTGGGCAGCTCCCAGCGGCGGGAGAGCTCGGCGGCCACCTCGAAGCCGAGGTTGTGCCGGGTGCCCGCGTACTTGCGACCGGGGTTGCCGAGGCCCACGATCAGGAAGTCCGCACGGCCTCCGGCGCGCTCCTCCCGGTCGCCGCCGCGCCGGCGTCGGCGCAGCGACCAGCGGCTAATCGCCTCCTCCGCCGCCGTTGCCCCCGCCGCGCCTGAAGAGGCGGTCCCAGAAGCCCACTAATCGTTGCCGCCGGACTCGTCGCCGCCGCCTTCGCCCTCGGGTGCGGTCTCGCCCTCGCGCTCGGCCTCGCCCTCGGGGGCCTCCTCACCCTCCGGAGCCTCCTCGCCCTCGCCGACCAGCTCGGCCTCCTCCTCGACCTCGGGCTCGGGCTCCTCCTCGACCCTTGGCGGGCTCAGCGTGGCGATCGTGATCTCCTCCGGCTCGTCCGCCATGAACTTGACATCGCCGGGGGGAGTGATCGCGGTGAGATTGATGGTGTCGTTGATGTCCATCTGCGAGACGTCGACCGTGATCTGCTCCGGGATCTCCGTGGGCAGGGCCTCGACGGTGATCTCGCGGGTGACGTGCTCGAGCACGCCCCCCTCGCGGACTCCCGGCGCCTGGTCGGCTCCCTCGAGCTCGATCGGGACCTCCGCCTGGATCTCCTCGTCCAGCCTCACTTCGAGGAAGTCGAGGTGGAGGACGTCACCCCGGACTGGGTGGTGCTGCTGCTCCTTGATCACGACGGGCACCGCCTTCGAGCCGTCCAGTTCGAGGTCGAGCAGGGTATGTCCCTCCGAGAGCAGAACGCGGAGCTCACGGGCGGAGACCTGGAAGGGGCGGGCATCGCCTCCCTGCCCGTAGACCACTCCCGGGACCAGCCCCTCTCGGCGCAAGCGCCGTGTGGCACGCGACCCGAAGGTGTCGCGCTGGGAAACTTTGAGTGTCGCTCGGTCCTGTGCCATGGCAGGCTACGCTCGGGCGCCAGGATAGAAAATAGGTGAGGGCGATGGGCAGCGACGAAAGAGACGATCGGGAAGAGCAGGGCGTCGACGCCCTCCGAGCCGACCCCGATCGGCACGCGAACCGGGCGGGTCCGGACGAGCCCGAGGAGCAGCGGCGGAAGATCCCGCAGACCCGGATCGGGCGCTCGGCGAAGCTCGGGACGGCGCTCAGCGGCCAGGCGACCCGGTACGCCGGGACCGCCGCAGCGAACGTCGTCCGCTCCGAGGAGAAGTCGCAGGAGCGCCTCGAGACCCGGCACATCGAGACCGCGCTGAAGATGGCCTCCGTCCTGGGCGAGATGAAGGGCGCGGCGATGAAGATCGGGCAGATGGCGTCCTTCATCGACGTCGACTTCCTTCCCCCGGAATACCGCGAGATCTACCAGGAACAGCTCTCCAAGCTCCGCACGCACGCCCCGGCGATGCCCTGGGAGAAGGTGCGGACGGTGCTCGAGGAGGAGTACGACGAGCGCCCAGAGCGCGTCTTCGCCGAGATCGAGGAGGAGGCCTTCGCGGCCGCCTCGATCGGGCAGGTGCACCGCGCCACGCTACGCGACGGGACCAAGGTGGCCGTCAAGGTCCAGTACCCCGGCATCGCGGACGCCCTCGAGTCGGACGTGGCCAACGCCGGCATTCTGGTGCGCCTCGCCAAGGTTCTGGCCCCGGGCCTGGACGCCAAGGCGGTCGCCTCGGAGCTCCGGGAGCGGGTCCTCGAGGAGCTCGACTACGAGTACGAGGCCCAGAACCAGCGCGCCTTCGCCCGGGCCTACGACGGGCACCCGTTCATCTTCGTCCCGAAGGTCCATTCGCGCCATTCGCGGCGGCGTGTGCTGGTCTCCGATTACGTCGAGGGCCGCGGGTTCGACGAGGTGAAGACGCTCGAGCAGGACGAGCGCGACATCTTCGGCGAGATCGTCTTCCGCTTCTGCTTCGGATCGATCTACCACCTGCAGCACTTCAACGCCGACACTCACCCTGGCAACTACCTGCTGATGGACGACGGCCGAGTCGCCTTCCTCGACTTCGGGATGACCAAGCGGCTGACGACCGAGCAGATCCAACTCGAGCAGCGTGCGGTCGACGCCGCGGGCCGGGACGACCCGGGCGCGCTCCGCGATGCCCTGCACGAGCTCGGCTTCGTCAATGACCCGAACAAGGTCGACGCCGAACGCCTCATGACGCACGTGAAGATGGTCGGCGGCTGGTATCTGGAGGACGGCGAGGTCCGGATCTCGCCCGAGCGGGTGATGAAGATGATCGAGGTGACCTCCGACCCCCGTTCGGACTTCTACGATCTCGTGCGCCGGGAGAGCCTGCCTGCCGACGAGCTGATGGGTCGCCGCATGGAGACGGGGTTGCTCGCTGTACTGGCACAGCTGCGGGCCACCGCCAATTGGCACCGCATCATGCGCGAGTGGGTCTACGCGGATCCGCCCTCGACCGTGCTCGGCGAGGTGGAGTGGCGCTTCTTCGAACGCCGCGGGACCACGCAGACGCCCGGACTGGCTAGCCGGGTCTAGTCAGACCCGCCGGCGGCAGCCGCTGCCGCGACCTGCCGCTCCGCCACCTCGAAGAGCCGGGGGTCGTTGGTGCAGATCCCGTCCACGCCCATGTCCAGGAGGTCGCGGATGCGATCCGGGTCATCCACGGTCCAGGCGATCAGCTCCACCCCGACGTTCCGCGCCGCAGCGACGAGGCGTGGCGTGACGATCGGGTGGTAGGCCCAGACCGCGCTGATCCCGAGCTTCGGCCCCTTGTTCTCGAGGATGCCGGGGAAGCGGCGGCGGATGGCCGCGAGCCCGGCCCGCAGGGCGGGCCCGGCCCAGCCGTACTGCGTCCAGTCCCGGCGCGTCTTCGGGTAGGTCCAGCCGAGGCGCAGGTCCGGCTCGAGCTTGCGGAGCTTGATCAGGCTCTCGACCTCCATGGTCGAGACCATCGCCCGCTCGACCAGGTCGCGGCCCGACAGCGCGCCGGCGAGCTCGGCCTCGCGGCCAGCGAGCTTGAGGTCGCAGTCGATCTCGACCTCGTCGAGGGGCGGATCGAGGAAGAGGTCGAGCGCCTCGGTCAGGTCCATCGGCTTGCGGACCAGCGCGTCGTGGTAGTCGTGGGCGACGATCAGCCTGCCATCCTTGTCACGCAGGACGTCGAGCTCGATCATGTCGACACCGTGCTCAACCGCCGCGTCGAAGCTGTCCGCGGTGTTGCCGGTCACGATCGCGTCGGCCCCCTTGTGGCCGATGCGGCGGTAGGCGGGGATGGCCTCCCGGCCCGCCTGCTTTCCCTCTGCCTGCTTAGCGGACATGGCGGACCACCCTAGATGACTGCGGCGGATGATTGACTCTGCGCCGATGAGGCTGCCGGGGACAGGGCTTGTGGTGTTCGTGGTGGTCTGCGCCGGACTGGCTGGCTGCGGCGGGGGCGATGGTGGCTCCGATTCCCCCGCCGAGCGGGCGGCTCAGGAATATGTGGACGCCTACAACGATCGTGATTTCGACCGCGTATGCGAACTGCTCTCGGAGAGCTACAAGGAGAGCCTGCTGACGGGCGAAGGCGAGGAAGCGGAGGAGGAGCCCGGGTGCCCGGAGTGGTTCGAGGAGCACACCTCGGGCGTGCCAACGACGCTTACGCTCGTCGACGTCAGCGAAAACGGCAATCAGGCAACGGCCCACATCCGCTCGCAAGCGGAGGACACCCCGGCCGCCGAAAATGACCTGGCCCTGAGAATCATGCGCCAGCCAAGCGGGGTCTGGCAGATCACCGACTTGACGACCTTCGCGAGCACGGCCTCGCCATAACGCCGCGGCGCCGTGGCTGCTTAGAACAGCTGGTTCTGTGCGGCTCATTCCGGGCCGTACCGCCAAGCGTCACGACATGCTGGATTGGCGGGGGATTCCGCTCTCCCGGCGCAGCTTCAGTGCTAAGGCGTGTCGTCCTGTACGCACGGATAGGCTGCCCGCAACGCGGCCGGTCCCCCCAACCGTCCAGCCGCCAGGAGCGTCGCCGTTGCCGACACGACGGCGGCGCCCCGCGTTTCGTCATAAGTAGCCGCTTTGCATGGAGTGCGGATGTTTGGGCTCCTACGACGCAAAGAAGCCCCCGGCGTCCGAGCGGGGGCTTCCTCGCATTCATGCCGACGCCCATGGCGTCAACGGCACGTCGGCAAGCCTTTAGTCGAACATCCTGCTCGAGCCCGTAACGGCAACCAGCTGCCTGACCGCGTCGTACTTCGATGGCAGGAACCTGGTCCGGTTTCCGTCGTGTCGGCTCCGGGTGTGGGCTTTCAGCAGCACGTTCAGGCCCATGGAGTCCATGGATCGAAGGTTGGTGAGATCGACGACGATTGCTCCCTCCGTCGCCTTCTCCGCCACGCGAATCGCCTCTTCGAGCTTGTCCGCCGAGGCCAGGTCCAGCTCCCCCGAGACAAGAACGCACAGATGATCGGCTACTTGAACTGACTGGACTTCGAACGTCCCGTCCGGAAGGGCGGAGTGTTCGGTTCCATGATGGTCGCTCGAGGCCATTCGCGTCCTCTCTTTCGAAGACGCAAGCCGAGGACTCGTCCCCTAACAGTCCGAGTGATCGTCTCGCTCGACGGACAAGCTAAGTGAGCACAGCCAAGTTTCCGCCTCTAGAAAGCAGGTGTCAAGCCACGGCGAGACGGCCGAGTGCGTGAAGAGCCGCTATTAGGGGATAGATAGGTACACGGAGCGGGGGCGTTGGACTTTCGTAAAGCGGAACTTCGGCTGCCAACGCGCCCAGATAGGCCGCGAACAATTGGGCGCGGCCTATCGCTCTCTAGCGCCCAAGCATCGACCTGGCTTGTAGAAGCGGCGGTTTGCATGGAGAGCAGCACTCCGTCGAGAGATGCTGCGCGGGCGATGTCCAGGAGAACGTGGAGATCGTGCGCAAGGCCTACGAGTACTGGAACCGGGGTGATTTCTACGCCTTTATGGACGTCGCTGACGAAGACATCGTCATCCGAGCCGCCGAGGGTTGGCCCGAGCGCGTCTTCTACGGAAAGGACGCGGTGCGCTCGTTCTTTGAGGGCCTCGCGGAAACGGTGGGCCACGAGGTGGTGATCGAGGATCCAATCGATGTGGGTGACTCCGTCGTTGTGCGAGTACGAGCGCGGATGACCGGCAATCGAGTACTTCTGGGATCACCAGGAAGCCCTCGAAGCGGTCGGCCTTACGGAGTAAGCGATGTCGGAGGAGAACGTCGAGGGCGTGCGGGAGACCAGGTGAGCGCCGGCTCGTCCGCGGCGATCAGCGCGGGCGCCGCGAAGGGTGATGCGAGGCGGATCGGGGTCCTGTTCATGATCGGCTCGGCCTGCTTCGCCGTCGCCTCGCTTCCTCGTCATCTCGGAGAGGATCCGCAGGGTGTCCTCGCGGGTGAGGACGTCCTGGTCTCCCGAGATCTGGCCGTTCAGCTGTCGTCCTTTACTCATAAGCGTTTAATCCTCGACTCTTTTCTGCCGAGAGTCAGTCGGCGGTCTTGCAGGCATCGGCCGCAGGCTTGCGACCCTCCCCTTCCCCCGCGGCTGAGATGCAAGGAGCGCCGGGAGTGCCCCTGGACCCCCGGCGGGCACCCTCGACGACTCCCTGTCCCGCGTTTCTCCGGCT
>DATFOK010000125.1:0-2739 GCA_035265665.1 Solirubrobacterales bacterium | reverse complement strand
GCCCGACCTCGTCGTGCTCGATCTCATGCTGCCCAAGGTGAGCGGGCTGGAGGTGTGTCGGCGCATCCAGGCGGAGCGGAGGGTGCCTCTGATCATGCTGACCGCCAGGGGCGAAGAGGAGGACAGGATCGTCGGGCTCGGCCTCGGCGCCGACGACTACGTGGTCAAGCCCTTCTCTCCGCGGGAGCTGGCGGCCCGGGTCGGGGCGGTGCTCAGACGGACGGGCGAGGCGACAGAACCCGCGGCCGGCGGTGCGCTCGTCTTCGACGACCTGCGGATTGACCCCGCCACGCGCGAGGTGACCGTCCGCGACGAGCCCGTGACGCTTACTGCGCGGGAGTTCGAACTTCTGCGCCACATGGCCTCCCATCCCCGGCGCGTGTTCACCAGGGACCAGCTTATGGAGGCGGTCTGGGGCTACGCCTTCTCCGCCGACACCAGCACCGTCACCGTGCACGTGCGCCGCCTTCGCGAGAAGCTGGAGTCCGACCCCGCCCGGCCGCGCTACCTGCAGACGGTGTGGGGCATCGGCTACCGGTTCGGCGGATGAGGCGACTCGTAGAAATCCTAGGCGTCGCGCTGCTGTTCTTCGCGGGTGCCTTGGCGATCACGCTCGTCTGTGCCACGGCCCTGTTCGGCGTGCCGCGAGCCGACCTGCCGGGGGTTGCGTTGCTCCTCCTCGGCGCAGGCGGCGGGGTGGGGCTCGCGGCGCTGCTCCTGCTGCGTCCAGCGGTGCTGGCACGCCTCGGGGGCGTGCGAGGACACCTCGTGGGCGCAGGCCTCGTCGGCAGCCTCCTGCTGCTCGGGATGGTGCTCGCCGGTGCGCGGGCGATGTTCATCTCCGAGCACGACCGCTCTGTCTTGCTGACGATGCTGCTCTTCGCCTCGCTGCTGGCGGTGGGGTTCAGCCTCTACGGGGCGGCACCGCTGGCCCGGCGCGTCGATCAGTTGCGGCGAGGGACGGCGCGGCTCGCTGGTGGGGACCTCGACGCCAAGGTTCTGGTCGAGGGCCGCGACGAGCTCGCGAGGCTCGCCGAAGACTTCAACCGCATGGCGCAGGACCTGGCAGAGGCGGCGGCGCGCGAGAGGGAGGCAGAGAGAGCCAGGCGGGATCTCATCGCCGCCGTCTCTCACGACCTTCGCACACCCCTGGCCTCGACGCGCGCCCTGATCGAGGCTGTCGCCGACGGCGTCGTCGAGGACCCGGGGACGCAAGCCCGCTATCTCGCCTCAGCCCGGAGCGAGCTCGAGAAGCTCGGACGGCTTGTAGACGACCTCTTCGAGCTCTCCCGGATCGACGCCGGTGCCCTGCGGCTGAACCTGGAAGAGGCCTCGCTGCGCGACCTGATATCCGACACCTTGTCCGGCTTCAGGCACCAGGCGGAGAGCAAGGGCGTGCGCCTCGTCGGGGAGGTCTCAGACGGCGTAGACCCGGTGCTCGCGAACCCGCCCAGGCTGCAGCGCGTGCTCTACAACCTCGTGAGCAACGCGCTCCGCCACACGCCGGCCGACGGCACGATCGTACTGCGGGCCGAACCTCAGGAGACCCTGGTGCGGGTCGAGGTATCCGACACCGGGGAGGGCATAATGCCCGAAGATCTGCCGCGCGTCTTCGAGCGCTCGTTCAGGGGCGAGAGATCCAGGACCCGCGTCGGAACGGGGGACAGCGCCGGCCTGGGGCTCGCGATTGCGCGCGGCCTGATCGAGGCCCACGGCGGCGAGATCAGCGTCGAGAGCCGCCCGGGTCACGGCTCGCAATTCCGCTTCACGCTGCGCCGTGCGTAGCGGCCCTGCGCCACGATGGCATGTACGACGTTGATCCGCATCCCGCTTCGCCAACGTATTCGATATGAAAAGTTAATCTTGCGTTCATTCTTTGTTCATGAATCGCAGGTAGAGTGAGCTTGCAGAGTTGAGAAACGGAGGTTTCGTGGCTATGGGTGCCAAGTTGAGGGCAGGAATCGCCGGCGTCGTCGGGGCCATCCTCGCGTTCGGCATCGCGGAGCTGGTCCACGGGCTTTACCAGTTCGTCCCGTCCGTTTTCGTATCGCTGGCCCAGGGTGTCGTGGAGCTGACACCGGGCGAGTTCGTGACGAGGGGTATCGAGCTCCTCGGCACCGCGGATATACCGGTCCTGATCACGACCATGGTGATCGGCGCGCTCTTGTTCGCCGCCCTCCTGGCAAACATAAGCCTGAGGTATCCGCTCCTCGCCCTCGTCGTCGTGGGGGTCCTGGCCGCGCTCGCCATCGCCGCCACGTTCGCGGAGCCTTTCGTCGCCCCCATCCCCACGGTGATCACCATCCTGGGCGCGCTCGCCGCCGGAGCCGCGGTCACCGAGTTCCTGCTCCGCACCGACGGCCTGAGAACCTCGAAGTCCGCTCCGGAGACCGGGGGACCAATCGACGATCCACGCTCCCCGGTGATGAGGTCCAGGGAGGCGCACTCGGACGACGGCGTGGCGGTCGGCCGCGGCGGCTTTCTCCTGCTCAGCGGCGTCGCCGCGCTGGCGGGCATCGCGGCGGTCGGCGTGGGACGCGTGCTGGCAGGTCAGGCGACGCAGGGGGCGTCCAGCCCCAAGCCCCTGAAGATCCCGAAGTCCTCCGAGGAGCCGGCCGGCAAGGGCAGCGCTAAGAAGGCCGAGGGCGCCGTGACACATGAGACTCTGCCGCCGCCGGACCCCGAGGCCTCGCTCGAGGTGGAGGGAGTTCCGCCCCTGATCACACCGGCCAGGGATTT
>DATFOK010000124.1:0-6828 GCA_035265665.1 Solirubrobacterales bacterium | reverse complement strand
GCGAAGGAGGAGGACCCGCCCGCCTCCGGGAACATCGATGCCCCTTCGGCGTAGGTCTTGGCCGTGAGCGCGAACAGGCCACCGGCGAAGATGAAGACGAGCGGCGTGAGCCCCAGAGCGTGGGCCGCCACCAGGCCCAGGGCGTAGTAGATCGACGAGCCGACGTTGCCGTAAGCGGTCGCGAACAGGCCCGGAACGCCGACGCTGCGGCGCAGGCCGCGCGCCTTCAGCTGTGCCATGCCGGCCTTCTCGATTCGTGGCTGACGAGCGGCGCAAACATCCACCTCGATGGTGCGCCGGATCGCGCTAACCCAGCGCTAAGCAGCGCGGCCAGGCCGTAGAGATTTCGCTAAGAACTGCTTTTGCAGGCCAAACGCGCGCTGAGTCGCGTTAGCCTGGAAGCCAGGTGTGCCGGGAAGCCTGGTCGGCGTTCGTTGTCGACCCAGGAGGTTCCGGTGGCGTCCATTCATCTCTCACCAGGCGGGTCCCGACCACGCCAGCTGCCCAGCACCCGGCTCGCTCGGGTCAGGGCGTTTCTGTTTCGGAGCCGACTGAACGCCGCGCTGGCTGCGGGGGTGGACCCCGCGACCGACCCAGCGCTGACCCACCGAGCCATGCAGCTCGTCCGGTCCAGGTACCGCCGCCGGCTCGCCGCATCCGTAGAGCACCTGGTGGACGACCTCGAAAGCGATCCGGGCTCCTACATGTCATCCGCCGTTTCGTTCCGAGTCGACGAGGTAGCGGAGGCTCGCACGACCCTCATGAGCCTCGCCGGCGCCTTGCGCGATGTCGATCCGATCGATCCGCGCGGCGTAGCGATGACCCTCAGGCTGATCACCGACCCGACGTCGCCGCTCTACGTCCGCACCGCGCCGGGCGGGCTACAACGGGAGGCGCAAGCGGCACTTGAGCACCTGCTCGCCTCGAGCCAGCCTTGGTGCGAGCTCCCCCCGGCGCCTCCGCTCCCGCTCCACCCATGTCTCCGTGGCCACGATTGACACGGTCGCGGCGCGGCCGCGGACCCGCCGGTTCCGGGCCGTCCTCTTCTTCGCATTCGCATTCGCGGTCATGGCCGATCCGGTGTCGTCGGTCGCCTACGCCATCGAGTCGGCGCTCCGCGCCCTGGGCGGGCACCTGGAGCTCCTGCTCCCTACTATGGGGCTGGTCATCGGGGTCATCGCGCTGGTGACCCTGAACTACTGGCAGCTCATGAAGGCCTTTCCCGAGGGTGGTGGCTCTCCGGAGGCGGCCGGACGCGCGTTCGGGCAGCAGTGGACCTTCCTGCCGATCGGGGCGCTTGTCGTGGACTTCGCGCTCACCATCGCGATCTCGGTCGCGGCGGCCGTGAGCGCCGTGATCGCGCTGGTCCCGGAGCTCGCCGCGGTGCGAATCCCGCTCGATCTCGTGCTTGTGGCGGCCGTCGCGGCGCTGACCTGGTTTGGTCACGGCGGCCGACTCATCTTCGCGGTGATGACCTGCCTGTTCATCTTCGCCGCGATCCCCGTCCTTGCGCTTGGCTGGATCGACCCGAGCCAAGCGCACGGGGCCGCGCCGCTCACCGATTCGGCGAGCCCGGCCCTGGTCGCGGTGATCCTTGCCTTTCCTGTCGCGATGGCCCTCGCCACGGGCACCGAGGCGCCGGCGACCTCGATCGCCCAGCTCGGGCAGCTCGACAACCGTGGGCGCCGGCGCTTCGGTCGCGGAACGCTGGCGGCGACGATCTTCATCGTCGGCGGCTTGACCCTCGGGCTCACCGCGCTCGCCGTCCACCTGCACGTCGGCATTCCGCCACACGATCAAACCCAGATCGCGCAGATCGCCCGGGGGGCGACGGGCGACGGCGGGCTGTTCGGGTTCTTCCAGCTCACCAGCGGGCTGCTGCTGCTCGCTGCCGCCGCGTCGTCATTCCAGGCTGGGCCGGGCCTGCTGAAGGCCCTCGCGCGCACCGGTCCGCGAGGCGAGGACGGGCTCCTCCCCCGGCGGCTGGGAGAGACGAACCGGCATCACACGCCGGTCGCTGCCGTCGTGGTCTACGCCGCGATCTCGGCGGCGATCATCCTGGCCGCAAGTGGCCAGGAGCAGGAGCTGGTGCTCGTGTACGCGGTTGCTGTATTCGTGAGCTTCCTCGCCGGCCTGCTGGCGATGGCTCGCTTCGCCCATCGCCAGGGCCTGCACCTGCTGACGGCGACCAACGTCCTCGGGGCGATCGCCGTCGCGTTCACCCTTCTCGTCAATCTGGAGCGTGGCTATCCGCTGCTGGCGCTCGGCGGCACGGTGCTGGTGGCCGCCGTTTTGTACGCGCGTTGGGTCCGCGCCGGCCGGCCGAGCGGCATCGAGGCGATCGAGCGCGAGGCTGAGGCCGAGGACTGACCAGCCGTTGCGGCTGCGGTGGTTAGGGCTCGTCCCGCAGGCGGTAGCCGACCCCGGGTTCGGTGATCAGGTAGCGAGGTCGCGATGGCTCGGGCTCGATCTTGGCCCGGATGTGCGCGACATGAACCCGCAGATAGTGGGTCTCAGTCTCATAGACCGGGCCCCAGACCTCGTGCAGGAGCTGGCGGTGCGTAACGAGCTTGCCGCGGTGCTGGGTGAGGACGCGAAGCAGGTCGAACTCGATCGGCGTCAGGTGGACGGGCTCGCCCTGGCTGGAGACCTGCCGCGACTCGAGGTCGACCGTGAGGTCGCCGATCTCGATTCGCGGCTCGCCGTCCTCGGCAACCCGTCGCAGGGCGGCCCGCAGGCGCGCGAGGAGCTCGTCGGTGCCGAAGGGCTTCGTGATGTAGTCGTCGGCGCCGGCATCCAGGGCACGGACCTTCTCTCGCTCGTCGCCGACCGCCGACAGCACGATGATCGGAAGCCCGCTCCATCGGCGAACCTCCTCGCAGACCTCCACGCCGGAGCCATCCGGCAGGATCAGGTCGAGCACCATCGCGTCGGGTGGGCGAACCGATACGGCGTCCAAGGCCTCGCGCTTGGTCTCCGCCTGCTGGGTCACGTACCCCGCTCCCCTCAGGATTACCTTGAGCGCCCGGACGATCTGCGGCTCATCGTCGACGACGAGGACCCGCTGTTCGTTCGAGGTCATGCCTCCACGGGCTGCTTGACGAGTGGGAATGCGACCGCGAACGTCGTCCCGCCGCCGGTCGCGCCTTGCAGGCTGATCTCGCCGCCGTTGGCCTCGACCAGTCCACGGCAGATCGCGAGGCCCAGGCCCGATCCCTGGCGGCGCTCGCTCCCGCGGACGAACGGTTCGAAGATCTCGCTTCGCCGCGACGTGGGGATGCCCGGCCCGGCATCGCTCACGCGGACGGTGACCTTGCCGCCGCCGGACCCGCCGCTGACGCGCACCGCAGCGTGCTCGGGAGAGAACTTCACCGCGTTCTCCAGCAGGTTCGAGAACACGCGCTCGAGCTGCGCGACGTCGGCGCGGACCAGTGGAAGATCGGCCGGCAGGTCGAGCTCGATCGGGTGGTCCCCGAACCTTCCCTGCACCTGCTCCGAGGCGCGAGCGACGACGTCGGCGAGGTCGCACCAGTCGGTGCGCGGATTCACCGCGCCCGCCTCGATGCGCGACAGGTCGAGCAGGTCGTCGACCATCCGCGCCAGGCGGTCGGATTCGGCCTCGATCGCCTCCATGAGCCCCTCCCGGTCGTCGGGCGATAGCCGCTCCTGGCGCAGGCCGCTGGCCGCGGTCGTGATCGCGGTCAGGGGCGAGCGGAGGTCGTGCGAGATCGCGTGGAGCAGGGCCGTCTTCGCCGTGTCAGCGCGGCGTGCCGCCTCGGCGGCTGCCGAGCGCACGGTCAGGCGCTCGCGCTCGCGAGCCAGGTCGATCAGCCGCGCGAGGGACTGCGACAGCCGCTCGAGGCTCTGGCGATCCCAGCCGGCCTCGGGTCTACCGTAGAGCCAGCCGGGGCGCGTGGCGGGGATTCGCACCGCGAGCTCGCCGGTCATCGGGGCGGGAGCGGAAGTGAGGCCGGCACGCACCGCGCGGTGGCCCGATGGTCCGCTGTCGTTGCCGATCAGCTCGAGCTGCGTCTCGACCTTCTCGCCGGCCAGCAGCGAGGACGCCGCCTGCGCCAGGATCATCGCCTCGCGCTCGCGGGCGGACGCGAGCAGGGCACGGCGCTCGGCCTCGCTGGCCTGATCCCGTGCTGTAGCCGCGAGCCGGCCCACGACCAGGGCCGCGATGAGGAACACAGCGAGGGCCACGACATTGTTGTCGTCGGCGATCGTCAGGTGGTAGCGGGGCTCGATGAAGAAGAAGTTGAGGGCCGTGACGCTGATGACGGCCGTCACGATCGCCGCGAGCTGGCCTCGCCGGATGGCGATGAAGAGGACCGCCAGCAGGTACAGGACCCCGAGGCCCGTGACCGGCGCGACCTCGTCCAGCAGGGCCACCACGCCCGTGGCGAGGGCGACCGAGGCGACGATCTCGGCGGCGTCGGCGGCGATTCTCGCCGCGTCGATGCGATGTGGACCTTCGGCGCCCATCGCCCTCAATTCAGTGTAGGTCCGGCGTCAGTCCGTCGCCGGTTCGCCGGTCTCCGCGACGCGCTCGATCAGGTCGGCGGCCCGGACGTTTCCGGGATTCCCCTGCAGCCGCTTCGAGGTCTCGCCGAGTCGTGCGTGAAGCTCCCGATCGCCCAGCAGGCGATCGATCGCGCTGGCGATCTCCGAGTCCGTGAACGAGTAGGTCGAGAGGCGCTCGCCGAATCCCGTCTCGTGGACGCGCTGGGCGTTGTCGTGCTGGTCCCAGAAGATGGGCAACAGCATCATCGGCTTGCCGAGGTGCATGCATTCGGTGACGGTGTTGTTGCCACCGTGTGTGATCACGAGGTCGACATGGGGGAGCACCGAGACCTGGGGGAGGAACTCGGCGCCCGTCATATTGGGCGCGAGCTCGTAGGCCTCGTGCTGCGGACCCTTCGACACCACGTAGCGATGCGGCGTCTCGGCGAGCGATTCGACCAGGCGCTCCATCAGGGGCACGTCGGCGGACCCCAGCGATCCGAGGCTCAGATAGATGAGCGCGCCATCGCCCTCGGCGAGCTCGTCCGGCACGCTCCACGGCGCGTCGCTTCCGCGGACGCTCGACTCGAGGTTGTGCCAGGTGGAGCCCAAAGGCTTTGAGCGCGGGTAGTCGAGCTCGCGCGGATACAGGTAGAGGTTGAGCCAGCGGGAGGGGTGGATCAGCTCGCCATCGGGTAGCGCCGGGGCGCCCCGATCCCGGCAGAAGTGATCGAACTCCATGCGCATCTCGCCGATCCCGCGCGCGTACTCGGCCCGGAATGCGTCCCATTCGCTTCGGTCGTCGATGGGAAGGCCCGAGTACGGCGGTGGAAGCTCCGGGTCCTTGATCTCCAGCGGGTTGCAGGAGACGATTCGCACCCACGGGCGGCCGCTCGCAGGGATCGCGGGGAACGCGCACACGTTGTCCTCGACGATCGCGTCGGGCTCCAGCTCGTCGAAGATCTCCACCAGGCGCTCGTCGACGTAGCGCGCGCCGTCCAGAAGGGCCTCCCAGGTCGGCGCGATGAACTCGCCAAGCTGCTCGAAGGTCGTCTTGCGAAAGACCGGGGCGGTGTCGCGGATGAAGTCCTTCCAGAACTGGCCCGGCTCCTCCTCCTGCTCCGGTGGAGGGCCGAGGCGCATCAGCCGCTCCTCGAACCCCTTCTCCTCGAGGGTCCCCGCGAAGGATTCCTCGATGACGAACACCACCCGGTGGCCCCGGTCGCGCAGGACCTCGCCGATCCCGACGCAGTTGTTGGTGGGCCCGAATGCTCCCTCGGGGAAGAAGACGATCGTGTTCGCCGCCATCGCGGCGCCAGCCTATCCACCGTGGTGGTGCTAGAACACGGCCATGGAAGCGAGCGCAAAGACCGATCAGGAGATCCGCGACCAGGCGATCGAGCGCCTCAAGAAGAGGCGCGACTTCCGCGGACACGTCTTCATCTACGTCGCGGTTAACGCCATGCTGGTCGCGATCTGGGCGATCACCAGTGGTGGCGACGACTTCTTCTGGCCGATCTTTCCGATCCTGGGATGGGGCATCGGCGTCGCGGCCAACGCGTACGACGTCTACGGACGAAAGCCCATCAGCGAGGACGAGATCCGGCGCGAGGCCGATCGCCTCCGCGGTAGCGCGGACGGCTAGGGACGCGGGCCGCGTGATTTCGGTCCCGCGGCAAGCTCGTGCTGAACGAGCTCGTGCGCGCGGGCGGCCCAGTCGCACAGCAGGGGGCGCGTGTCGCGCGGATCGATGATCTCCTCGACTGAGAAGCGCTCCGCGGTACGGAAGGGCGAGCGGACGGCGTTCAGGCGAGCCTCGATCTCCGCCCGGAGGGCCGCGGGATCGTCGGAGGCTTCGAGCTCCCGCCGGTAGGCGGCCTCCAGGCCGCCCGCGATCGGCAGCGAGCCCCAGTCGCCCGACGGCCACGCGTATCGCAGGTTGAGCCGGGAGCCGTCGCCGTGACCGGCGCCGGCCACCCCGTAGACCTTCCGCACCAGGACGGAGACCCACGGTACGGTCGCCTGGTGAACGGCGTACAGGGCCCGCGCCCCGCGGCGGATGGTCCCGGCGCGCTCGGCCTCGGTGCCGATCAGGAACCCTGGCTGGTCGACGAAGTTCGCCACCGGCAGGTGGAACTGGTCGCACATGTCGACGAAGCGCGTGAGCTTCTCTGACGCGTCGGCGGTCAGGCTGCCCGCGTAGTGGTTGGGGTCCGAAGCCAGGACGCCGACGGGGCGGCCGTCAAGACGGGCGAGCGCGGTGATCAGCGAGGGGCCGAAGCGAGCGCCGATCTCGAAGATCGAGCCGCGGTCCAGGACGGC
>DATFOK010000123.1:0-10859 GCA_035265665.1 Solirubrobacterales bacterium | reverse complement strand
GCTCCGTGTCCTCGAAGGCAGGCGTCTCGATCTGGCCATAGCCGGCGGCCTCCAGATTTCGCTGCGCCACATTCGCGATCAGGCGGCGGACCGGCTCCCGATCGGGCAGGACGTCGAAGGTGCCCCTCGGGGCTTTGAAGTGCTCGCTCATGGCGGAGCGACCTTAACCCGGCTAGCGGGTGAGCTCCGCGAGAAACGGATTGGTCGCCCGCTCCGCGCCCAGCGTCGTGATCCCCATGTGTCCCGGATAGACGGTGGTCTCGGACGGCAGGCTGTCGACCAGAGTGCGGATCGACTCGAGCAGGGTCGCCCAGTCGCCGCCGGGCAGGTCAGTCCGCCCGACCGAGCCCTGGAAGAGGACGTCGCCGGAGAGGATCGCCGCCTCGCCAGGGATCGAGTAGGTGACATGGCCGGGGCTGTGGCCCGGCGTGAAGATCACGTCGATCTCCAACCCGGCGAGCTCGAGCCTCTCGCCACCGGTCACGGTGTGGTCGGCCTCGTAGCTCTCGTAGGGACCAAACCCGGGCCAGGGCACGAACGAGTTGATGTCGGCGAGCACCGGGGTCTCGATCTCCGGGCACCAGACCGGCGCGCCCGTCGCCTTCGCGACCGGAGCGACCGCTCCGATGTGGTCGAAGTGGGTGTGGGTCAGCAGGATGCCCTCGATCGTCACCCCGAGCTCCTCGGCGGCGTTCAGGATCCGCGGAGCCTCATCGCCCGGGTCCACGATCAGGGCCCGGTCGGAGCCTTCCCTGCGGAACAGGAAGCAGTTCTCGGCGATCTGGCCGACGGTGAACATGCGGACTTCCATCACTCAGCCCTCGGCTTGTCCGGCGCCGGTGCGCTGCGCCTCGCGCTCGGCGCGCTTCTGCGCCTCCTTGCGGACGTAGCGCTGGTACATGAACCGATCGAGCAGGAAGGCCATCGGGACGTAGAAGCCGAGCATCAGGACCCCGACGCCGACGGCGGCGGCTGGGCTCTGGCCGAAGAGCGCCAGCAAGGCGACGAAGAGGACCGCCGCGATCCCGCCCTTCTTCAGCGCGCTCGACCAGCTCGGCGGCTCTGGCACGCGCGGTCCGCCCTTCTTCTTGGATCGGTTCCGCGCCCGAGCCTGCGCCTCGGCGCGGGTCCGCGCCCGCCCGCGGGCAGGCCGCCTGTCGATGCGCCCTCCCTGGGTGCCGCGATGCTTGCGGCGACGCTTCTTCTTGGTCTGCGCCATCGAGTGGAATCTAGCCGAGGACGTTCTCGATGATGTCGCGCCTGGGATCGAAGCCTCTGATCGGCACGTCATCCGGGTAGTTCGCGAAGGCCGCATCGGGGGCCAGCCCGATGAGCTCCGCCTCGACCGGCCGCGTCCCCTGCTCGGCGGCGAGGCGCTTGATCTCGGCGACCACCTCCGCGAGCGGCACCCCGATCGGGTCGTGGACGTTGATCGAGACCTGGCACTGCCCACTCTCTCGCGGGAGGCCCAGTGCGCGGACCCCGGCGAGACCGCCGCCCGCTTCCCGCAATCCCGCGGCCACCGCGCGCGCGATCTCGGGGTTGGGCGTGTCGAGCTCGACGTTGAAGGCGACCAGCGGCTCGCGGGCCGTCACCAGCGTCGCGCCAGCGGTCGGGTGCGGCTCCGCGGGGCCCAGATCCGGCTCGAGCTCGCCCGCGTTCATCCGCCGCGCCAGCTCCGTCGGGCCGCCCGTGCGGAAGTAGGCCCGCTCGACTCGCTCCGGGCTGTCGGCAAGCTCGCCGTAGAAGAACACCGGGATGCCCAGGTCCGCGATCCCCTTCGCGACCTCGCGCGCCGCCTTCCGCGCATCCTCGTGGCGATCCTCCTCCTGCCAGACCACGGGGCAGACGTCGAGCGCGCCGATGTGCGGGTGGAGCCCCCGGTATCCGCGCAGGTCGATCACGTTGACGGCCTCATGCGCGCCGGCCAGGAGGGCCTCCACCAGGCGGGTCGGCTTCGCCGCGATCGTGAAGACGCACCGATTGTGCTCGGAGTCGAAGTGCCGGTTCAACACCCTCGCGCGGCCGCCCAGGGTCGCCTCGAGCGTCCCGATCACCCTCTCGCTGCGGCCCTCCGAGAAGTTGGGAACGGCGACCAGCGGCAGGCGGCTCCAGTCGGCATCCGCGTCGTTCACCGGATCAGCAGCTCGCCGTCCCGGACGATCGCCTCACCGTCCAGCTCCACCGTCGGCTTCATCACGACGCAGTCGAGGTGGACCGGCACCTGCACCGTGCCCCCTATTCCGGCGGACGCACCGAAGGCGACGTGGCAGGTGCCCTGGATCTTCTCGTCCTCGAGGACCTCACCGGTCAGGATCGCCCTCTCGTTGGTGCCGATGCCGAGCTCGGCGACGTTGGTCCCGTCCTCGCCGTGAACCGTGAGCAACTCCATGAACGCCATTCCCTGACCGCCGCGGGCGGAGGTCAGGTGCCCTCCCTCGAGGACCATCTCGACCGGTTCGTCGACCAGGCCGATGCCCGCCAGCGATCCGTCGATGACCAGGGTGCCCTCGCCCCCGACCGGCGAGATGAACCCCTCGCCGCAGGGGAGGTTGCCGAAGGCGCCGGGCTCGGTCAGCTCGCCCGCGTCCGGAATCGCCTCTCGGCCGGAGAGGTCGAGGCGCAGGTCGGTGCCGTTCGCGTCCGTGATGCGCGCCTGGGAGGCGCGATCGAGGGCCTCGGCCACGGCGTGCCCTTTGCGCCGCAGCCCGTCCATGTCCGCGCTCATCACCCGCGCCAGCATCTCCTCGGTCACGCCCGGGAGAGTGGCGCAGCGCGCGCCGGCCTCGCTGGCACGCTTGCGCGCGGCGGTATGGGAGAGGGACTGCACCGTCGGCGCGAGCATCACGCCCGAGGCGGCCATCGCCTCCGCGACCATCGCGGGCGGCTCGGCGGCATGCGAGGCGCGCTCGGACATCACCGCCACGACGGCCTCCGCGCCGGCATCCGCGGCCTCCTCCTGCAGGCGCTCCCCGAGGCGCTGGGTCGCGGGATTGCAGACGACCAGCACCTCCTCCCCCTCCTTGACTCCGAGACATTCGCGGACCACCGCTCGAACCGCTCGGTCGAGATCGCTCATGGGGCGCACCCTAGAGCCGGGAATGGCTCTCGCGCCTGCTGCTCGGAACAAACATCCGGGCCACCAGCGCGCCCAAAATACACCCCGGGCACGGGGTCAGAGGTGTATCTGTGGCGAAGCAGGGATAGATTGCTGGACATGGAGGCCGGTCAGGTGGCCGAGCCGGCGCCGTCAGCAATCGGCGAGCGCCTGAAGGAGAGTCTGAGACGCCGACCCTGGCTCGGCGCCGTCGCCGTGATTCTGGCGATCTTCCTCGCGCTGGTCGCCGCCGAGGGCCTGCACAACGTCGCCCAGACCGGAATCAACGGACTCTCCCTCGGGGCGATCTACGCGCTCGGCGCCGTCGGCCTCACACTCGTCTACGCGATCCTCAAGCTGGTCAACTTCGCCCACGGCGATTTCCTGACCTTCGGGGCGTACATGGCCTATCTGGTCAACGTCACCTGGGGGATGCCCTTGGTCGTCGCGGTCTTCTGGGCGATGCTCATGACCGCGGTGCTCGGACTGCTGTTCGAACGCCTGCTGTGGGGGCCGATGCGGGCGAAACACGCCGGGTTCCTGCAGCTGATCCTGATGTCGATCGGGCTCGCCTTCCTGCTGCGGGCGATCATCCAGTGGTTCTGGAGCACCGAGATCCGCGTGCTTGACGTCAACACCACCGACACAGTCGATTTCCTCGGACTGCGAATCGGGCAAACCCAGCTGGTCGTGGTGATAGTCGGCGTGGCCGTGCTCGTTGCGGTCGGACTGATGCTTCGGATGACGCTGCTGGGCAAGCGGATGCGGGCGCTCTCCGATGACCTCGATCTGGCTGAGACGGCAGGCATCGACACCCGCCGGGTGATCAACTACACCTGGATCTTCGCTGGAGCCCTGGCGGGATTGGCTGGTGTGCTCGCCGCGGCGATCACGAATCTGCGCCCTGAGCTGGGCTTCGAGCTGCTGCTGCCGATCTTCGCGGCCGTGATCCTCGGCGGGATCGGCGACGCCTTCGGGGCGCTTGCCGCAGGACTGGTGATCGGCGTGATGACGGAGTGGTCGACGCTGGTCATCGACGCCCGCTGGAAGACCGCCGTGGGCTTCCTGGTCCTGGTCATCGTCCTGATCATCAGACCGCAGGGCATCTTCGGGAGGGCGAAGGCGATATGACCATCGACCCCGGCGCGCTCGTACCGCTCGCCGTCACCCTGGAGTCGCTCACCGACCCGGACTTCTGGGTCAGCGTCGGCGTACTCGCGGGGATCTACGCGATCGTCGCGCTGGGGCTGCAGCTCAACACCGGCTTCACCGGCATCGTCAACTTCGGGATGGCGGCGTTCATGGCGATCGGCGCCTACACGATGGCGATCCTCGTCATCAAGGCCGGTTTCTCGTTCTGGCTGTCGCTGCCGCTTGCGGTCGGCACTTCGATGCTGTTCGGAGTGCTTGTCGGGCTTCCTTCGCTGCGCCTGCGCGCCGACTACTTCGCGATCGCCACGATCGCGATGGCAGAGGTCGTGCGGCTGTTCGCGCAGAACGCGCGCGAGCTGACCGGAGGCAACCAGGGCCTGTTCTGCGACCTCGATAACCCCTCGAACTGCTATCCGGACACCTGGAACTCGATCTCAGAATCGATCAACGAGTTCGTCACGAACTTCTGGTCCGACCCGCCGACGCTGCTGCCGCTGCTCCTGGTGATCTGGGTCACCGTGGGACTGGCGACGCTCGCGCTCACCTACCTGCAGCGGGCACCATGGGGCCGCGTACTACGGGCGATCCGGGAGGACGAGGACGCCGCTCAGGCTTTGGGGAAGAACACTCTTGCCTTCAAGCTACAGTCGCTGGCGATCGCGGCGGTGCTCGGCTCGATCGCGGGTTTCTTCCTCGCACTCGATCTGCGCACCGTCCACCCGCTCGACTTCGAGCCGCTGGTCACCTTCTTCGCCTTCAGCGTGCTGATCCTCGGCGGAATGGGCAGCTATCGGGGTGTCGCCGTCGGCGCGGTCCTGTTCTGGTTCGTCCTCGAGGGCACCCGCTTCATCGACCTGCCCGATCCGCCCTTCACCGAGACCCGGATCGCCTCGGTCCGACTCGCGATCACCGGCCTGCTGCTGATCGGTCTGATGGCCTTCCGCCCGCAGGGCCTGTTCGGTAAGCGGCAGGAGATGGTGCTCGGTGAATGATCAGGCGACCAACGGCAGGGGGCTGTTGGAGGTCGAGGACGTGGTCAAGCGCTTCGGCGGGATCCGCGCGGTCGATGGGGCGACAATGAGGATCGGTGCGGGCCGGATCACGGCCCTGATCGGCCCGAATGGGGCGGGCAAGACCACCCTCTTCAACGTCCTGACGGGGTTCTACCGCGGTGATCGCGGCTCGGTCACGTTCGACGGCCGCCAGATACTCGGCGAATCTCCTCATGCGATCGCCCGCCGGGGCATGGTGCGGACCTTCCAGATCACCAAGGCCCTCGCGGCTATGCCGGTGATCGACAACATGATGCTCGCGGCACCCGAGCAGCCCGGCGAGCGCCTGCGGAACCTCGTGCTCAGGCCGGGCGCCGCCCGGGCGCGAGAGAGAGAGGTCCGAGAGCAGGCCATGGAGCTGCTCGGGATCTTCAACCTCACCGACCTCGCGGAGGCCTACGCGGGAACCCTGTCGGGCGGCCAGCGCAAGCTGCTCGAGCTTGCTCGGGCGCTGATGGCACAGCCCAAGCTGCTGCTCCTCGATGAGCCGATGGCCGGGATCAACCCGACTCTAGTTGCGCGTCTGCTCGATCACATGCAGATGCTGCGCCGAGACCGCGGGGTGACGATCCTGTTCATCGAACACGACATGGAGGTGGTCATGAACCACTCGGATCGGGTGGTGGTCATGGCGGAGGGACGAGTGATCGCGGAGGGCGAGCCGGACGAGGTGCGCGCGGACAGGCGGGTGATCGACGCCTATCTCGGCGAGGTCGCCGCCGACACCGCGGTTGGTGAGAAGCCTCCCGCATGAACGCCCCGGGCACCAACGGAGTGGTGCTGAGGGTCGAGGACCTGGTCGCCGGCTACGTGCCCGAGGTCGACATCCTCACCGGCGTCGACCTGAGTGTGCGCGATGGAGAGATCGTCACAGTGATCGGCCCGAACGGGGCGGGCAAGTCGACCCTGATCAAGTCGATCTTCGGGCTGCTGCCCCCCAGGCGGGGGCGGGTGGTCCTACGCGGCGAGGACCTCGCCGGCCTCCGCCCTCACGTGATCACCCGGCGTGGGATGAGCTACGTGCCGCAGCTCGACAACATCTTCCAGTCCCTGACCGTCGAGGAGAACCTGCAGATGGGAGCGCTGGAGACCCGGACGGCACGGCAGCGAATGGAAGCCGTCTACGAGGTCTTCCCCAGGCTGGACGAGCGCCGCAAGCAGGTCGCCGGGACGATGAGCGGTGGTGAGCGGCAGATGCTGGCTATGGGCCGGGCTCTGATGCCGGAGCCGCGGATCCTCCTCCTCGACGAGCCCTCGGCCGGACTCGCGCCAGCGTTCGTGGAGGCGATCTTCGAGAAGATCGCGGAGATCAACCGGCAGGGCGTCACCCTCGTGATGGTCGAGCAGAACGCCCGCCGGGCGCTCGGGATGTCGAGTCGCGGTTACGTCCTCGACGTCGGTCAGAACCGGTTCGAGGGCCGGGGTGAAGAGCTGCTCCACGATCCCAAGGTCGCCGAGCTCTACCTCGGCGGGACCGCGCGCATCGACCGGGCCGAAGCGGCGCAGAACTAAACGGGTTGCTGCTACATCAAACGGGTCGCTCCTTGCGGAGCACCCTCGCGTGACACCCTCGCGTCAGTGCTGGGGCTGCCGGCGCTCGGCGCTGCGCAGCCTCTCGGCGAGGCCTCGCATCATCCGGACCGCGACCGTGGGCACTTCATTGACGAGTGATGAGAACTCGCGGGAACCGAGCACCAGCAGGTGCATGTCGGTCTCGGCTGTGACTGTCGCCGACCGCGGGCCCTGATCGAGCAGGGACATCTCGCCGAAGAAGGAACCCGGTCCGAGTAGTGCGCTCCCCTTGCCGCGCATCGTCGCCCTCGCCTTCCCTTCGGCGATCACGAAACACTCGCGCCCCGGCTCGCCCTGCCGGACGATCACCTTTCCCTCTGGCGCGTCGACTTCCTCGACGAGCGACGCGATTCGAGACAGCTCCCGCTTGTTGCAGGTGGAGAACAGCCGGACGTTCCCGAGCAGCTGCTCCTTGGACTTCCTGCCCCTCCTGGATCGGCGGCGGGCCACGGCGCGAGTATTTCATGCCCGCAGCGTGAAACGGCCGGGGCCTGAGCCCCGGCCGTTTCGCTCACGAGCCGTACGGCTCGCCTCCAACTCGACTACTCGGGCAGAACCACGGGCGTCTCCCCGATCTCGTCGAGGGTTAGGGTTGCGCCCTTGAACGTGTAGATGTCGTAGACACCCGCGGTGGCGTCGCCGGCGTCGTCCAGGTCGATCTGGCCGGAAGCGCCCTGGTAGTCGATGTCATCGCCGTTCTGCAGCGCCTTGATCGCCTCGGGCAGCTGCTCCCACGTGTAGGGAGCTCCCGGCGGAGCGCTGACGTCGACGATCTGATCCGCCATGTCCTGGCCGTCGGTCGAACCAGCTGCGACCGCGGCCAGGTAACAGAGGATCGTCGCGTCGAAATTCTGGGTGTCGAAGGTCTGACGGTCGACATCCCTTGGGTCCGACGAGGTGTAGAGGTCGTCGAACGCGGTCGACGCCTCTCCCTTGTCGGGCGAGCCCGGTGCGGTGCCTCGCATCCCGTCGATGACCTGCGCATCGACGGAGTCCGGTACGTCGCCCGAGGCCAGACCGTCGGTGAACCAGCCCTTCGACGGATCCCAGTTGCCCGTGCGCTGGAGCGCGGGGCCGACCTTCACGAAGGTCTCCGGGAAATCGATGATCACGATCGCATCCGGGTTCCCGGACGTGATCTGACCAGCCTCCGAGTCGTAGCTCGGCTGCTCGGGGTCGTAGATCACCTCTTGTCCGACGCTACCGCCCAGCTCCTTCCAAGCATCGCCGAACGTGCCGGCAAGGCCCGTGCCATAGGAGTCATTGCGGGCGCCGATGTTGACCGTCTTGCCGTTGGCGCCGCCGAGCGCGGCGTCCATCGTGTTGGCCAGCGTCGGGCCCTGGAACGAATCCGGCGGCGACGTGCGGTTCACCAGCCCGTCGTCGTCGAGAGCGGTGATCTCGTCGCTCGTCGAAGCGGGCGAGATCTGCAGAACGCCATCCGGAATCGACACCGACTGAGCCGTCGGGATCGTGTCCGACGAGGCCCAGGCCCCGGTGATGCAGCTCGCTCCGTCAGAGTCGACCAGCTTGCGTGCCGCCTGCACGGCGGCCTGCGGGCTGGTCTCGTTGTCCTCGTGAACGACCTTCACCGTGTGCTCGACACCGGCCTGCTGGATCGCCTTGTTGATCTCCGAGACCGCAAGGTCGGAGGCCTTCTGGCCCGGCGGGCCGAAGTCGGAGAGATCGCCCGTGAGCGGGAGCGAGTCGCCGATCACCAGGTCGAGCTGGGCTTCGCCACCGCCTCCATCGTCGTCGTCATCACCGCCGCACGCAGCCAGGCCGAGGACCAGCACCAGCCCGGCAGCCGCGATGAGGAGTCTCCACTGCTTGAGACCTCGCATCCAATTCCTCCTGTCCTGTAGGCCCTCCCTCAGGCCTCTTGAACGTCGGGCTGTATTTCTACTCTGTTCCGGCGCGGAAAGGTTTGTGCGGAGGTTGAGATGCGGGGAAAATTGCCACGCAGCGGCCAACCGACCCGACGCTACGATTGACCGCCCCGCCGGAGTAGCTCAGTCGGTTAGAGCAGCGGAATCATAATCCGCGTGTCGGGGGTTCGAGTCCCTCCTCCGGCATCTGAGAAAGCCCCGCTCCGGCGGTGTTTTCTTGTGCTCGGAGGCGCTCGCCGAGGCCCAGATCGGACCGGTGGGCAACGGATTGGGCAACGCCCTGGCCTTGGCGCCGCCGAATCGAGGGGCTAGGGTCGAAGCCGTGAAGTGGGCCATCCTCGCCGTTGCCGTCGTGGGGGTGCTCGCCGTGCTCTGGTTCGCGGGCGAGCAACACCGCCAGAACTGCGAGGACGCCGGGAGGGTGAGCTGCACCGTGCTCCCCTGGGGCAGCGGCCGCTTCGCGTCCGGCTCTGGCACGGCGTTGAGGGCGTCGAGATGCTGGCGCGCGATCTCAACGTTCTCCTGCGACATCGCCCACGCAGCATCGCGGCGCGTCGTCTGGATAGGCGGATGAAGGTTGGCCCCGACCCTGGGTCGAGGCCAACCAATGAATCTCACTTAAACGGAGGGGTCCCCCGGTCTTCGTTGCTTCCCGGCCCGCACGCCACACCCGGGATCCCAGGAGGTCCGCCGTTCCTGACGTCCTGTCCGGGCGACTGCACAATGAAATCGGTTGGCCCCTGGCCCACCAGCAGGTCATTCAGCCCGGAGAAGCCGCAGATCGAGTTCGCATGCTCGCGCATTGCAGTCGGGCCCGACGTACCCGGGATCGGGGGCGTCGTCTCAGTACTTGGTGTCCCCGGAGGGCCCTTACCTCACCGGCGAGAGCGGCACTTGCACTTGCACCCGCAAGGGCGGCGGTACAGACCGCAACCGCGAGCAATGACTTCCTGTGCATTGCTTACCTCCCCATCTAGGCCCAGGGGCGCCGCAAAGCGTCGCCCGGGCAGATTTCTCGTAGTCCCGACACACTAAGACCTCCGAAGGGGCTCTCAACAGTGACATCGCCCACGCAGTGTCTCGCGGGTAGCCGCCGCTATCAAGCGCCGCCTCTCGTCCAAAGCACTACTCCGACAGCCCGGCGGCTTCGAGGGCTTCTTTGGGGTCGAGGTAAGTCCGAATCCGAATCGCCCTGCCGTCCTTGTATTCGCTTACGCAGCCCCAGGGCGACTCGGTCTCGGCGCCACTTTCCTTACCACGCGCACGGGTGCGGCCGATCGCGACGAGTCGGTCTCCCAGGTCCCGGATTTCCCAGATCTCGACGTGAGTTTCTGCGAAAGCCTCGTACAGGTCTCGGAGCATCTCGCGGATGCCCCCATGTCCCCGATACACCGTCGCTTCCCCACCCACTAACACGGGCAGCGCCGGGTGCCACTCCACCTCGGGGTCGAGGTCCTCTAGAAGCGCCTCGACATCTCGCCGGTTAAACGTGTCAAGCCCGCGCTTGAAAGCCTCGACGTCTTCCTTTGACATCGCTACTCCTGCAGCCCGGCGGCTTCGAGGGCCTTCCCTTTGCAGGCGTTGAAGGGGGCTCAAGTTGGGGCCGTCGCTTCCTGTTCCGCCGGCGGTACTGGCGCTGGGCCTGGGCCCGGGCGCACTCCGACGTGCAGTATTTGACGCCCTTGGACCGGTGTTGACCGTGGCGTGCGCGGCCGCTCTGGCGAACGAAGAAACGGCCGCAGGTCTCGTTGGCACAGATCCGGTACGAGGACCCCTCCGCCATGTGGTTGAAGAGCTCGAGGCACAGGACCGAGTAGAGGGACAGCTCAACGTCGCGGTGGGTTGGATGAGCCCCACCCCGTCCGGGGGCTAGCGGCTCGTCTGGCTCGTCCTCTTCTCCTAGAAAGTGGATCGTCGGCCCGAACTGAGCAAGCCCCGACCACATGCCGCGGGCGAGGGCCCAGTAAGGAGACGCCCAGTAGCTGTAGTAGGCCACGTCCCCGTCCAGGTTGTCGGCCCAGACCGGTGCTTGCCACACGATGTCGCCCTCGGAAGCCTGGCCGTTGCTGACGCGCCAAGCGTTGGTCAAGTCCTTGA
>DATFOK010000122.1:0-38711 GCA_035265665.1 Solirubrobacterales bacterium | reverse complement strand
AGTCCTGAGGCACTGGTGCATGAGCTGCACCGCCATCGAGCCCTCGCCCACCGCTGAGGCGACTCGCTTGATCGATCCGTGGCGCGCGTCCCCGGCGACGATGACGTTCGGGATCACTGACTCCAGCGGGTAGGGGTCTCGCTGCAGCGGCCAGCCCGCGCGGTGCGGGCCCAGGTCCGGGCCGGTCAGGAGAAATCCACGCTCGTCCGCGGGGAGGAGTTCGCGGAAGCTCTCCGTGCGCGGCACCGCTCCGATGTAGATGAAAACGGCATCGGCCGGAACGCGGGCGTCGGCAAGCGCCCCCTGCCGCTTCAGCGTGATCGATTTGAGGCGGTCCGATCCGTGGGCCTCCGCGAGCTCCGCATGCGTAAGGACCTCGATGTTCGGCGCAGCCTCGATCCGATCGACGAGGTACTTGCTCATGCCCTTGGTCAGCGAGTAACCGCGGATCAGCATCGTCACCCGGGCGGCGTGGTCGGCGAAGTTGAGTGCGGCCTGCCCGGCGGAGTTCGCCCCGCCGATGATGAAGACGTGTTTCCCGACATGCTCCTGCGGGTCGCGGCGGGATGCCCCGTAATGGATGCCGCGCCCGACGAGCTCGGATACCCCGGGGGCCGTGAGACGTCGGTACGACGCTCCCGTTGAGATCAAGACGCCGTTCGACGTGATCGTCGACCCGTCGGCGAATCGGACGGTGAGCTGCTCGCTCGGCAACGGCTCGATCCCCGTTACCTCGGTCGGGCGCACGATCTCCGCTCCGAAGCGCCGCGCCTGAATGATGGCTCTGCGGCTCAGCTCAGCACCGCTCAGGCCAGCGTGAAAGCCGAGGTAGTTCTCGATTCGGGAGCTTTCGGCTGCCTGCCCCCCCGGGGCCTCGCGCTCGAGCAGCACGGTGGTCAATCCCTCGGAGGAGCCATAGACGGCCGCCGCGAGCCCGGCGGGACCACCACCGACGATCGCGAGCTCGTAGTGATCGAGCACAGGTTTCGTGGCCAGACCAAGCTCGCTGGCGAGCTGCAGCTTGGTCGGGTCGCCGATCGCGACGCCGTCGGGAAAGATGGCTACCGGGAGCTTCGTGCGCTCCGGTTCCGGCAGTTCGCGGAGCAACTCGGCCCCCGCGTCACCCGCCGGGCTCAGCCAGGTCTGGTGAATTCCGTTGCGGTCCAGGAACCGCCGAATCTCGTGCGCCCGCGGGGAGTGTCGCTCGCCCACGATCCGCACTCCGGCCGCGTCACGATCGCGGGCACCCTGCCATCCCTCGAGCAGGTCGGAGACGATCGGCAGCAGGTCCCTCTCGCCGTCGAAGGGCTTGATCAGAAAGTGATCGAGCAGCCCGTGGTTGACGGCATCGGTCGCCACCGTGAGGTCGGCGTGAGCGCAGAGCAGAACCGTCCGGGCCTCCGGGTGAAGGTGCCGGGCCTTCCGCAGCAGGCCGAGACCGCTCATCCCCTTAGCGTCCTGATCCGCGATCGCGATCGCTACGGGCGCCTCGTGCTCCCTGAGGTCCTGCAGGGTGTCGAGCGCGGGCGGAGCCTGGTCGAAGCACGCCGCCTGATATCCCGCCGCCGCGAACTCACGCTGAAGGTGGCGCTCCAGCGCCCTCGCCATCCGCGAGTTACTCCCCACCCCTAGCAGCACGGGCCGCACCAGCCCTTTATACGCCTACTCGAGGAGTTCCGGCAAATACTGCTCGATGTGCCTGTCGAGCGTCTCCCGGACCCAGCGCTGCTCGTCCGAATCGGCCATGCGGTAGCGGCCGATGAGCATCTTTTGGTCGTCGAGCGGCAGGCCGGAGATCTCCCAGCTGACGGCGAGGTGCTCGAAGAGCATCTCGTTGCGTCGCGCCCAGACGTCCTCCGCCGAGGACGCGTCCTTGCGGTGCGGCTTCCTGAGCTTGCGGATCGTCCGGGGGCTCAGCGATTGGCGCAGCGTGAGGACGTTGCCCTCGGGATCCGTGTAGTCGGCCGTCTCGACCGGATCGCGCTTGCGCCTCGGCATAGGCAAAGGATGGCAAGGCGCGCCGCAATACCCTTCCCGCGTCACCGAGCCGGTCAACATCGCCGATCTCGAGCGCCTGGCGGCCGAGAGACTCGAGCCCGGGGCACATGGCTATTTCGCCGGCGGCGCCGGCGAGGAGCGCACACTGCGCCGGAACGCGGATGCCTTCGAGGGCTGGGAGCTGCGGCCCCGCGTACTGGTCGACGTCTCGGAGATCTCCACCCGGGCGACCGTGCTCGGCGCGGAGCTCGAGATCCCGATCCTGGTTGCCCCGGTCGCCTTCCAGCTGCTCGCCCACCCAGACGGCGAGCGGGGCATGGCGCGCGCCGCTGCGGCCGCGGGGACCGTGCTCTGCCTCTCCTCCCTGACCAGCACACGGCCCGCCGAGGTCGCCGAGGCGGCGTCGGGCGGGAAGCGCTGGATGCAGGTCTATCTCTTCCGCGACCGCGGGGTGACGCGCGCGATGATCGAGGAGGCCGCGGAGTCGGGATACGAGGCGCTGCTGCTCACGGTCGATGCGCCATACGCCGGACGGCGCGAGCGCGACCTGCGCAGCGGCTTCCAGGTCCCGGCCGAGATCAGGGCTCCAGCGATCGAGGTCGCGGTCGGTCACCGCAGCCTGACCACGGCCGAGGTCTTCGAGCTCGTCGATCCCTCGATCACCTGGGAGGACCTCGAGCGGCTCTGCGACGAGTTCGACCTGCCCATCCTGATCAAGGGGCTGATCACCGGCGAGGATGCCGCGCTCGCGGTCGAACACGGCGCCGCCGGCGTGGTCGTCTCGAACCATGGAGGACGCCAGCTCGACAACGCGCCGGCGACGATCGATGCCCTGCCGGAGGTGGTCGAGGCGGTCGATGGCAGGATCCCGGTGCTGCTCGATGGCGGGGTGCGACGCGGGACCGATGTGGCCGTCGCGCTGGCGCTCGGCGCGCAGGCAGTGCTGGTGGGGCGACCAGCGCTCTGGGGGCTGGCGTGGGACGGTGAAGCCGGCGCTCGGCGCGCGCTCGAAATGCTCACCGAAGAACTGCGACTTGCCCTGGCTCTTCTCGGCGCTCCGAATCCCTCCGCTCTGAGTACCGATCACGTCCAGCGCCGCTCGTGACCCGCTGGCACCGCAGCTGATCGGAGGCTTTGCCGAGTTGTGGTCCCTTTAGGGCCCCAAGTCGGCAAAGCCCCCTACACGCGGATGAAGACCGGCGCGCCCAGCGGGACGCGCGCGAAGAGGGAGATCATGTCGCGGTCGGAGGCGCGCAGGCAGCCATGTGAGGTGGCGCCGCCGATGGAGCCGGGCGTGCCATGGATCGCCATCCGGTTGCCGCCGATCCACCCCTCCGGCAGGTTCGGCTGGTGGCCGGAGAGGGCGAGGACACAGCAGCCGTACCACGGGCCGAGGCCCCGCCCGACGAGCCCGTCGGTCACGGAGTAGTCGCCGAGCGGTGTCGGGGAGCTCGGCGAGCCGACGGTCACCGGGAAGCTGTCGAGGACCCGGTCGCCATAGTGCAACTCGAGAAGCTGCCGCGAGACGTTGGCCGTGATCCAGAAGCGCGTCTGGGAGAGGTCCAGCGCCAAGCGGTCGTCCTTGACCCAGGCGAGCCGGCCGTCCGGCAGTTCCGGGACCGACACGCCGAACCAAGCACCCCTCAGTTTCTCGATCCAGAAGACGCGCACGGAGCCGAACTCCGTCCGGTCGCCGACCCGGGCCACAACCCTGCCTCCGGGCGAGGAGCGGAGTGAGATCGTCTGGCCGTGGCGCACGGTGGCGAGCGGGTAGCTCGGGCCACCGACCGGCTTGGCCGGCCGCTCGAGGCGCACATCGACGGGAACGCTGGCGCGCAGGGCATCGATCACGGCGCCGGGACCCGGCTCGGGCGCCTCCGAGCTTCCCTCGTCGCCATCGATCAGCAGGAAGGCGGCCGCCCCTGCGACCGCGAGGGCCGCGATCAGCGCGGAAACCTTCTTGAACAGAGCGACTTTCATTCCGAAAGGTGCTCTAGCGGAGAGGGAGGGATTCGAACCCTCGAGAGAGCTATTAGCCCCCTACTCGCTTAGCAGGCGAGTGCCTTCAGCCGCTCGGCCACCTCTCCGGGGGCGGCGGTCACCGCAGGCGACCACGCGGCTCGATTGTAGGCTGGATCCGGATGATGGCCCCAGACGAGAGCTCGACCGCGACCGTCGAGGAGCAGACGCGGCCGCTGGCCGGCACCGACACGCCGGCCCCGCTGCCGCTGCCGACGCCGCTGGAGGCCTACGAGCGCTTCGAGGCGATCTTCTCGGAGGTGCAGGCTCCGTTCGCTTTCGTCGACCTGGATGCGGTCTGGGCGAACGCCGCCGACATGCTCCGCCGCTCGCGTGGCAAGCCGATCCGGATCGCGAGCAAGTCAGTCCGCTCCCGGCCCGTCCTCGAGCGGCTGCTCGACCTCGATCCCGGCTTCCAGGGAATCCTCGGTTTCACCCTGCCCGAGGCAATCTGGCTCTGGGAGCAGCGGTTTCGGGACCTGGTCGTCGCCTACCCGACCACCGACCGCGGCTGCCTGACTCGGCTCGCCCGGATCACGTCGGAGGACCCCGACGAGGCGCCGGTGGTGATGGTCGACAGCACCGAGCACCTGGACCTGGTCGAGGAGGCTGCGACCTCCTTCGTCGCGCCGGTGCGCGTCGCGATGGACATCGACCTCTCCTGGTGGCCGCTCGGGGGCCGAGTCAAGATCGGGCCAAAGCGCTCGCCGATCAGGACCGCCGAGCAGGCAGTTGCCCTTGCGCAGGAGATCGACCGCCGGGAGCGCACGAAGCTGGTGGGCCTGATGGCCTACGAGGGCCAGATCGCCGGCGTCGGGGACAACGTCCCCCGCAAGGCGATCACCAACCGGCTGATCCGGACGATGCAGTCCGCCTCGGCGAAGGACGTCGAGGAGAGGCGCGCCGAGATCGTCACCGCCCTCTCCGAGGTCGCCCAGCTCGAGTTCGTGAACGGCGGCGGCACGGGATCGATCGAGCTGACCGCGTCCGAGTGGGCGGTCACCGAGGTCGCCGCCGGTTCCGGGTTCTTCGCGCCGATCCTCTTCGACCACTACCGCGCCTTCAACCTGCGGCCCGCCGCGATGTTCGCCCTGCCTATCGTCAGGCGTCCGGGCCGAGGAGTGGCGACCGCCCTGGGGGGCGGCTATCTCGCCTCCGGGGTCGGCGCGAAGGACCGGATGCCGGTCCCCTACCTGCCCGCCGGGCTGCGCCTCGATCCGCACGAGGGCGCGGGAGAGGTCCAGACCCCGCTGCGCGGCTCCGGGGCCGACCGGCTGCGGGTCGGCGACCGCGTCTACCTCAGGCACGTCAAGGCCGGCGAGCTCTGCGAGCGCTTCAACAGCCTCTACCTGGTAACCGGGATGACAATCCGTGACCAGGTCCCCACCTACCGGGGTGAGGGCAAGAGCTTCCTCTAGTAGTCATCATGTCCATTACCGAATAACGGCCTTTCCTCGGCCCACCGGCGCGTCGTACCTTCGACATCCCGTCAGGGCGGGCCGGGCCGCGATTTGGGGGTATGTCATAGGGGGGGAAAGAGGAGCAGATTGCAGAGGGTCCGAGCCGCTGCCCGCGATAAGCCCGGTCCGGGCTGGTCGCGCTCGATTGCGCCCGACCTCCGGCCAGGCCTGTTCTTCGAGGGGGAGGACGTAAGCCGGCGCATTACGACGTTCGCCCTCGGCGCACTGCTGCCATTCGTGCTGCTGCCCTTCGCGAGCACCTCCGTCACGGATCCGCGGGTGCTGGTCGCAGCGGCCTTCACCGCGATCGCGATCGTCATGGTGCGCGGGCTCCGCTGGGCCCGGCTTCCTCCCTGGACCCAGGGGGTGCCGATCCTCGCCTACTTTGTCGTGGTCGGGCTTCTCCGCGATGCGAGCGAGGGCTCCACGAGCATCTTCGATCCCCTGGTCGCGCTGCCGGTCGTCTGGTTCGCGCTCTACGGCACGGGCCGCCAGCTCGCCATCTCGGTGCTGGCCATGGCGCTCACGCTGGTGCTGCCGGTCGTGATCGGAGAACCACTGACCGACACCGCCCAGCAGTTCTTGCGCGCCGCGGTCGCGGTGGGGCTCGCCTCGACCGTCGGCCCGGCCCTCCACCTGGTCGTGATCGCGCTGCGCCAGGCCACCCGCGAGTCCAGGTCGATCCTCGAGACCTCCCAGGAGGCCTTCATCTCGATCGACGAGGACAATCTGATCAGGGAGTGGAATCCGCAGGCGGAGCGGCTCTTCGGCTGGGGCCGCGAGGAGATCCTGGGGCGCTCGGTCGTTCAGACGATCCTCCCCCGGCGGTACCGGGACGCCCACCTGCGCGCGCTGGGCCGCTTCCTCGCGAGCGCGGAGGCCCCCATCATGGCAAGGCGGCTCGAGGTCGAGGGCCTGCGCCGCGACGGCACCGAGATACCGATTGAGCTCTCCATCTCCGCCCTGCGCGAGGGCGAGGAGTGGCGCTTTCACGCCTTCGTCCGCGACATCAGCGAGCGGCAGGCGACCGAGGCCGCCCTGCGAGAGGCCGAGGAGCGCTTCCGCAAGGCCTTCGACGACAGCCGGGTCGGCATGGCGCTCGTCGCGCTGGACGGCAGCTTCCAGCGCGTCAATCGGGCGCTCTCGGAGATCTGCGGCCGCCCGGAGAACACCCTGCTCGGCAGGCGCTTCGACGAGATCATCTACGCCGGCGATCGCGAGCGGGAGGTCGAGGCCCTCCGCGAGGTCGCCGAGGGGGAGAGCTACGGCTACAGAGGCGAGACCCGCTGCGAGCATGCCCGCGGGCATCCGGTCTGGATCTCCCTGACCGTCTCCCCCGTCTACGACAGCCAGGGGGTCCTGAGCAACCTGATCGCGCAGATGGAGGACATCTCCGAGCGCAAGGAATCAGAGGAGCGTCTCACCAGGCAGGCGCTCCACGACTCGCTCACCGGGCTGCCGAACAGGACGCTGTTCGCCGACAGGGTGAGGATGGCCACCGCCCGCCGAAGCGCCCAGGGCTTCGCGATCATCTACCTCGACCTCGACGGCTTCAAGCTCGTCAACGACACACTCGGGCACGCCGCCGGGGACAACGTGCTGATCGACGTGGCGCGGCGCCTCGAGCGGCTGCTGCGGGCCGGCGACACCCTGGCGCGTCTTGGTGGCGACGAGTTCGCCCTGCTCTGCGAGGGCGTCGGGGAGGCGGACGCGAAGACGATCGCCGACCGCGTCATCAGCGCCCTCACCAAGCCGATCGTCGTCCAGGACCGCGAGATCATCCAGGCGGCCAGCATCGGGATCGCCCTCTACGGCCCCGGGGTGAGCGTCCAGGAGCCGGACGTGATGCTGGGCGAGGCCGACATGGCGATGTACCGCGCCAAGGCGGCCGGCAAGTCCCGTTACGCACTCTTCGAGAGCTGGATGCGCGAAGGCGACACCGATCGCGCGAGTCTCGAGCGCGAGTTGCGCGAGGCGCTGGTGAACGACGAGATCGTCGTCTACTACCAGCCCGAGGTGGATTTGATCAGTGGCGCGATCACCGGCGCCGAGGCACTGGTGCGCTGGCGCCACCCGGTGCGCGGGCTACTCGAGCCGGCCCAATTCCTCTTCGTTGCAGAGACGAGCGACCTGATCGCCGACCTCGACGACCTTGTGCTGCGCGAGGCCTGCCGGCAGGCGGCGATCTGGCGGGCCGAGATTCCCTCGGGCGAGAGCTTCACCGTCTCGGTGAACATCAGCGAGCGCCGCCTCGCCGACCCCGATCTGAGCGGCAAGATCGCTCAGGCGATCGCCGATACCAGGCTGCCCGCCGCCTCGCTCTGCATCGAGATCAACGAGCGGGCCGTGATGGATCGCCGCGCGGCCGCGCTGAGCGCGATCCCCGACCTCAGGGAGCTCGGCATCCGCCTCCTGATCGACGACTTCGGGGTCGCGATCTTGTCATTCGGAAGCCTCAAGCGGCTTCCGCGACTGAACGCGATCAAGATCGACGCCTCGTTCATCGCCGGGCTGGGCCGATCACCCGAGGACTCGGCCGGCGTCGCGGCGATCATCGGGCTCGCCCACGGCCTCAAGCTGACCGCGACCGCCGAGGGAATCGAGCGCGACGAGCAGCTGCGCGAGCTCCAGGCCCTCCACTGTGACCATGGGCAGGGTTACTACTTCGCCCGTCCGCAGGCCCCGGAGGCGCTCGCCGAGGTGCTCAAGTCCGCGCAGCTTGGAGAGCTGATCTCGTAGGGGGTCCCAGCACCCGATCGAGGTACTGGTTGCGGAAGGTGCCCTCAGGGTCGAGGCGGGCGCGCGCTGCGAGGAAGTCGTCCCAGCGCGGATAGCGGTCCGCCAGCATCGCGGCCGTCTGGAAGTGACGCTTGCCCCAGTGTGGCCGGCCGCCGTAGGAGTCCATGATCGACTCCACCGAGCGGAAGTAGCTCTCCCAGGCCATCCCCCGGTACTGATGGACCGCGATGTAGCAGGTGTCCCGATCGTGGGCCGGGCTGAGCATCGAGTCGTCGCCGGCGACGAAGCGCACCTCGATCGGGAAGCCCACCGGCGGGTCGGCCCGCTCGGCCACCTCGAGCACACGCGGGATCGCCTCGGTCGCGTGCCGACGGGGAATCGCGTACTCCATCTCGGTGAAGCGCACCTTCCGCCTGCTGGCGAACACGCGGTAGCTGCGATCCATCTTCACGGTCTTCGCCAGCCGCGAGGCGGCGAAGCGGGACAGCCTCGGTATGCGAGAGGGAAATCGGCGGCCCACCCGCACCATCGCCCCCATCGCCCAGTTCTCCAGGACCACCTCCTGCCCGAAGTCGACGGCCGGGTGGCGCGGATCGGGCGGCTCGTCGGTGCGCTCGCTCTGCCGGAGGAGCGCCACCTCAGTGTGGGGGAAGACGTAGAACTCGAAATGGTCCGAGCCATCGGCCAGGTCCTGGAGCCGCTCGAGCGTCTCGCTCAGGGGCAGCGGCGAGTCAGTGCGCCGGATGGTGAACGCCGGCACGGTCCGCAGAGTCACGGTCGCAATCACCCCGAGCGCCCCCAATCCCACCCGCACCGCGGGGAGCAGCTCGGGCTCGGAACTGGGGGACACCTCGAGCAGGGTCCCGTCGGGCAGGACGAGCTCCATCGCATCGATCATCGAGGAGAGGTTGCGGAACCGGGACCCGGTGCCATGGGTGCCGGTCGCGACCGCGCCGGAGATCGTCTGCTTGTCGATGTCGCCGATGTTCTCGAGGGCCATCCCGTGTCCCCAGATCAGCTCGCTTAGCGCACGCAGCCCAAGGCCCGCCTCCACCTTGACCAGGCCAGCGTCGCGCTGAACCTCCAGGATCCGGTCGAGGCTGTCCATCTCGAGCAGGACCCCACCGGTGCAGGCGGCATCGGTGAAGGAGTGTCCCGACCCGACCGCCCGCACCGTCAGTCCCTGGTCCGCGGCCCGCTTCACCGACTCGATCAGGTCGCCGCGGTCACGGGGCCGCTCGATCCGCGCCGGGACGCAGCGCTGATCGCCGGTCCAGTTCCGCCACTCAGGCATGACTGCAGACTAGATAGGGACCTCCTCTCGCGACCTTCTACTGTTCACAACCGGAGGGGTGGCAGAGTCTGGTTGATTGCGGCAGCCTTGAAAGCTGTTGACCGGGTCCTCCCGGTCCGGGGGTTCGAATCCCTCCCCCTCCGCCTCGAGAACTAGCGCAGCTTGACGTCGGCCAGGTCGATCGTGCCGATCAGGTCGCCAGCGGCGAAGTCGTTGCTCGGGTTGCCGGACTCGTTCGGGAAGATCTGATTGAGAAGGCCCGCGGCGAGATCCGCAAGCTGAACCCTCGCGTTATCAACCGTGAGTACCTTGGTGGCTGGATCCACGGACCGCGTCCCGATCGAAAAGTCGATGGTGGCGAGCGGCGATCGAGGCACCACGGTGCCATCGGGCAGGGTTGGGACGGCTCGCAGAGAGTTCAGGTCGAACGCAACGCTCAGCTCGGCACTTCGAAGTTCGGTCCCAGCCGGAGGCCCCTCGCTCGCACAAGCTCCGGGCGTGCCCAAGCCATTGTCCTTGGTCAAGGTCTGACCGCCGGCCGTAATCACCTCGCCGGCCGTGAAATCGGGCGCGGCGCTGCCGCCGGCCACCGGAAAGGCAAACCCACCGACGGGAATCAGCAGCATCTCGGCCGGAGGGATCGCGGAGACCCCCAGTAGGGAGATGCAGTGCTGCGGAAGCTTGCTGGCGAAGGTGCCGCCCAGATCCGTCTCCAGCGTCATGGTGCCTCCGGGGAGGACCTCGACCGACCGTGGGTCGGTGGTGATCGAGACGATCGTGCCGAGCGGCTGCCCGCCCTTGACCTTGCCCCGCGCCGACTTCTTCGCGCCCTTGCGCTTCTTCGGCGAGAAGGCACGGTTGAGTGCCTTGGCGCCCCGCCCGGCGATCGTTGCGCGGACGTTGGAGATGGTCGCCCCCCACCCGATGCGGGCCACGGTTCCGCCGGTGAGCGATCCGAAGTTGGCGACGAAGTCCTTGTTGACCTTCGCGGTGACGCTCCCCTGCCCGCCGTTGGCACCGAGGGTGAGGGTGGTGATCTTCACCTGCACCTTGCTTCTGCCGCGCTTCGCCTTGAAGCCGCCCTTGACCTGCACGGTCCCCGAACCGTCGACCGGGTCGACCGCACCGCCGCTGATCGGCAGCGTGATGCTCTTCGGCTTGACCTTCATGCCGCGAGAGTTCTGCAGCTGGATCACGACAGATCCGCCCTTCAGCTCATCCTGCGCGGCCAGCGCGGTGCCCGAGAGCGCGAGCGTGCCGGCGAGCGCCAGCGCTGCCGCGACCGCCGCGCCGCCACGGCACCTGCTGCGTTTGTCGGAGGATCTCGCCATCCCGTCCGGAAGAACCTTCTCAAACGCTCAAAGGACTTGCGCCACCTGCCGATGAATGTGTACTCGTCGCCCGAAGGCCCTCGTTTTGCTTGCCGCTTCGCCAAAAACTCGCTCGCTCGCCCGTGTCCTCGGCTTGATCCTGGCCGGGGTCGTGCTGGCCGCCGTGCTCGTGGTCGTCGCGCACAGCACCTTTGGCTTCGCTCCCGGCCACAGCTACTTCATCGAAGAGTGGGTCTACGACTTCATCACCATGAGTGCCGCCCTGGCGACCCTCGGGCGGGCGGCGCTGCGCAGGGAGGAGCGGCTGCCCTGGGCCCTTCTCGGGTTTGGCCTCCTCGGCTGGGCCCTGGGCCACCTCTACTGGACCGTGTTGCTGCGGGACATGACGGAGCCCCCCTTCCCGTCGGGATCCGACGCGCTTTACCTCGCGGGCTACGCCTTGATCCTGGGCGGGATCCTGACCTACGTGCGCTCCCGGGTCGGCCGGATGACGCCCATCGTCTGGACCGACGTCGCGATGGGAGCACTCTGCGTGGCCGCGATCGGCTCCAGCCTGCTGATGGACTACGTCCTCGCCAACACATCGGGGACCCCCAGCCAGATCGCCGTCGCGGTCGCCTATCCGGCCCTCGACCTCGTCATCCTCGCGGTCGCCGCGGGCGCCGTGGCGCTGACCGGCTGGCGCCCGGGACGCGGCCTTGCGTTGGTCGCAGTGGGCGTAGCCTGCGCGGCGATCGGTGACGGTGTCTACACCTATCAGTCGCTCGCCGGCACGTACACCTCTGACGCCTGGAACAACTTCCTCTGGCCCCTGGCGACCGTCCTGATCGCGGCCGGCGCTCTGCAGCCCTCGCCCCGGCGCCGCGAGACTGGTCCGGTGGAGGGGTGGCGGGCGTTCGCCTCGCCCACGATCTTCGCCCTCGCCGTGTTCGCGCTGCTCATGCTCGAGCGCCACGACATGAACGAGCCCGCCGTTGCCGCGCTGACGATCGCAACCCTCGTCGCGGTGGTGCTGAGGCTCGTGCTGACCTTCGCGCAGAACCACCGCCTCGTCGTCCGACTCAAGAGCGACCCGCTCACCGGCCTCTTCAACCGCGGCAAGCTCATCTACGACCTCGACCGACTGCTGGGGTCCGATCAAACCGACCCCCACCTGCTCACGATCCTCGATCTGGACGGCTTCAAGGCCTACAACGACGCCTTCGGGCACCCGGCTGGTGACGCGCTGCTGGTCCGGCTCGCTCACCAGCTCGCAGCCGCCGTCGGCGAGGGCGGCCGCGCCTACCGGATGGGTGGCGACGAGTTCGCCATGCTGATCCCGGGCAACGCCCACGCGGCGGCCAAAGCCGTCTCGGCGGGCGCTGCGGCGCTGAGCGAGCAGGGCGAGGGCTTCAAGGTGACGTGTTCGACCGGGTCCGCCGAGCTCCCGGCCGAGGCGAGCGATCGCTCCTCCGCCCTGCAGCTCGCGGACCAGCGGATGTACAGCCAGAAGGATTCGCGGCGCCACTCGGCCGGAGGCGAGGTCGAGGCGGTCCTGATCAGGGTGCTCAACCAGCGAGCGCCAGAGCTGGGCGAGCACGGGGACGCCGTCAAGAGCCTGGCCGTGGCGGTCGGCCGGGACATGGGCCTGCCCCCCGGCGAACTCTCGACACTCAGCCGAGCCTCCGAGCTGCACGACATCGGGAAGATCGCCATCCCGGACGCGATCCTCAACAAGTCGACGCCGCTCGACGACGAGGACTGGGAGTTCATCCGCCAGCACACCATCCTCGGCGAGCGGATCGTCTCCGCCGCGCGGTCGCTGGGGCCGGTCGGCAGGCTGATCCGCGCCTCCCACGAGCGCTGGGACGGGGCGGGCTACCCCGACGGCCTGGCCGCCGAGGAGATCCCGCTCTCGGCACGCATCATCTTCGCCTGCGACGCCTACGATGCGATCACCGCGGAGCGGCCCTACTCTCCCGCGCGTGGCCCCGAAACGGCCCTCGAGGAGCTTCGCCGGGAATCCGGCAGCCAGTTCGATCCTGAGGTCGTGGCGTCACTCGAGCGGGTACTGCGGACCACACCCGCCGCGCAGCTCGACGTCCCTCAGCCGGCCCGCTCTCGCTTGGCCACCAGCAGCGTCTGAACCGCCCGGCCGATCTGCCCTGCCTCGTCGAGCAGGCGGGTGTCGGCCATCCCGATGCCGCTCTGCTCGGGGTAGGTCTCGGCGTCGAGGCAGATCCACTCGCCGGCGGGAAGCCGATGAAGATGCACGCTGAGGTCGACGTTGATGAACAGGTAGCGCCGCCAGTCCAGGGTGACGCTCACCCCGTTGCCGGAATCGGCCGCGACCAGCACGCGCTGCAGCGGGGTCGGTTCCTCGCCAGGTAGCAGGGGGACGCCCATCCGCAGCCAGACGGTCGCCGGCCCGAGCTTGGTGAAGGAGCCCCGGGCGAAGCGGTGCTCCACTACCGAGTGGTAGCCGGTCTCGAAACCGACGTTCGGGAACTTCTCCGGCGTCGCTTCGTCGGGTCCCGGCGGCCGATCCTCGCTTCGTGCCGGGAGCTCGAAGCTGACCCGATCGGCGCGCAGGCGCCAGCCCTGGGCGCGGACCAGGGGCTCGCCGTCCTCGTCTGCCAGTGTCGCCGCGACCAGCTCCACGCGCCGGCCCGGCCGGACGAGCTCGGCCTGGACCCGTAGCCGTCCGATCGGGACCGAGCGCAGGATCTCGTAGGTGACCCGCCCCACCTGCGCGGGCGGCCCCTCGCCGCCGCCCATCCTGCCCTCTCCGAGGCGCTCGATCTCGCGGCCGATCAGGGCCGCGGGCGGGCCCGCGTGCTGGGCACCGGGGTCCCACGGGCCCTGGGTCAGCTCGGTGGCGACGTAGACGTCACCGTCGGGCTCGTAGAAGGATTCGGGCACCCGCGGCATCCTAGGTTCGGGTAACGCGGGAAGCGTTCGCTGGACTATGGAATGACCGGGATAACCTGGTCGGTACCCATTACGGAAGCGAGGTAGGACTTGGAGAAGGTCAAGAAGAGCGAGCAGGAGTGGCGCCAGGAGCTCACCCCCGAGCAGTACGAGGTGGTGCGCAACAAGGGCACGGAGGCGCCGTTCACGAGCGAGCTCAACGATGTCAAGGACCCGGGCAAGTTCGTTTGCGTGGCCTGCGGGCAGCCGCTGTTCGATTCCGGGAACAAGTTCGACTCCGGCACCGGCTGGCCGAGCTTCGACCGGCCGATGGGCGACGAGGCCGTCGAGACCGAGTCGGACAACAGCCTGCTGATGCGCCGGACCGAGGTTCTCTGTTCGCGCTGTGACGCGCACCTCGGGCACGTCTTCGACGACGGCCCGGCCGAGACCACTGGCCAGCGCTACTGCATCAACGGCTGCGCACTCGAGTTCAAGCGAGAGGACGAGAGCTAGACGGTGGGCGCCTCGCGGCGCCCCCTCGCATCAAGCCTTGCCGCCGGCGCCCAGGTAACTGAAGCGCACGGCCAGCGCCACCGCCTCGGTCCGCGTGTCGACCTCCATGCGGGCGATCGCGTTGCGGACGTGGGTGTGGACGGTGGCGGGGCTGAGTGAGAGCCGGTCGGCGATCTGCTTGACGCGCAGGCCCTCCGCGAGCAGCTCGAGAATCTCGCGCTCGCGGGGGGTCAGCTCGAGCAGCTTCTCGACCTCTCCCGCACCCTGGCCGAGCTCGGTGCCGACGAAGGTGCCGCCGCCCGCGACGACCTCGATCGCTCGGGCGATGTCCTCGCTCGGGGCCGATTTGAGGACGTAGCCGGAGGCCCCGGCGCGGAGCGCCAGCGTGAGCAGGTCAGGCTGGGCGTGGGCGGTGAAGATGATCACCCGCGTCTCGGGGCGGGCCTTGAGGATGTCCTTGGTCGCGTCGATGCCGTCCTTGCCTGGCAGCTCCACGTCGACGATGCAGACGTCCGGCTCGAGCTCGCGGACCTTGTCGACGACCTCCTCGCCGGTCTCCGCCTCACCGACGATCTCGACGCCCTCGACCTCGGCCATTCGGGCCTTGATCGCCTCGCGGACGATCTCGTGGTCGTCGCAGAGGACTACTCGCTTGGGGGTGGAGGCGGGAGTCATCTATGTGGGAATCCGCTCTGGAGCGCCGAATTCCTGCAAAGTGGACGGAAGATCCACGGTCCCATCCTCCCTCTGTCCGTTCTCCAGCAGCGCGATGAGGGTTCGACCCACAGCCACTGCAGTTCCGTTCAGCGTGTGCACGGGTTCCGGGGATTCTCCTTGCGCGGGACGGTACCGGGCCGACAGGCGTCTTGCCTGGTAGTCGGTCGTGTTCGAGCAGCTTGTCACCTCCCGGTAGCGCTCCTGGCTCGGGATCCAGGCCTCGCAATCGAACTTGCGGGCTGCCGGCGCGCCCAGGTCGCCGACGGCGACGTCGACCACGCGATAGGGGATCTCGAGCGCATCGAGGATGCGCTCCTGGATCGCGAGCAGGCGCTCGTGCTCCTCCGTCGAGTCGCTCGGCTCGACGAAGCTGAACATCTCGACCTTGTCGAACTGGTGGACGCGGAAGATGCCGCGGGTGTCGCGGCCCGCCGCCCCGGCCTCCCGCCGAAAGCAGGTCGAGAAGCCGGCGTAGCGCTTGGGGAGCTCACTCGCCTCCATGATCTGGTCGGCGTGCAGCGACGCCAGGGAGACCTCCGAGGTCCCGACCAGGAAGAGCTCGTCCCGCGGGACCTCATAGATCATTTCCCGCTCACCGGGGAACATCCCGGTGCCGAACAGCGCCTGCTCACGGACCAGCACGGGCGGGATCGTGGGTCTGAAGCCCTCGTCCCGGACCAGCTCCATCGCGAACCGAACGAGTGCCAGCTCGACCATGACCAGGTCGCCCAGCAGGTAGGCGAAGCGGGAGCCTGAGGCGTTCGCCGCCGCCTCCATCTCGATCCAGCCGTGGCGCTGGCCCAGCTCGAGGTGGTCGAGGGGATCGAAGCCGAACTGGGGGCGCTCACCCACCTCGCGCAGGCTGACGTTGTCCTCCTCGGTCTCGCCGTCGGGAGCCTCTGGCTCCGGCAGATTGGGCAAGGAGACGAGGAGCGCCTCGCGGCGCTGGTCGAGCTCGTCGAGCTGCGGCTCGAGCTCCCGCAGCTCGGACTTCAGTGCGCTCGAGCGGTCCCGCAGCTCGGCGAACTCCGGCTCGCCCGCCTTGCCGGCCTTGGCGGCCTCCTCGATCTGCGCCGAGAGCTTGTTCTGCTCGGCCCTGATCCCGTCGATCCGCGTGTTGAGTTCGCGCCGGCGCTCGTCCACCGAGATCAGCTCGTCGAGCTGCTCGGCGGCGCCCCGCCGCGCCAGCGCGGAGCGGACCGCGTCGGGCTCGCTTCGAATCTGCTTCAGGTCGAGCGTGGCTCGGTCCCCCGAGCTAGGGCGCGGAGCTGGAGCTGGTGGTCGTCTGGGCGGGGCCGGCCTCCTCTGGGACGTCCTGGCCCGCGTACTTCGCGACGAAGGCGGCGACCTTCTGCGCGTCGGCGCCCACCACGATGTTCTGGGGCATGATCGCGCCGGAGAAGCCCCCGTTCCGGATCGCGTAGATCACATCCGCCATGGTCTCCTTGCGCTGGTCGAGGTCCGGGCCCTGCACCCGCTCTGAGCGGTTGGCGCTGCCCTCCGTCCCTGCGGGGGTGAGCGTGTGACAGCCGGAGCAGCGCTCGGCGAAGATCTGGGCGCCCTCGTGGGTCGGGTCGTCGCTGGACACCTTGACCCCCTGGGTGCCACAACCGGTGGCGGCCGCGACCGCGGCAACAGCGATCAGTAGGAGAGCCCCTCGCACGCGGCGGGATCATATGCGAGTAGTTCGAGGCCAGATTCGCCGTAGCCGCCGTGCGCGTAGGTTTCAGAGATGGCCGCCGACGGGGTGAGCCCGGAGGAATTTCGCAGGGCGCTGCGCGCCTACGCCACCGGCGTGACCGTGGTCACCGCCGTCGGGGCGGACGGGCCGTCGGGCGCAACGGCCAACGCCGTCACCTCGCTCTCGCTCGACCCTCCGATGATGCTCGCCTGCCTCGACCGCGGCTCGCGGACGCTCACCTCGGTGCGGGCCCAAGGGCGCTTCGGGGTCAACGTGCTCGCGGCCGGCCAGGCCGACTTGGCGCACCGCTTCTCGGCAAAGGACCCTGCGCCCGAGAAGTGGACCGGGGTCGAGTGGACCGAAGGCCAGGGGCTACCCCGGCTGGACGGCGCCCTGGTCTGGGTCGCCTGCGAGCTCCGTGATCTGATCGACGGCGGAGACCACCTGATCCTGACCGGAAACGTGATCGAGGCGGAGGCGCGCGACGGCCAGCCGCTTCTCTTCCACCGTGGGGATTACCGGGACCTGCTGTCTGAGTCCTAGTGACCGGTCGCCGGCTTGGGGGCAGGCTCCGCAGGCCGCCTGCGTCGCCGCCGTGGCCCGACCCCTCTCACCGAACGCGCCAGCTTGCGGATCAGGATCACCGGAACGGCGACCAAGCCGGCCAGCAGGCCGATGGCGAGCAGCGGCACCGCGAGCGGCAGCAAGGCGACGATGGTGAGGATGAGGATGGGCAACGCGAGCGGGGCGAGTGCCACCGTGAGGATCCCCCCGCCGACCGTCCACTTCCAGACCTCGTCGGCGGCCTCGGCGCGAGCGCGAGCGCTTTCGCTTTCCATGACGGCTCCTTTCGTCTTTCGTACTAGGAAGACGAGATGGACCGGGTGTTTGTGACGGGACAACGCCAGATCCCTAGGTGAGAGCGCGGAAGAGGGCGTTCACGGCCCGGCGGCTGCCGTCGATCGCGATGTCGCCGGCCTCCACAGCCTTCCCCAGCGGTTTTCCGCCGAAGACGACGCCGGCGATGGCGTTCGGGTCGGCGATCATCGTCGCGTCGGGACTCTCAGCCTCACCCCGAGCGGCTTGGAACTCCCCCTCTTTCACTGAGATCTTGAAAGGGATCTCGCCGAGGCGCAGCTCGTAGGTAGCCTCCAGCCCTTCGGCCCTCGCCGGATCCAAGGTGCTCTTCAGGGCCAGCACCAGCGAGTCCGGGCCCATCTCGGCGCCGCGTGGAAACGAGGGAGACCGGTTCGCCCAGCTCCCCAGAGCCAGCACCGCCGGCTCGAGGTCGCGGCCCCACTCGGTGAGTTCGTAGACCTGCACGGCCGCCGGGGGCGCGAGCTTGCGCCTCCGGACGATGCCCGACTCCCCGAGCTCCCGCAGGCGCTGCCCGAGAACGTTCGGGCTGATGTCGGGGATGCCGCTGCGCAGATCGGTGAAGCGCTTTGGGCCGAGCAGGAGTTCCCTGACAACGAGCAGTGTCCATCGCTGCCCCAGGAGCTCCGACGCGTGGGCGATACCGCATCCATCGAGTTGTGTCCGCGTGCGAGCCATGGGCCGAAGTTTATCGTGTGATAGTCCTGAAGTACATCTTGCTAGTTGCCTTTTAGGACTTTATGATACGGTCCAGAGGCGATAGAGCACGCCCGTCGCATGGAAAGGAGCACGTGAGATGGACTTGCCGAAGGTGGTCTCGGCCGAGGAGTGGAAAGCAGCCAACGACCAGATCCTCGCCAGGGAGAAGGAGATGAGCAAGGAGAGCGACGCCCTCGCCGCGGAGCGGCGTCGCCAGCCGATCATGCGGGTCGAGAAGGAGTACGAGTTCGACGGCCCGAACGGAAAGGCGACCCTGCTCGACCTGTTTGAGGGCCGCCGGCAGCTGTTCGTCTACAACTTCATGTTCGGGCCGAATCAGGAGGTCGGCTGCGACGGCTGCTCGATGGTCGTCGACCAGCTCACCCATCCGGCCCATCTCCACGCACGGGACACGAGCTTCGCCCTCGCCTCGCGGGCTCCGTTCGAGAAGCTCGAGCGCTACCGCAAGCGGATGGGATGGGAGGTCCCCTGGTACTCGTGGGGCGGCGGGACGTTCGGCGTCGACCTCGGCCTCTCACCGCCGGAGCCCAAGGTCGGCGAGTACCAGGACGGCGAGATGTTCGGCCTGAACGCGTTCTTCCGCGACGGTGACGACACCTACCGGACCTACTTCACGAGCTGGCGCGGGGTCGAGGTCATGGGCCCGGTCTGGACCTATCTCGATCGGTCTCTCCTCGGACGGCAGGAGACCTGGGAGGACTTGCCCGAGGGCTGGCCGCAGACCCCGCCATACGACTGGTGGCGCCGGCACGACGAATACGAGGAGGGCTGAGATGAGCGATCGGGACGGATTCCAGCCGGGCGTGCCGTGCTGGGTCGAGACCTGGCACGACGACCCGGAACCCGCAATCCGCTTCTACAGCGGCGTCCTCGGCTGGGAGGCCGAGAACACGCTGCCTCCCGACGCCGGCGGGACCTTCCATATCTGCCGGCTGCGCGGCCGGGACGCCGCCGCGATCGGCTCGCCGATCCCCGATGGGGCGCCGCCCACCCCGGTCTGGACGACCTTCATCCTGGTGGGGAGCGCGGAGGAGACCGCCGCAAAGGTGAGGGACGCCGGCGGCAGCGTGATCGTCGAGCCTTTCGAGAGCCTGGAGGGCGGCCGCCTGACCATCGCGGCCGACCCGGGCGGCGGCACGTTCGCTGCCTGGGAACAGGCGGAGCACAAAGGAGCCCAGGTCGTGAACGAGCCCGGCGCGTACTCGATGAGCGCTCTCCAGACGCCCGACCCCGAAGGAGCGAAGGCCTTCTACCGCGAGCTGTTCGGCTGGGAGGCCGAGCCGTTCGGCCCCGAGGAGGCCGGGATGAGTATCTGGCTCCTCCCGGGGTACGTCGGCGGCACGCCGCAGCAGCCGGTGCCGCGGGACAACGTCGCGGTCATGATCCCCGGCGCCGAAGACCCCGCCCGGTGGAGCGTCGACTTCTGGGTCTTCGATGCTGACGAGGCCGCGGCCGTGGCGAGTGAGCTAGGGGGCAGCATCATCACGCCGCCCTCCGACGTGCCCGGCGTCCCCGGGATGAGACAGGCCGTCATCGCCGATCCGGGGGGCGCCGTCCTCTCGATCACCCAGCCTCCCGGGGTCCCCTAGAACGCCGAGCTCGTCCCGGCCGCCCGCAGCGCCAGGAAGAAGATCACCAGGCAGGCGGTGGCCATGATGCCGGTGTCGCGGCGGAGGATGGCCATGGCGATCTGCGTCTGGCGCTCCGGCGGCAGCGCGTGGATGTCGAGCTCGCCGAGCTCCTGGGAGGCCGAGCCGAGCCGGATCACCTCGGCGAGGAGGGAGACGACCAGCGGCAGCACGCCGTAGAGGATGTGGAGCTCATCGCCGGGGTGGCCGGTGAAGACGAGCAGGAGGCCGAGGAAGGCCTGCAGGATCACGGTCGCCTGCGCGATCCGGAGCGAGTACCAGAACCCGGCCGAGGGCTTCCGCTCGAGCCAGGAGTAGCCGCCCCAGACCCCGGCGACCAGGTTGGCGGCGATCAGGCCGATCCCGACGACGAGATGGACTTCAACCACGGGCGCGGGAGCTTAGGGCCCCGGGGAGGGCATCAAAGCCGCCAAAAAGGGTCGGGATTTGGCTTGCTGATGCGGAAAAGCACTATGTAACATCTTGCTACAAAGTCGGGGGTGCGGTGGTATAAGACGAAAGGATCGTGCTTCAGAGCTATCTCCCCGTTCTCGTGTTCGCCGGCCTAGGGATCGTTGTGGGAGGCGCGTTCGCACTGCTCAACGGGGTGATCGGTCCGCGGCGTCCGAACCCGATCAAGACGCAGCCCTACGAGTGCGGGCTTCCCTCCCACATCACCCGCACCTTCCGCTTCGGCGTGAGCTTCTACATGATCGCGATGCTCTTCATCCTCTTCGACATCGAGGTCGTCTTCCTCTACCCGGTCGGCGTCCTCGTGCATACGACCAAGAGCGTCTTCGTCCTGGTGGAGATCCTCGTCTTCGTCGTGCTGTTGCTCGTCGCCCTGGTCTTCGTCTGGCGTCGAGGGGCGCTCGATTGGAAGTAGAGCGGGAGAGCCTCCGAGCCCGACAGCTACGCGCCCGCGATCTCTTGCGCGGGGACCTGGAGGGCAAGGACCTCGAGCAGTACGTCGAGGAGAGCGTTCTCACCACCACACTCGAGAACGCGCTCAACTGGGGACGGGCGAATGCGCTCTTCCCCCTCACCTTCGGCCTCGCCTGCTGCGGCATCGAGATGATGTCGATGGTCACCTCGCGCTACGACATCGCGCGCTTCGGTGCCGAGGCGTTCCGCGCTTCGCCCCGCCAGGCGGACATGATCATCCTCTCGGGCCGCGTCTCGATCAAGATGGCCCCGGTCGTCCGCCGCGTCTACGACCAGATGCTCGAGCCCAAGTGGGTGATCGCGATGGGCGCCTGCTCCTCCTCCGGCGGCATGTTCGCCAACTACGCCGTCGTGCAGGGCGCCGACAAGTTCATGCCGGTCGACGTTCACATCCCCGGCTGCCCGCCCCGCCCGGAGGCGCTCCTGCACGGCTTCAACAAGCTGCAGCGGCTGGTCCGCGGGCAGCCCGACCTCGGCTGGCGCCAGCGCTACAACGCCGTCGGCACCGAGGAGTGGGCCCGCTTCGAGACCGGTGAGCCGACGTCCGAGGCGATCGAGCGGGCCGCCAAGGCGGTGGAGGATGCCTGACGCTCCCGGCCTGGAGCTGATCGCCCAGGGAATCGAGGAGGGCCGCCAGGGCACCGTCATCGAGACCTCGGTCGAGCACGGCCGCGCCACGCTGGTCGTCAATCCGGAGGGTTTGCTGCACGCCCTGAGCTGGCTGCGCGATCAACCCGATCAGGCCTACCGCTTTCTCTCCAGCGTGCACGCCGCGGACTACCTGCCTGCCACGCCGCGCTTCGCCGTCCACTACGAGCTGCTCTGCCGAGAGCGGGTCGAGCGCATCAACGTCAAGGCGCTGCTCGAGGACCCGGCGGCGGGGAACGGCGCCACCGGTGCGCCCGGAAGCGAAGCTGAGGACGCGCCGGTTGATGCTGGTCTTCCCGAGATCGACTCCTGCGTCGCTCTCTATCCGACGGCCGAGTTCCAGGAGCGGGAGGCCTACGACTTCTTCGGCATCGTCTTCAAGGGGCACCCGGATCTGCGCCGGATCCTGATGCCCGAGGACTACGTCGGCTGGCCGCAGCGCCGGGACTACCCGATGGGCGGTGAGCCCGTGCTCTTCACTCACAACGAGATCGAAGCCCCGAGGTGGTTCGAGTGACGCCCGACGACCTGCTCAGGGACGAGGCGGACATCACCGAGCGCGGGTACTCCCGCCTCGGGGAGGATCCCTCCTCGCCGCTGGTGGACGCGGCGGAGCTGGCCGGCCAGGGGCCCGTCGGACCCGGCCTCGAGCCCGAGCAGGAGATCCTCACGATCAACATGGGTCCCCACCACCCAGCCACACACGGGGTGCTGCGGCTGATCGTGACCCTCCAGGGCGAGCGGGTCCTCGACCTGAAGCCGGTGATGGGCTACGTCCACACCGGCATCGAGAAGAACTGCGAGGACAAGAGCTACTGGAAGGTCATCCCGTTCGTCGAGCGGATGGACTACCTCGCCTACTTCTTTAACGCGGAGGCCTTCTGCGGCTGCGTCGAGCGCCTCGTGGGACTCGAGATCCCGCGTCGGGCCCAGTACCTCCGCGTCATCCACATGGAGCTCAACCGGATCCACTCTCACCTGGTCGGGCTCGGCACCACCGCGCTCGACCTCGGCGCGATCTCGATGTTCTGGTACTGCTTCCGCGAGCGCGATCGGATCCTGGACCTGTTCGAGATGTCCGGCGGGCAGCGGATGCACACCCGTTACATCCAGGTCGGCGGCGTCTTCGAGGACATCCCCGTCGGCTTCGAGGAGAAGTTGCGCGAGTTCTGCGCGGAGATGCCCGCGCGGATCGATCAGTACGAGGCGCTGCTGGATCGCAACGAGATCTTCCTCCGCCGCACCAAGGACGTGGGGATCGTCTCTCGCGAGCGCCTGCTCGAGCTCGGAGTCACCGGGCCGCTCCTGCGCGCGGCCGGAGAGCCCTGGGACCTGCGGAAGACGCCGGGCTACCTCTCCTACGGCGACTACGACTTCAAGATCCCCGTTGGAACGGTCGGCGACGGCTACGACCGCTACCGCGTTCGGATCGCCGAGATGCGCGAGTCGGTGCGGATCATCGAGCAGGCGATCGACGGTCTCCCAGAGGGGCCCTGGATCGCGGACGACCGGAAGTACGTGCTGCCGCCGAGGGACGAGCTCTCCACCTCGATGGAGGCCCTGATCCACCACTTCAAGCTGGTCACCGAGGGCTTCCGGGTGCCGCCTGGCGAGCTCTATTACCCGGTCGAAGGACCGCGCGGGGAGCTCGGCTGCTTCGTGGTCGCCGATGGCTCCTCCAAGCCGGCGCGAGTCCATTTCCGCGATGCGGGGTTCGTCAACCTGCAGGCGTTCCGTGACATGTGCGTGGGCGGACTGATCGCCGACCTGATCCAGAACCTCGGGATGCTCGACCCGAACCTCGGGGGGATCGACCGGTGAGCCCGCTGATCCCTAAAGGCAAGCGTCCCTGGACCACCGACCCCGGCCACATCCACGACGCGCCCCACCCGCCGCCGATGCCCGACGAGCCAGAATCAACCGCCGGCTCCTCGGCTTCGCCTCCGGGGCCGGCGGCTGAGTCCCTGGAGCCAATCGAGGTACGCCAGGCCGTCGAGGAGGAGCGCGAACCTCACGGCGACCCGGCCCCGGTTCCGGATCCCTCCGAGGTCGAGGTGCCCAAGGAGCTGGCGGACGAGATCCGCCGCGCGATGAAGCGTTACCCGCGGAAGCGATCGGCGGTGATGCCGGCGCTCTGGGCCGTCCAGCGCCGCTACGGCTGGTGCACACCGGAGGGCATCCGCCAAGCGGCGGCGGTGATGGGCGTGACGCCGGGCTACCTGCAGGCGGTGGCGAGCTATTACGACCTCTTCCGGCTCGAGCCCGAGGGCGAACACCAAGTGCTCGTCTGCACCAACATCAGCTGCTGGCTGCGGGGTGCCGACGGGCTCCTCGAATCCTTCTGCGAGGCAGCCGGCATCGATGGTCCCGGCTCTTCACAGGACGGCAAGCTCTTCATAAGGGGCTTCGAGTGCCTGGGGGCCTGCGACCTGGCCCCGATGGCCTCGATCGACGAGCGCTACTACGGCCCGCTCACCGAGGAGGACGCGAGGGCCGCCGCCGAGCAGCTGCGCTCGGGCAGGGAAGTGCTCCCTGACAAGCGTCTCGAGGACCGTCCCGCGGCGGGCGGGCCCGACGCGAAGGAGGTGAAGGGCTGATGGCATCGCAGGAAACCCGCCTGCTCTTCCGCAACATCGACGAGCCGGGGCTGGCCTCGATCGAGGCCTACCGCAAGCTCGGCGGTTACCGCTCGATCGAGAAGGCGTTCAAGCAGATGACCCCGGAGGAGGTGCTCAAGGAGCTCGAGGACTCCGGGCTTCGGGGGCGTGGCGGGGCCGGCTTCGCGATGGGCAAGAAGGCGTCGTTCCTGCCTCGCGGCGACATGGACAAGTACCTCTGCTGCAACGCCGACGAGTCAGAGCCCGGTGCGTTCAAGGACCGCGAGCTGATCCAGAAGAATCCGCACCAGCTGATCGAGGGCCTGATCATCGCCGCCCGCGCTGCCGGGGCGAATCGCTGCTTCATCTACATCCGCGGCGAGTACGACCTGCAGGGCGACATCCTCGACCGGGCGGTGGATGAGGCCTATGAGGCGGGCTTCCTCGGCGAGGACGTGCTCGGCACCGGGGAGCAGGTCGAGCTGGTGGTGCACCGCGGCGCCGGCGCCTATATCTGCGGCGAGGAGACCGCGCTCCTGGACTCGCTGGAGGGCAAGCGCGGCAACCCGCGCCTCAAGCCTCCCTTCCCCGCGGTGCAGGGGCTCTACGACGGACCGACGCTGATCAACAACGTCGAGACGCTCTCCAACGTCCCGCACATCGTCGCCTCGGGCGCCGACTGGTTCAAGAGCCTCGGCACCGAGCAGTCGCCGGGCACCAAGGTCACGTCCGTCTCCGGCGACGTGAAGAGACCGGGCAACTATGAGGTCGAGCTCGGCATCCCCACAAGGGTCCTGATCGAGGACCTCGCCGGCGGACCCCGTGACGGCCGCCGGATCAAGGGCATCTTCCCGGGCGGCTCCTCCTCGCCGGTGCTGACACCCGAGGAGGCGCTGGACCGGCCCTACAGCTTCGAGGCGATGGCCGACGCCGGCTCGATGCTCGGTTCCGGCTCGATCATCGTCTTCGACGACACCACGAGCGTCGTCGAGCTGGCGCTGCGAACGGCGCGGTTCTACCACCACGAGTCCTGCGGCAAGTGCACCCCATGTCGCGAGGGCACCAACTGGACCGTGAAGATGCTCGAGCGGATGATCCGCGGCCAGGCGACGCCGATCGACCTGGAGACGGTCGCCTCGGTGCAGACGAACATCATCGGCAACTGCCTCTGCGTGCTCGGCGACTCGATGGCGATGCCGGTGGGGTCGATGGTGCAGAAGTTCCGGGACGAGTTCATGGACGCGATCGAGCGAGGCGTCCCCGGCGCGAGCCTCGGAACGCCCAGCGGCGACCCCGCGATCGCACCGGCCGGGCAGCAGCCGATGCCTGCGAGGGCGGGAGCGGTGGCGTGACCCGCCAGATCCGCAACGCCGTCAGCCTGGTGGTCGACGGCCGGGAGGTGACGGCGCCCGAGGGGACGATGCTCGTCGACGCCGCCAAGCAGGGCGACGTCGAGATTCCGGTCTTCTGCTACGAGCCGAAGCTCGGCCAGCCGGTCGGCGCCTGCCGGATGTGCCTGGTCGAGATCGAGGGGATGCCGAAGCTGCAGACGGCGTGCTCGACACCGGTGCGCGACGGCATGGTCGTCTACACGCAGACCGAGCGCGTGACGGAGGCACAGAACGCGGTCGTCGAATTCCTGCTCGTCAACCACCCGCTCGACTGCCCGGTCTGCGACAAGGGCGGGGAGTGCCCGCTGCAGGACATCGCGCTGGGCTGGGGCCCCGGCAAGAGCCGCTTCACCGACCCCAAGCGCCACTTCCAGAAGCCGCTCGAGCTCTCACCCCTGATCGCGATCGACCGCGAGCGCTGCATCCTCTGCTACCGCTGCGTCCGCTTCAGCCAGGAGGTGGCCGAGGACGAGCAGCTGCAGCTGCTCGAGCGCGGTGACAAGACCTTCGTCGGCACCTTCGACGAGCGGCCCTACATCGCCCCCTTCCACGGCAACATCATCGAGCTCTGTCCCGTCGGGGCGCTGACCTCCTACACCTACCGCTTCCGTGCCCGGCCCTGGGACATCGAGCAGGCGGGTTCGGTCTGCACCCTGTGCCCCAGCCAGTGCAACGTCGGCTTCACCGTCCGCGACGAGCGGGTGCTGCGGGTGAACGCGCGCGACAACGCCGAGGTCGACGACGGCTGGCTCTGCGACAAGGGCCGCTTCGCCTTCCAGATGTTCAACTCGGCGGAACGGATCACCAGGCCGATGGTCCGGGCCGGGGACGGAAGCCTCAGTCCGATCTCCTGGGAGGAGGCGGTCAAGAGAGTCGCGGACGCCTTCCAGAGCGCCGGTGAGCGCGCCGCTGCCCTAGTCGGCGGCGGCACCTCGAACGAGGAGGGCTGGCTCGCGCAGCGCATCGTCCGGGCTGGCGGCTCGTCGAACGTCGACTGCTCGCCCAACCCGGTGGACGCCCGCCTGCTCGGCGAGGTCTCCCGCCCCGACCACGGCTCGCGGATGGCGAATCTCGATCACGCCGACGCGATCCTGGTGGTCGGAGTCGATCCGCTGCACGAGATGCCGATCCTCGACCTGCGGATCCGCAAGGCGGTCCGGCGCAGCCGCGCGACGCTGATGGTGGCCTCCGAGCGGCCCACCGCGCTCGACGGCGGCGCCGAGGAGGCGGTCCGCTATGCGCCTGGCGAGGCCGCATCGTTCCTGCGAACCCTGGCCGGCGCCCTGGGTGCCGAGGGCTACGACGCCGACGGTCCCTTCAAGAGGGACGCCGAGGTAATCGCGAAGACGCTGCGCGATGCGCCCGACCCGACGATCGTCTGGGGCGAGCGGCTCTGGCGCAGCCCCGGCGCCGTCGAGGCCCTGCACGCCTGCATGCATTCCCTCGACATGCACAAGCGCATCGGCCCCGGCCTGCTCGAGGTCCCGGAGGAGTCGAACACCCGCGGGCTGCGGGAGGTCGGGTGCCTGCCGGGAGCGAACCCCGGTCTCGAGCCGATCGGTGCCGGCCGCGGCAGCGCGGAGATCAAGGAGGGCCTGGCGGCGCACGAGCTCGGGGCGATGCTCCTCCTCAACGCCGACCCCGTCCGCACCCACCCGGACACAGACGGCTGGCGCAAGGCTCTCGCGGGCAGCTTCGTCGTCTCGATCGCCTCCTTCGAGGACGAGTCGACCCGGCTCGCCGACCTCGTCATCCCCGCCGAGAATCACGCCGAGAAGGAGGGCACGGTCACCCACCCCGACGGGCGACTCCAGCGTCTGCGCCGCAACGTCCCGCTGCCAGAGGGGATGCTCCCCGGCTGGCGCTTCCTGGACGCGGTCGCGACTGAACTTGGTGTTGGCGTCAACGCCGACGCACCCTCGGACGTGTTCGAGTCGCTCTGCGCGGAGGTGCCGTTCTACACCGGTCTGACGTATGAGGAAATCGGAGGCCGAGGTCTGCGCTGGGGCGACAGGGCTCCGGGTGCGTCATGGACGCCCGGCGCGCCGCCGGAGGGGGCGTCGGCGGGCGGGCTGTCGCCGATCGGCGGCCCCGCTGTCGATGAGCCGTCCCGCGGCTCACCCGGAGTTCCCGCCGCCGCCCCCTCCGACGACGCACCGGGTCTGGTCCTCGGCACGTACCGGGACCTGTGGGCCGCCGACGTCACCAAGCGAAACCCGGCGCTGCGGTTCCTCATGCCCCATCAAAAGCTCGAATTGGCTGCAAAGGACGCGGACAACCTCGACCTGAGCAACGGAGACCTGGTCACCGTGTCCGTTAACGGCCACAGCGTCGAGGCTACGGTCGCGATCAGGGAACGCATGCGAGAGGGCGCAGCGTTCCTCATTGAAGGCACCGATGAGAGCAACGCCAACCTCCTCACCGACGGCGCGCCCCCGCGGATCGAGGTGAGCAGGCGATGACGCTGCCGCTCGCCGAAGTCAACTACGTCGAGGCGACCTGGGTGATGATCGTCAAGTCGATCGTCATCTTCCTCGGGGTCTTCATGATCGTGCCGCTGCTGACGGTCGCCGAGCGCAAGCTGATCGGCCGCTTCCAGAACCGCTACGGCCCGAACCGCGTCGGTCCGGTCGGCCTGGTCCAGCCGCTGGCGGACATCGTCAAGCTCGCCGGCAAGGAGATGTTCCGGCCCCAGGCGGCCGTCCCGTTCCTCTACGCGATCGCCCCGGCGATCGTGATCTTCTCGGGGATCATCACCCTGGCGATCCTGCCGTTCGGAAACGTCCAGGACGGGCTCGGCCTGTACGGGATCGACGTCTCGATCGGCGTCCTCTATTTCTTCGCCTTCAGCTCGATCTCGTTCTACGGCCTGCTGCTCGCCGGCTGGTCCTCCGGTTCGAAGTACAGCTTCCTGGGCGCCATGCGCTCGGCCGCGCAGCTGATCTCCTACGAGGTCTCGATGGGCCTGGCGCTCCTCGGCGTCGTGATGATGACCGGCTCGCTCTCGCTCACCGGCATCGTGGACGGGCAGGGCTCGATCTGGAACATCGTCCCCCAGATCGTCGGCTTCCTGATTTTCATGGTCGCCGGCTTCGCCGAAACGAACCGGGCGCCGTTCGATCTGCCCGAGGCCGACGCGGAGCTCGTGCAGGGCTACATGACCGAGTACGGCGGCATGCGCTTCGGCTCCTATCTCCTCGCCGAGTACCTGGAGATGTTCGTCGTCTCGGGGATCGCGGTCACCTTCTTCCTCGGCGGCTGGATGGGGCCCGGCCCGGGCTGGCTCGACCCGGTCTGGATGGTCGTCAAGACGCTGACTCTCGTCTGCTTCTTCATCTGGGTCCGGGCGACGCTGCCGCGCCTGCGCTACGACCAGCTCATGTCGCTGGGCTGGAAGGTGATGCTGCCGCTGGCGACGCTGAACATCCTGGCCACCGCGGTGATCGTGACGGTGAGCTGATGGAGGCCAAGCTCAACACCGAGAAGACCGATTGGACGGAGTTCCCCTATTTGGAGAACCAGGAGGAGGTGATCTCGGTGCAGCGCGGCCCACAGCCGGGTGGGGTCGGCGGCGCCTACCGAGCTTTCGGTGAGACCCTGCGCGGCCTGCGCACCACCTTCGGGCGGGTGCTCGAGGGGCCGGTCACGATCCAGTACCCGGAGGAGAAGACCGCGGTCTACCAGCGCTTCCGCGGCCGGCACAAGCTGCATCGCTTCGAGGACACGGGCCTCGAGAAATGCGTCGGCTGCTCGCTCTGCGCCGCCGCCTGCCCGGCCGACTGCATCCGGGTGGTCGCCGCCGAGAACGACCCGGGCCACCGGATCTCCGCCGGCGAGCGCTACGCCGAGGTCTACGAGATCAACCTCTCGCGCTGCATCTTCTGCGGCTACTGCGAGGTCGCCTGCCCATTCGACGCGATCACGATGGGCCACGAATACGAGATGTCCGACTACAACCGCTCGGACCTGATCTTCACCAAGGAGATGCTGCTCGCGGAGCCGATCGACCGCACGCCTCTGCGGCGGGAGGGCGACTAGTGCCGGTCGGAGAGTCGGAACTGCTTCCCGCGTTCCGGGATGCCATTGAGGAAGGGCACCGGTCGTGGAACAAGGGCGACGTCAAGAGCGCCTACGCGCCGCTCCCGGACGAGCTGGAGTACCACCTGTCGCCAACGTGGCCGGAGGCCCGGGTGCTGCGAAGCCGGGACCAGGTGATCGCGTTCTTCGAGGACTTCCAGGGGACCTTCCCGGACGTCCGGACGACCGACCGCCGTTTTCTTGAGGGGGACGAGGGAACCTTGATTGTGGGATTTCGCGTCATCGGCCATGGCCGCACCTCCGGCGCCGGGACTGAAATGGAGGTGTGGCAGGTCTGGGAGGTGCAGGAGAACGAGGACGCGCTGACGGTCACCAGGGTCCGGGAGTTCAACGATCGGGGGCAGGCGCTCGAGGCGGCGGGCGTCGCGGAGCCTGCCGGGAGGAAGGCCGAGTGAAGGAGGTCGCGTTCTTCGCCGGGGCGATCGGCGCGCTGGGCGGCGCGATTGCCGTGATCGCCCTCCGCAACGCCTTCTACAGCGTCCTCGCCCTGATCGTCCACCTGATCTCGCTCGCCGGGCTCTTCCTCCTGCTGCAGGGGGAGTTCATCGCTGCCGCCCAGATCGTGGTCTACGCCGGTGCCGTGATGGTGCTCTACGTCTTCGTCGCCGCCTACGTGGGCAACGTCGACGAGCCGCTCTGGGAGCCGATCCCGGGCCAGCGCTTCATCGCGCCGCTGCTCGGCATCGCCCTCTTCGTCGAGCTCGCGATCGCGATCACCGGCTCCAGCCTGCAGGCGATCGACACCGGCGGACCGACGGTCGAGCTCGGCTTCGGCTCGCCCTCGGCGATCGGCAAGCTGCTACTCGAGCGGTTCCTGATCGCGTTCGAGGCCGCCTCGCTGCTCCTCCTCGTCGCGGCGGTCGGCGCAGTAGTGCTGGCGGGCCGTCACCGGACGGGCGACGCCGATGCCCCCCAGGAGACGGCCTGATGGACATCACCTGGTACCTGGTCCTCAGCGCGTTGCTCTTCGCCGTCGGCGTCTCGGGCGTGCTGCTGCGCCGCAGTCCGCTGGTGATCCTGCTCTGCCTCGAGCTGATGCTGAACGCCGGCAATCTGGCGCTGCTCGCCTTCTCGCGCTCGCTCGGCAACCAGGACGGACAGGTCTTCGCGCTGATCGTGATGGTGATCGCGGCCTGCGAGGTGGTGGTCGGGCTGGGGATCATCGTCGCCGCCTACCGGCGCCGGATCCCGCTCAACGTCGACGACCTGCGCAGCCTCAGGGGCTAGGGCTTGTCAGCGACCGCGTACGGCTGGCTGGTGCTCGCCTTCCCGCTCGCGGGGACGCTGATCGTCAGCCTCGGCTGGCGCCGGCTCCCGGGCCGCTCCGCCGGCTGGATCGGGACGGGGATGATCGGGCTTTCGTTCCTGGCGTCGATTGGCGCCTTGGTCCAGATCCTGGGCGATCCGGTCGATGCCCGCCAGCACACCTCCTCGCTCTACGACTACGCCAGCGCTGGGGGCCTGAACATCCAGCTCAACGTCCTGGTCGACCCGCTCTCGGTCTACATGTGCCTGGTCGTGAGCGGGGTGTCGGCGCTGATCCACCTCTACTCGATCAGCTACATGACCTCGGATCGCGGCTTCAACCGGTTCTTCGCCTATCTGAATTTCTTCGTCTTCTCGATGCTGCTGCTGGTCCTGGCGGGCAACCTGGTGCTACTGATCGTCGGCTGGGCCTTCGTCGGCTTCGCCTCCTATGCGTTGATCAGCTTCTGGTACCGCCGAACCACAGCGACCAAGGCGGGGATGAAGGCCTTCGTCATCAACGTGGTCGGCGACGTCGGGATGGTGCTCGCCGCCTTCTTCATCTTCCGCGAGCTCGGCACCTTCGATCTGCTCTCGATCTTCAGCCAGGCGCCGGACTCGTTCGACACGAACCAGGGAGCCGTGATCGCGATCTGCCTGCTGCTGCTGGTCGGCGCTATCGCCAAGTCCGCGCAGGTGCCGCTCCACACCTGGCTGCCCGACGCGATGGAGGGGCCGACACCGGTCTCCGCGCTGATCCACGCGGCGACGATGGTGACCGCCGGCGTCTACCTGATCGCCCGCTTCCACCCCCTCTTCGAGATCGGGCTGACCGCCGCGGACGTCGCCGCCTTGCTCGGGCTGGCGACCCTCCTGATCGCGGCGACGATCGCGCTGGTCGTCACGGACCTGAAGCGGATCATCGCCTACTCGACCATGAGCCAGATCGGCTACATGGTGATGGGGGTCTCGATTGGGGCGTACTCGGCGGGCCTCTTCCACCTGATGACCCACGCCTTCTTCAAGGCGCTCCTCTTCATGGCGGCCGGCTCAATCATCGGCGCGATGGCGAACCGCCAGAACATCGACCGGATGGGCGGCTTCCTCAAGGCGATGCCGTTCACCTCGGCGATGCTGCTGATCGGCGCGCTGGCGCTGGCCGCCTTCCCGGTCACCTCGGGCTGGTTCTCGAAGGACGAGATCCTCGACTTCGCTTCCTTCCGGGGGGGCTTCTACGAGATCTTCGCCATCGGCGGCTACATCGGTGCCTTGCTGACCGCGTTCTACGCCTTTCGGATCGGTTTCCGGGTGGTCTTCGGCGAACCGGTCGAGGAGGCCAGGGAGCTCGAGCAGGGTCATATCCACCACGCCGAGCCAGAGAACCCCGCGACGGGCGAGGAGGAGGACACGGACGTCGGCTTCCCCGGCCCGAGCCACCAGATCGCGGAGCGGGAGTGGCCCATGAAGATTGCGATGAGCATCCTCGCCTTCGGTGCGCTCGTCGGCGGGTTCCTGCAGATCCCCGGGGTGGACGACGTCGTTCATCGGTTCCTGCATGGCTCCTTCGAGGACTCCACCCTGTACGAAGAGGGTCCGAGCACCGGCGCCGCCTACCGCGGCCTGACGATCGGGGCAGTGCTCTCGATCATCGGCATCGCGGTTGCCTATTACTGCTACATGCGGGCCCCGGGGATCACCGCGAGGCTCACGGAGCGCTTCCGCTGGCTGCACGACTTCCTCGAGCGCAAGTGGTACTTCGACGAGGCGATCGACCTGCTCTTCGTCCGCCCGTCCCTCGCCCTCGGCGGCTGGGCAAACTCGGTCTTCGAGCGCTACGTCGTCCAGGGGCTGGTGGTCGGCGTGACCGACTTCGTCCGGGGTGCGAGCGCCGGGGTCCGCGGTGCCCAGTCCGGCTACCTGCGCTCCTACGCCCTGCTTCTGGTCACCGGCTTTGCCGGGCTCGGCCTCTACTTCCTCCTGCAGAGCTCATGAGGAGCGAGTCGTGATCGAGACGCTTCTCTGGGCGCCACTCGCCTTCGGCCTGGTCGCGGTCCTGCTCCCAGGACGGCTGACCGGCTGGGTAGCTGCGCTGGGACCGCTGGTCTCGCTCGTGCTCGCGGTCGTGGTCGTCGCCGGCTTCGATCCCTCCGGCGGCCTCCAGCACACGGTCGACGCCAGCTGGATCCCGACGCTCGGGGTGCGCTACCAGCTCGGCGTCGACGGGATCAGCCTTTTCCTGGTCCTGCTCACAGCCGTGCTCTGGCTCGCCGCCACGGTCTGGTCGGCGATCAAACCGCCGGAGCGGCCCCGGCTCTACTTCCTGATGTTCGGGCTGGCGGAGACGGCGGTGCTCGGCGCCTTCCTCGCACAGGACCTGATCCTGTTCGTCCTCTTCTTCGATTTGATGCTGATCCCGTTCTACTTCCTGTTCGGGAGCTGGGGCACCGAGCACGAAGGGCGGCCGGAGGAGGGAGAGGGCCCGATCCGGCCGCAGCCGGCCACGACCAAGATGATCATCTACACGCTGGTCGGCTCGCTGCTCATGCTGGCCGCCGCGATCGCCACCGGGATCCTGGCTGCGGACGGCGGGACGCCCGACTTCAACATGCAGCACCTGGCCGCCGACCCCCTAGGGACTGGCAGCCAGTACTGGATCTTCTGGTCCTTCGCCGCCGCCTTCCTGGTGAAGATGCCGGCCTTCCCGCTGCACGGCTGGATGCCGGACGCATATCGCGTCGCACCGCTGCCGGTGCTGGCGCTCTTCTCGGGAGTGCTCTCCAAGGTCGGCGCCTACGGCTTCCTGCGGATCGTGCTGCCGATCTTCCCGGCGGCGACCAACCACTTCCAGGAGGTGATCCTGGTGATCGCGGTCGCCTCGATCCTCTACGGCTCGGTGATGGCCTTCACCCAGACGAGCGCGCGACTGATCCTGGGCTACTCCTCGGTCGCCCAGCTCGGCTTCATCACGCTCGGCATCTTCAGCCTGCGGCCCGACGGCGCCGACGGAGCGGTCCTCAACATGGTCAACCACGGGATCGTGGTCGCGCCGCTGATGCTGATCGCTGTGCTCCTGGTCGAGCGCGCCGGCACCGACGACATTCGCAGGATGGGCGGCCTGGCGACCCGGGCACCGGTCCTGGCGGCCCTCTTCCTGATCGCCACGCTGGCCCTGCTGGCGATGCCGGGCTCCGCCAACTTCATCGGCGAGTTCTACATCCTCAACGGCGTCTTCCAGGAGAAGATCGTCTACGCCCTCGTCGCCTCGATTGGGATCGCGCTGGCCGCCTACTACGCCCTGCGCCTCTACCAGGCCGCGATGCACAACCGCAAGCCCGACGGGATCGAGTCGCGGGAGATCGGCGTGCTTCGCGGCACGGTCCTCGCCGGACTGATCGCCTGCATCGTCGGGTTGGCGCTCTGGCCGGGGCTGATCCTGCACCGCGCCGATGACTCGGTCAGCGGCCAGCTCAGCTCGACCGCCGATACGCCTACCGAGGTGGCCCAGCGATGACCTTCAACGCCCCTCATATCGACTACGCCGGGCTCTCGCCCGTGATAGCCCTGACCGCCGGCCTCTGCGTGGTCCTGCTGCTTGGCCTGATTCCCCGGTTCGGCCGGTTCACGATGGCCTACCTCACGATCGCAGTGCTCGCCGCGACGGCGGGACTCTCGATCTGGCAGTGGGGCGAGAGCCACGATCTGGTCGCGGGGGCCCTGCGGCTCGATGCCTTCGGCCTCTCCGCCGCCCTGATCGTCTGCTTCGCCGCCGCGATCGCGGTCTTCTTCTCGATCCGCGAGCCGGCCGCGGATGAGGCCGGCCACGGCGCCTTCTACGCCCTGCTGCTGGGCTCGGTCCTCGGCATGCTCCTGATTGCCCAAGCGCAGAACCTGATCGCCTTCTTCGTCGCGCTCGAGCTGCTCTCGATCCCGCTCTACGTCCTGTGCGCCTCGGCGCGGCGCACCGAGCGCTCGCTCGAATCCGGGCTCAAGTACCTGGTCATCGGCTCGATCGGGTCCGCCACCGTGCTCTACGGCTTCGCGCTGCTCTACGGCGGGTCGGGCTCGATGGACTTCGCGGGCATCGCTAATGGGCTCACCGGAGACAACGGCAACGACACCATCGTCCTGATCGGGACGGCGATGGTCATCACTGGGCTCGCGTTCAAGTCCTCGCTTGCCCCGTTCCACCAGTGGACGCCAGACGTCTACCAGGGGGCGCCGACGCCGATCACGGCCTTCATGGCGGTTGCCACCAAGGCCGCCGCCTTCATCGCAATGGCCCGGCTCTTCGAGGTGGCGCTCGCGCCGCTCGCCGACGACTGGCAGCCCGCCGCAGCGGCGGTCGCCGTCGCCTCGATCGTCGTCGGGAACGTCGGCGCGCTCGGCCAGGACTCGCTGAAGCGCCTCATGGGCTACTCGGGGATCGCCCAGGCCGGCTACATCCTCGCCGGCGTCGTGGTGGCGACCGAGACCGGCCTGGAGGCGCTCGTCTTCTACCTCGCGGCCTACACGCTGATGAACCTGGCCGTCTTCGCGGTGGTGATCGCGCGGGAGCGCGAGACCGATCACGGCGACGACATCCAGGCACTCGCCGGCATCGGCCGCACTCGCCCACTGCTCGCCTGGCCGCTGACGATCGGGATGCTCGCCCTCGCCGGGTTTCCGGGCACCTCGGGGTTCATGGGCAAGGTCTTCCTGATCGAGGCGAGCGTCGACGGCGACTACACCTGGCTCGGCGTGGCGATCGTGATCGGGACGATGGTCTCCCTCGCCTACTACCTCAGGGTGATCGCCGCCGTCTGGATGTGGCCCAGCATCACCGCCGCCTCCTCCGCTTCGCGTCCGGGGGCGGCGGGGGTTGGCGATGATCTGCCCGCGATCGCAGGCGGCTCGCCGGAGGCGGACCGCATACCCAGGGGCGCCAGCCGCTGCGGGCTGATCGTGGGCTCCGCGCTGCTGTGCGGCGCAGCCACGATCGCCTTCGGCATCGCCCCCTCGCCGCTGATCGACTGGGCCTCGCACGCGGCCGGCTCGCTTGCGACGACGATCTGATGCCTGAACGCGACGGATACATCCCGGGCGTCCCCTGCTGGGTGGAGGCGAGCGAGCCCGACCCGGGGGCCGCGCTCGACTTCTACGGCGGGCTCTTCGGCTGGGAGTTCGAGGACGTGATGCCGTCGAGCTCGGAGGGGAAGTACTTCTTCGCCCGCCACAAGGCGAAGAGCTCGTCCATTTTCGACACGTCGGGCGAACTGCGCAGCGGCGACGTCGCCGGCCTTCGATCGATTCCCGAGGGAGCGCCACCGATTATGCGAGGGCGCCCCGCAGGCGAAGCCGAGGAGCGACCCGTTTCAGGTTGGAACACGTACTTCTGGGTCGATAGCGCCGGCGAGGCCGCATCCAGGGTCCGGGCCGCCGGCGGCGACGTCGTGACGGAGCCCTTCGACTTCATGGACGCTTGCCGAACGGCGGTCTTCACCGATTCCGAGGGAGCGGCGTTCGGCGTCTGGGAGGCCAAGGAGCACAGGGGAGCGCGCCTGGTCAATGACCCCGGCGCGGTGGTCTTTAACAACCTCAACACCCGCGACGTCGATGGGGCGAGGTCGTTCTACGGATCGGTGTTCGGATGGCGGACGGCCGGCATTGGCGGAGGGGCGGAGGGGTGGACGCTTCCCGGCTACGGCGACTGGCTCGAGCGCGAGCACCATCCGGGGCTCCGCAAGCAGATGGCGGAAGCGGGCGCCCCGGAAGGGTTCGAGGACGTGGTCGGGAGCATCATTCCGCTCGGCGACGACCGGCCCGACACGCCGCCACATTGGAGCGTGACCTTCGCGTCCGACGACGCCGACGCCACTGCCGCGAGGGCCACCGAGCTCGGCGGCAATGTGATCGTCCCGCCGTTCGACGCCCCCTGGTCCACACCGACATACACCATCCGCATAACCGTCATCGGCGACCCGCAGGGCGCGACCTTCACCGCGAGCAAGTTCGTGCCAAAGACTTAGGGAGTTCGCTTCCGCGAGGATGCCGCCCACTTGGGCGTCCTCCTCACCATCGCCGCCATCGTGATCTCCGGCTCAGCTGGGGTCGCCGCCGAGCGCCGCTGGCCCGCGACGGCCGTCGGCTGGGCGCGACGGGCGCTGGTGATCTCGCTCTACACGCTCATCCCGTTCGTCGTCTTCTTCAACCTGGCGCGCACCCACATCAACGCCGACGAGGGCGGGGGCCTGGTGATCGGCTGGGTCGCGATCCTCGCCGCGACCGGCAGCGCCTGGGTCGCCGGCAGCCGGCTGCTGCGGCTGGATCGGCCGGCCACCGGCTCGCTGATCACGGCGACGCTGGTCCCCAACTCCGGCTATCTCGGCTACCCGCTGGTCGCATCGTTGCTCGGCTTCGGTGCGCTCGGCGAGGCAGTCGTCTATGACATCGCCGTCTCGGCGCCCTGCCTGCTCCTGCTCGGCTTCGGGACCGGTGCGGCCTTCGGAACCAAGGCGGGAGAGGGCTTTCGCGACCGCGTGATCGCATTCTTCACCAAGAATCCGCCGCTGTACGCGGCGATCGCGGGGCTGCTCGTGCCGAACTCGTTCGCGCCCGACGTCCTCGTCGACATCTCCCGCGGCTTCGTCGTCGCGCTCCTGCCGATCGGCTTCTTCGCGGTCGGGGCGGTGCTCGCGGAGGAGGTCGAGGAAAAGAGGGTCGAGATCGGCTCGCCGCTCGATCCGCCGGTGGCCGCCTCGATCCTGCTCCGCCTGGCTATCGCACCCGGCCTCCTGCTGATCCTGTCGGTGCCGTTCATCGACCTCCCCGGGCCCTACCTCCTGCTCGCCGCGATGCCCTGCGGCATCAACACCCTGCTGGTCGCGCACGTCTACGGCCTCGACTCCAAGCTCGCAGCCCGGGCGGTTGCGTGGACGACCGCGATCGCGGTGGTTGCGGCTTTGGCCGCTCAATCGATCTGGGGATAGTCCTACGATGGCTCGCCCGTGCGCTACCCGGTCGAGGAATTCACAGAGGAGGAACGCAGACTCCTCTCCCCCCACGTCACCAACCTCGACCGTCCCGTGTTCGCGCTGGTCAATCTGCCGGAGACGATCAAGGGAGCGCTTTTTGCCCGCTACTCCCGCTACGCCGGGACGCTGCGGCGCCTCTACCTGGAGGAGTTCGCCGCCGACGTTCCCGAGGGCGGCCGGCCGTTCGAGGGCGAGGAGGGGGAGCGCGCGGCGGGCCTGTACGAGCGCGTCTTCATGGGCTACGGCGACGACTCGATTGCCCAGGTGGGGGGGGCCCACGTCGCCTGCGAGTGGGGGTCCAACATCCTCACCAAGGTGCTGCAGCGTGGCCGGCTCGCCGCCTACCTCGAGCAATCAACCCGCTATATCCCCTACGACCAGCCGCTGCCGGAGTCCGCGGGCGGCGGGCATCGCTTCTATCGCGATCAGGAGCTGGGGCCGGAGTACGAGCGGACGATGGAGGAGCTGTTCGCGATCTACTCCCGCTCACTGCAGGCCGTGCAGGAGTGGGCTGCGGAGCGCTGGCCGCGCGGCGAGGAGCCGGAGGCGGCCTGGCGCCGGTCGATCAAGGCGAAGGCCCTCGATCTGCTCCGCGGCCTCCTCCCGGCCGCCACCCTGAGCCACGTCGGCATCTTCGCCTCGGGCCAGGCCTACGAGCAGCTGTTGCTGCGAATGATGGCCTCTCCCCTGCCCGAGGCCCGTCAGTTCGCCGGAATGATCCTCGAGGAGCTGAAGCTGGTGATGCCGAGCTTCGTCGCCCGAGTCGAGCGTCCCGACCGCGGCGGCGAGTGGATCTCCTACCTGGAGCACCGCCGCGAGGCGACCGAGCGCTGGGTGGCGCGCCTTGGCCTCGACCGAACCCAGCGCTCGGACGCCCCATCGGTTGAGCTCACCGATGTGGAGGGCTCG
>DATFOK010000121.1:0-4163 GCA_035265665.1 Solirubrobacterales bacterium | reverse complement strand
GGCTGGAAGGAGCCCGGCTCCGAGCAAGCGTCGGCCTGTTTCATCCTCTCGGTCGAGGACGACATGGACTCGATTCTCTCGTGGAACACGAAGGAGGGGGTCATCTTCAAGGGCGGATCCGGCTCCGGCATCAACCTCTCGAAGATCCGCGGCTCGATGGAGCCTCTCTCCAAGGGCGGGATCGCCTCGGGCCCGGTCAGCTTCATGCGAGGCGCCGATTCGTGGGCTGGCGCGATCAAGTCGGGTGGCGGCACCCGGCGCGCGGCCAAGATGGTCGTGCTCGACGTCGATCACCCCGACATCGAGCAGTTCATCTGGTGCAAGGCCGACGAGGAGAAGAAGGCGGCGGCGCTGAAGGCCGCGGACTTCGACATGCGCCTCGACTCGGACACCTTCGCCTCGGTCCAGTTCCAGAACGCCAACAACTCGGTCCGGGTCACCGACGAGTTCATGCAGGCGGTCGAGAACGACGAGGACTGGGACTTGGTCGGGCGCGTCGACGGCAAGCCGGTCAAGACCCTGAAAGCCCGCGAGCTGATGGACCAGATCGCCGACGCCGCCTGGCAGTGCGCCGATCCCGGCATCCAGTACGACACGACGATCAACCGGTGGCACACGGACCCGAACACCGGGCCGATCACCGCGTCGAATCCCTGCTCCGAGTACATGTCGATCGACGACTCGGCCTGCAATCTGGCCTCGCTCAACCTGATGAAGTTCCGCAACGAGGACGGCAGCTTCGACGTCGACGACTTCACCCACGCCGTCGACATCGTCTTCCTCGCCCAGGAGATCCTGGTCGGCTTCTCCAGCTACCCGACTGAGCAGATCACCCGCAACGCCAGGGCGTTCCGGCAGCTCGGCCTCGGCTACGCGAACCTCGGCGCCCTGCTGATGTCCGGCGGCCTGCCCTACGACTCGGACGAGGGCCGCGCCCTGGCCGGCTCGATCACGGCGCTGATGACAGGCCGCGGCTACCGGATGTCCGCGCAGATCGCCGCGTCGATGGGCCCGTACGACGGCTACGAAGTGAACCGCGAGCCCCACAACCAGGTGATGCGGATGCACCAGTCGGCTGCCTACGAGATCGAGAATGATCTGGTCGAGGAGCCGCTGCTCCACGCCGCCCGCGAGTCATGGGACGAGGCCGTGGCGCTCGGCGAGCAGCACGGCTACTGCAATGCGCAGGCGACGGTGCTCGCTCCCACCGGGACGATCAGCTTCCTGATGGACTGCGACACCACCGGCATCGAGCCGGACTTCTCGCTGGTCAAGTTCAAGGAGCTGGTCGGCGGCGGCCAGATGAAGATCGTGAACCGCTCCGTCAACCTGGCGCTCGAGACGCTCGGCTACTCACAGTCCGATATCGAGCAGATCGACGCCTACATCAACGAGCACAACACGATTATCGGGGCGCCCGGCCTGAAGGAGGAGGACCTGCCGGTCTTCGATGTGGCGGTCGGCGAGCGCTCCATCTCGCACACCGGCCACATCGACATGATGGCCGCGGCACAGCCGTTCCTCTCGGGCGCGATCTCGAAGACGGTCAACCTGCCGGAGACGGCGACCGTCCCGGACATCGCCGACGCGTACGTCGACGGCTGGAAGAAGGGGCTCAAGGCTCTCGCGATCTACCGCGACGGCTCCAAGACCGCCCAGGCGCTTTCGACCAAGGCCTCGGAGAAGAAGTCCGAGCCGGCGGAGGCCGCGAACCTCGAGGGCGCGCCACCCGAGCCGCAGCGCACCCGCATGCCGCAGGAGCGCGAGTCGATCACCCACAAGTTCCGGATCGGGATGCAGGAGGGCTACATCACCGCCGGCAAGTACCCGGACGGCGCGGTCGGGGAGATCTTCCTCACCGACATCGGCAAGGAGGGCTCGACGATCAAGGGCCTGATGAACGCGTTCGCGACCGCGATCTCTATCGGCCTGCAGTACGGCGTGCCGCTCGAGGTGTTCGTCAACAAGTTCAGCTACGTCCGCTTCGAGCCGGAGGGGATCACGACCAACCCGGAGATCCCGTTCGCCAAGTCGATGCCCGACTACATCATGCGCTGGCTCGCCAGCCGCTTCATCGAGGACACGGACTACCTCGAGCAGCTGGGCATCCTCACCGAGCAGGTCCGGGCGAAGAAGGAGGCCCAGCAGGCCTTCCCGATCGACGACGCCAATGGCCACGCGAACGGCGAGGGCAACGGCAACGGCTCGGGCAACGGCGAGGGCAAGCCGGGCAATGGCTCCGAGAACCAACATAATCGGCCGCCACAAACAACGCGGCCGGATCAAGCCAAGCCGGCAACCGCAGCGCTCACCGACACCCCGCCGGTCGTCCCGGCGAGGATGGGCCCCGACCTCGAGCTGGGCCCGGCGTGCGACCAGTGCGGCGGCATGATGCAGCGCACGGGCTCCTGCTACACGTGCTCGAGCTGCGGCAACAACACCGGCTGCGGCTGAGCGGGGTCGGCTTCAGCGTCTAGCTGCGCCGCACGGGGCGTCGCACCCTGCGTCGCCGGACCACCTGCCGGCGCCGGAGGAAGGCGAGCAGCGCCAGGGCCGCCACCCCGATGCCGATGAATAGCGCTGCTCGGCTCTGGTCGTCATCGTCGGGCGGTGGGGGTTGCTCCCTGGGGAAGTCGGCCCGATCGACCGTGTCCCGCGCCTCGGCGCAGTAGCCGTAGGCGGTCAGCTCGGCCGATCCGAACCAGCCGTAGCCCGTGGCGGCCCAAGTGCCGGCGCGCGTGAAGTAGCCGTCCGCGAAGAGGGCGTCGTGGGAGCCGCCGAAGCTGAACCCGCCCGCGATCAGCGCACGGCCCTCCGGACAGCGCGGCGTGGTCGCCGTCGCCGCCTTCCCCTCATCGACGGAGACCGTGGTCGAGATCTCCTCGACCGGGAGGCTGCGGTCCTCCGCGCAGTAGGCGATCGCGGTGAGCTCGCCGCCGTTCTCACCAGTTGCGCCACCGCTCACCCGCCAGCCGTTGCCCTCCGCCCTCGACTCGGTGATGTAGTCGCCGCCGTAGATATGGCCACCCCAGCGCTTGACGCCCGGTGTCGTGAAGTTGGTGCGCTGAAAGCCCCCGGAGAAGACCTGGGTCCCGGGAGGGCAGTGCGCGGTCGCGGTGCCCGTCTCGTGCCGGTGGACGTAGGTGGTCTCGTGCGGCGAGGCGGTCGGAACCAAACCCGTTCCGCAGAGCACCTGAAGCTCTACGCGTCGCGACGCGGTGGACCCTTGGCTCGGATCGATCATCGTCGCGGTCACGTGGAATCCGCCCTGCGCCCCGAGGCGTTCGTATGAGTGCGGGTAGATGCCCTCTCCGTCGTCACCCAAGGGTGTTGCATTGAACATCCCGCCACCCAGCGGGTGGGTTCCATCGGGACACAGAACTTCGGACCGGCGGGTCGCATCGGCGTCCGCGATCCGAAAGTCGCCGGTGGCGGCGGTCAGATCCCTCAGTGGCCCGACCCCCGCCGACTGCGACTCCTCGCTCTGGCCCTTGCCCCCTGCCAGGTAGACGGGCCCGTAGTCGGAATCCAGCACGAAGATCCTCGCCTTCGCCCCGGCACGAGTCGCAAGGACGAGCCGGTCGCAACCCGTTTCGTCCGCGATCACGTTGACCAGGTCAAAGCCCTGTACGGAATCGAGGCTCTGCGTGACCACCACCTCGATGTTCATCTCCCGCCGCAGGACCGCCGCGACCTCCTCGGGCGCCGGATAGCACTCGTCCTCCGAGAAGACCCGCTCGGTCGCGAGGATCTTGAACCCAGCCTCCAACTGACCCGTGGCCTCGTCGTAGCCGCCCTGAACCACGCCCTGCGGTGTGCCGAGCGCGGGGCTGGCGGAGAGAAGGAGCCCGACTAGGGCACCCAGGGGCGGGAGGAGCTTCTTCATCGAACGCGCAGGTCTACCAGTCCTGAGCGCCTGCATGCACACAGCTGCGCGAGGTTCGCGCAACAACCGGAAAGCCGCGGCAGTAGCGACCTACCGCCGGCGCCGCTCGTGCAGGGCCCGCCGGCGGACGACCTGCCGCCTGCGAATGAAAAGGCCGAACACCGCCACGGCAACCAGCCCGATGGCGCCGTAGATCAGCGCGTTGCTGCTGTCGTCGCTTGAGGACTGCTCTACGGGTGGCCCGGGCGGCGGTTCCTTGGGGAAGATGCTGCGATCG
>DATFOK010000120.1:0-2524 GCA_035265665.1 Solirubrobacterales bacterium | reverse complement strand
TCCAACACGGCGATCGGCGAGAGGATGTACCTCTCGCCGAAGACCATCGAGGCTCACATCTCGCAGATCTTCATGAAGCTCGACCTGAGACCCGCGGGAGGCCAGCACCGCCGGGTGCTGGCGGTGCTGGCCTACCTGCGCGCGTCCTAGTCGATCTTTACGAAGGGCTTTGATTCCCAGGTGAGCGCGGTGGGATCGGGCCCGGCGGTCTCCGGCTCGGTCACCTCTGGGGTCTCGGAGATGGGTTGCACGTCGGTGAAACGCAGCCGATCGCCATCGATCTCGACTCGGGCGGTGAGCCCGGCTCCGTCGTTGCCCTTGACGGTGATGCGGTCGCGGTAGAGCGAGTACGAGCCCTCCCAGCCGATGTTGGCCGTGCCGTCCAGCCACACGTCGTAGACCACGAAGGTGCCCTCCTCGGTGAACTCGAGCCGGTTCTCCTTTGTCTTCGACCTCAGCGCCTTCGGATCCGGATCGTCCTCGACGACCTGTGCCCAGGAGAAGCCGTGCTGCCTGGCGTCGGCGCGGGTGATAAACGTGCGGTAGGTGCCCGGCGGAATGGCGCCAGCGTCCGCCTTGGACGCCTCCGGGCACTGCACCGGCTCTACGCCGTCACCCTCGCGCGCGAGCTCTCGGATCCTCGCGACCGCCCGGCTCGCCCCCTCGTCACGCTCCAGCGCGTCGTAGACGGGGCGGAATGCCGGGCGCAACCCGTCGACCTCCCCGGTGGAGGCGGAGACGACCTTGAGGGCCGAACGGCAGATCTCCGACAATGCCTCGCTCTCCATTGAGCGCGACAGGGCGAGCGTGTCTGGAAGGGCCGCCTCCGCCGCCCTGCGAAGCACGGCGAGGTCCTCGGAGCTCACGTTCGGCCCTGCGAAGAGCACCAGCGGGCGCGCCCAGAGGACGACGTTACCCGTGAGATACGGAACGTCGCGGTGATAGCGGTTCGGAGGCACCGCCGCAATGTGCGTGTCGAGCCCGTCGATCCTGTCGGTCTCGCCGCCGGCGTACTCGAGCTCGCGCTTCGCTCCGATCGCGCGCAGGGCCGTCTCGACCTGCTTCCCGCCGCTCGAGCCGATGCGCGCGCCCGTCCAATCGCCGAGCCCCCGCAGCGGATGCTTTCCGAAAGGCCGGCGCAGCGGGCCGGGCAGGACCCCGATGCCGCGAAGCCCGAGCTCGTCCAGGCTCTCGAGCATCGGATCGACGAGACCGTCGTCGCTGAGGACCTTCTCCTCGAGCTCGTAGGAGTCGATGAGCATCGGCGCGTGCAGCGGATTGAAGGTGGGCGTTCCAAGCTCATCGAAGATCCGCGTCGCGGCCCAACCGAGATCTACCTTGCCGGCGCTCACGTCGCGGATCAGATTGACCTCAGAGTTGCCGTCCCGGCCGTTCGCGTATTGGTTGAGCCACTTGAGGCGCAGGCGCCCGCCGGAGACCCGCTCGACCGCCTTGTCAAACGCCTCCAGCTCGTCGAGGTAGTACTGGGCGTTGGCCATACGGAGGACCTTCGCCTTGACGGGTTTCTCCCCGCCGGCCCGGTCAGACTTGTCGGAGTTGCAGCCGGCCAACAGGCCGAGGGCGAGGAGGAATATGAGGGGTATACGGGTCATGGCGCGACCGTATGGGTCGTCCCCCCAGCCGACCACGGGGCAGTCCCTGCATCTCACATTCGGGCCCTAGGGTCAACCCTGGACCCGGTCGGGGCTCGTTGCCTGCCTACTCCTGACGCCCTCGTCGGCGCTCCCGGATCTGCGTGACGGCCAGCCAGACCAGGAAGGCCACCACGGGGACGAAGTACGCGATCGTCGTCAGCCAGTGACCTGCATGCGCGATCTGGAAGGTCATGAGTTCGCCGACGACAGTAACCACAGGGCGAGGCTCGTGAAGCCAACCATCACCGCGAGCATCCAGTACTGCGAGCGCACGGCGAGCTTGGCGTCGTCGTAGAGGGCGAGCGCGCGGTCGTGCGCGAGCATCAGCGCGGCCACGTGACCGGCCACCACGAAGCCCACCTGCCAGTACCAGGTGGCGTCCGCGCCGATCAGGGAGTAGTCGATCTGGCTGTCCGCGGTGCCGAAGATGTCCGAGCCCTTGCCAAGCGGGTCGGACGCGAGGTACACGATCGCCTGACCCTGGAAGAGCAGCAGCGTGAAGTAGTGCGCCGCCACGTACGCGAGCGCGATCGGGACGAGCGTGTGGGCGAACTCGTGTGCCAGGCGCCGGGCGCTGAAGCCGCCGCCGACGCTCCTCGCCCCCAGGGCTCCGAGCCAGTAGAACCCAGCCACGAACAGAACGCCTCCGATCAGCCCGAGCAGGAACGTCAGCTCGAGCGCGTGCTCCGGCGAGAGCCCCCGGTCCTGAAAGAACTGCGCGATGTCCGGGGAGATGCTGTTCCAGGGCCGCTTTCCGGTGAAGCCGTCGAACGAGACGGAGCCGATCATCACCGACACGAGCGCGACGGTCCCGGGCAGCGGCTCCAGCCGCGGCAGGCCGGAGAGCGGCTTGCGCAGGCCCACCTCGC
>DATFOK010000119.1:0-6561 GCA_035265665.1 Solirubrobacterales bacterium | reverse complement strand
CCGAAGCGCAAGCACGGGAACATCCCCCTCTAGCCCATGGCGGACGGGCCGAAGATCGTCGGACCCAACGATGGGGACTCCGTCGACCTCGGGGGGCTCGGCATCCGCTTCATGATCGACGGGGAGGAGACCGGGGGTCAGTTCGCGCTCGTTGAGCATCCGCTCGAGCCGCGAGCGCTGACCGCGCCCATGCATCGCCATACGAATGAGGACGAGTACAGCTACGTCCTCGAGGGACGGATGGGCGCGCAGCTCGGCGACGAGGCCGTCTTCGCGGACCCAGGCGACCTCGTCTTCAAGCCGCGCGGCCAATGGCATACCTTCTGGAACGCCGGTGACGAGCCCGCTCGGCTCCTCGAGTTGATCTCTCCCGCCGGCTTCGAGCAGTACTTCCGGGAGATCGGCGAGCTCGTCAGCGCCGGGCCCCCAGACCCCGAGAAGCGGGCCGTGATCAGCGCAAAATACCAGCTCGAGGTCGACCCGGACAGCGTGCCGCGATTGGTCGAGGAGCATGGCTTGAGATTCGGTGGAGCGAAGTGAGCCCGCTGAGGCACTTCGGTTTCTCCTAGCCGACAGCGGGTAACCCAGAGTGGAGTCGGCGAGCACGATGCTCGCCTCTCGAGATAGGGACCGCCGGGGCTTCTGGCAGGAGCCACATCCCGAATTGACCCCCTCCAGGGAGGTCGATCGTGTGGCTGCGAACCGGCGAGCCTTCGTCCTCTCTGGGCCCAACAGCTAGGAGACGACATGGAGGCATCTCAGAGTAGAAGCGAGCAGGAAATGGGCCCCGCCCAGCAGACCGCTGAACAGGCCCCTGAGAAGGTCGGCGAGGCGACGGAGCAGGCGAAGCAGACCGCTCAGAACGTCGCATCGCAGGCCCAGGATCGGATCCGCGAGCAGGTGGATCAGCGTTCCACCGAGATCGGCGAGCGCGTGGGCGGCACCGCCCAGGACGTTCGCTCGGTGAGCGAGGAGCTTCGGAACCAGGGCAAGGAGGGTCCGGCAAAGGTCGCTGATCAGGCGGCGGACCGGATCGAGCGCGCGGGCAGCTACCTGCGCGATTCCGACGCCGACCGGATCCTCAACGACGTCGAGGACTTCGGCCGGAGCCGCCCATGGGCGGTGCTGGCTGGAGGCGTTGTCGTGGGTATCGTCGCGGCGCGGTTCCTGAAGGCGTCCAGCGAGCGACGCTACTCGGACCGGCAGCGTGCCGGCTACTCGCACGGCGCTGGCGGTCGGGAGCTCTCGGCACCTCGCGCTCCGGCGACGGGAACGGCGGGAACGACTCCGTCGACTCCTGAGACGACGCCCGTCGGGGTCCGGTGATCGCATGGCCCAGACGAACGGCGAGAGCACAGGCGAGCTCCTGAAGCAGTTCTCACAGGACGCCACCGCGCTCATACGCAAGGAGGTCGAGCTCGCCAAGGCCGAGCTCGCCGAGAAGGGAAGGCAGGCCGGAAAGGGAGCCGGGATGTTCGGCGGCGCAGGCCTCTTCGGCCTGGGCGCCTTCGGCGCCCTGACCGCCTTCCTGATCCTCGTCCTCGCCGAGGCGATGGACGCCTGGATCGCAGCGCTGATCGTGACCGCCGTCTATGGCGCGATCGCGGGAGTGCTCGCCCTCCAGGGCAAACACAAGGTGGAGGAAGCCACTCCGCCGCAACCTGAACAAACAATCGAGACCTTGAAGGAGGACGTCGAATGGGCGAAGAGACAGCCCGAATCCGTGAAGAGATAGAGGACACGCGAGACCGGATGAGCGACACCGTGGACCAGCTGGCCCACAAGGCCAACGTTCCGGGCCGCGTCAAGGAGTCGATCGCCGATAAGCGCGACCGGCTCAAGCAGCAGATGCAGGGCACGGCATCCCGCGTCAGCGATGCGACGCCCGAGGCGTCCGACGTCAAGCAGGGCGCCCGGGAGGCCGTGGGTGTCGCCGAGGAGAATCCGCTCGGCCTTGCCATCGGAGGCATCGCCGCGGGGTTTCTGATCGGAATGCTGATCCCCTCGACGAGGATCGAAGACGAGAAGGTCGGTCCCATGGCCGACGACGTGAAGCAGCGTGCCGCGGAGACCGGCCAGGAGGCGCTCGAGCGCGGCAAGCAAGTGGCCCAGGACGCCGCGCAGGCGGCCAGCGAGTCGGCCCAGGACGCCGCGCAGAATGTCAAGGAGACCGTTCAGGAGAGCGGCCGTGAGCAGGCCGAGGAGCTCCGCGACTCCGGCCAGCAGCAGGCCCGGGACGTCACCTCCTCGAGCTGAAGGTGTGTGTGTCGGCGGCCCGGGTTCGGGTCGCCGGCGCATCCGCCGCGCCTAGACTGCGCCCGTGGCGCGCAACGGCAAGCAGAGCCCACCCAGGCCGCGGATAAGGATCGAGAGCGCAGCCTCGCCCGAGGAGGCGGCCGCGATCGCCGCCGCGCTCGAGCGGTTCCTGTGGGAGACGGCGCCGGCGCCGCAGGCGGCTCCCCGTAGCCGCTGGCAGGAGACCGCTCTGCAGGAGGGCGTCTCTGTGCGCGCACAGCTGGCCGGCGGCTGGGGCTGATTACGCAATTTGCGGGCTTGCCCTGCGGCGCGCGTTCGAATAGAACACCGACCGCAACCCGTTCTCACCTAGGAGAAGGAGGGCTCGTGGCCGTCGTAAAGATCATCGAGCTGGTCGGAAGCTCCAAGAAGTCTTCGGATGACGCAGCGCAGCAGGCGCTCAAGCAGGCGCAGAGTTCACTGCGGAACATCCGGGCGGTCGACGTGGTCTCCACCGGGCTGCGCGGCGAGAACCTCGACGAGTGGCGCGCCCACGTGCGGGTCGCGTTCCTGGTCGAGGGCACCGGCGTCGACTAGAGCTTGGGAGGAGAGGTGGCGGCGGGCGGGCGCCTGCAAGGCAACGCCCGCCGCCTCTTTATTCGCTGAGCGTCAGAGCCTGACGACGGGGGCCTCGAGCGCGCCCTCCCGCCATCGGTCGTAGACGGCTTTGCAGATGGCCAGGTCCTGGATCGCGAGGCCGGTCGAGTCGAAGAGCGTGATCTCCTCGTCGGCGGCACGGCCGGGACCGCCGTTGAGGACATCGCCGAGCTGGGTCACGTCGTCGCGCTTGATCACTCCCGCGCCGAACGCGTTGGCCAGCTCGCCTCCGGCGCTCGCCTGTTCCCATTCGTCGCAGAAGAGCCGGCTGCGCTTGATCGCTTCGAGATCGACCTCCTGCTTGCCGTGCGCGTCGGCGCCGAGCACCGCGAGGTGCTGGCCCGGCCGTAGGTCGGAATCGAGGATCACCAGCTCCTCACCCGGCGTCACCGTGACCACGACGTCCTGCGCGGCGGCCTCGCCGCGGTCGCCGGCTCGCCAGCCGAGCTCGTCCGCGAGTGCCTCGGCGGGATCGACTCGAGGGTCGGCGCAGACTCCGGGTCCATAGCCGGCGGCGGCAAGACAGCGCGCCGCCCAGGCGCCGTTCACCCCGCAACCGATGATCCCCACCGACCTCGCTCCATCCGCCGCGAGCACCTGCGCGGAGACGGCCGCCGCCGCGCCGGTCCGAAGCGAGGTGACGGAGGAGCACTCGATCACGGCCATCTCCTCGCCGGTCTCCGCGTCGGATAGCAGCACCTCGCCGCGCACCACGGGGAGGCCCTTGGCGCTGTTCCCGGGGAAAGAGGTCACCCATTTGAGGAGAGCGATGTCGTTTCCCAGCGCGGGCATCGCCCGGAAGTCGCCATACGGTGGGCTGTCGAGGTAGACCTTCGCCGGCATCGTCCACTCGCTACGGCCGTAGCGCTCGAACGCCTCCCGCGTCCGCTCGATCGCCGCCCTGGGATCGATCGCCGCGAACACCGCCTCGCTGGAGATCACGGGGATCTCGGTCATTCACCGATTCTGTCGTGACCGGCCCGGCGGCGCGGTTAGGATGGCCGCCATGCGGAGGAAGGGACTCCTCGCGCCGGGACTGGTCGCCATGGCGCTCGCGGCAGCTGGTCCGGCTCAGGGCGCGGTGACGATTGGGAACAACCTGACAACGACGGAGGCGACCAACATGCCCGGGTGCAACATCGCCTGTACGGCGACGAATCGAACCCTGCCCCCGACAAGCACGGCCCCAGGCGGTGTGACGTCACCGGTCAACGGGACAGTGACCAGCTGGCGTCTGAGGGCGAACGCGGCCCCGAGTGTGAGGTTGCGAGTCCTTCGTCCCGGCGGCGGTACTACCTTCACCGGGGTAGCGACGAGCGGGCCCGCCGGATTCGCCGGCCCAGGAATCTCCGGCCCGATTGCAACCTCGCTGCCGATTCAGGTTGGAGATGGGATAGGGCTCGATAGTCCAAACGGCAACCTGATCTTCGGCAGCAACCTCCTCGGAGACACGCTTTTCTGGAATGCACCGCCCCTCGCCGATGGATCACAGCGAGCAGCGGACGGCTCGGGACCGATGGTCGAGGTACTAGTCCAGGCGACGATCGAGCCGACCAACACGGTCACCTTCGGTGCCATCACCCGCAACAAGAAGCAGGGAACGGCGACGGTCGCGATGACCGTGCCCAATGCCGGTCAGCTGAGTTACTCCGGGACAGGCGTGAACGTCACCGGTCCGGTCACTGTCGCGGCCCCGGGCGAAGTTCAGCTCGCGATCAGCGCGATCGGCAAGAAGCGGAAGAAGCTCAAGCGGAAGGGCAAGGCCGGCGTTTCGTTCACCGTGACCTTCACGCCGACCCTCGGCGGCACCGGCAACAGCAATGAGTCCCTCACCCTCCGCAAGAAGCTCAAGCAGAAGAAGTAGCCGGCGCCGGGGACCGATGAGTCTGACCGGCTCTGCCGGTCCCTATTGGTGAACTCAAATTGAGAGGAGTCGACATGCTCGACGCAAGCAAGGCGTACAGCGGATTCGCCGTCGACGACATCCAGAAGGCCAAGCAGTTCTACGGGGAGACGCTCGGGCTCGACGTGAACGAGCTGGACGTGGGACAGGATCTGCCGCTACTGGAGATCCGATTCGGCGGCGACCGGACCCCGGTCCTGATCTACCCGAAGCCGGATTTCACGCCCGCCACCTACACGATCCTCAACTTCCCGGTCGGGGACGTCGAGGGGACGGTCGACGAGCTTGCAGCAAAGGGAGTCGAGTTCGAACGCTATGACGGCTTCGAGCAGGATGAGAAGGGAATCGACCGCAGCGGCCCCGCGGACGGGATCGCCTGGTTCACGGACCCGGCCGGCAACGTCCTGGCGGTGCACGGAGAGATGTAGACGGTGGGAAGCCGGTCCGGGTAGGCTCGACGACCCCCAGCCCGCTAATCACCTTAAACTCGATCAGGTTTGCTACATTGGGCGGCCGGTAGAACGCCGGGCAAGGTACGTCGTCGACCAGGAAGGACCGGCTTCCATGGAGCCAGTCTCCGCACGAACACGTCCGTCGGCCACAAAAACCGCCGACGAATCAAGTGCCAAGCGCGCTTCTGGCAACGGCGCCGGCAAGGCGCCGGCCAAGAAGCCGGTCGATCCCGCATCGCTCAAGCAGGACCTGAAGAAGAAGCAGCACGGCAAGGGTAAGCTCGGCTCGCTGGAGAACCCCGAGCTCTACGAGAACGTCCCGGGCCACGTCATCCCGATCCTCCAGCGGGAGTTCGACGACTTCGACAATGAGGCCGCCACCTTCCTGAGGGGCGAGCAGACCGAGGAGGAGTTCATCGGCTTCCGCCTGAAGCAGGGGGTCTACGGCCAGCGGCAGCCCGACGTGCAGATGATCCGCGTGAAGCTGCCCTACGGCGGCGTCAACCCGGAGCAGATGGAGGCCTTCGCGGACGCGATCGAGCAGTTCGCTCCGCTCAACAAGGGCCACATCACCACCCGGCAGAACATCCAGATCCACCACGTGCCGCTCGCCGACGCCGCCGAGTTCATCCGCCAGATCTCCCAGGCGGGCCTCTCCTCGCGAGAGGGCTGCGGCAACACGATCCGCAACGTCACCGGTGATCCCTGGGCCGGCGTCGCGGAGGACGAGCCCTTCGACATCACCCCGTACGCCGCGGCCTACGCCCGTTACTTCGTCCGCCACCCGACCACCCAGCTGATGCCGCGCAAGGTGAAGACGGCCTTCTCGGCATCCGAGGACGACCGCGCGATCACGCTGATCCACGACGTCGGCTTCATCCCGAAGATGAAGGAGGTCGACGGCAAGCAGGTGAGGGGCGTCGAGATCCGGATCGGCGGCGGCACCTCGATCCAGCCCCGGCTCGCCCCCACGCTCTACGACTTCGTCGAGCTCGACAACGGCGACTACCTCAAGGTCACCGAGGCCGCGCTGCGGATCTTCGACCGCCAGGACTGGCTGCGCGAGAACCGCATGCGCGCCCGGATCAAGGTGCTGGTCGACAAGATCGGCATGGACGCCTTCCGCGAGCTGGTCGACGAGGAGCTCAAGGGCGAGTGGGTCGGGGAACGCGACTTCACGATCGACCACCTCCTCTACGTCCACGACGAGGAGGGCAACGCCCCGGCGGTCCCGGAGTCCTACGGCACCCCGAACGGGGACCGGTCCGAGTTCGACGCCTTCCTCGCCGAGAACGTGAAGCCCCAGCGGCAGCA
>DATFOK010000118.1:0-7166 GCA_035265665.1 Solirubrobacterales bacterium | reverse complement strand
CTGATCCCGCACGTGTATCCGGTGCAGCAGCCCGGGATGCCGATGTACTCGCTGGGGCTGCGGCCGCCGCGGACGGGGTTTGGCCGGCTCGCTTGGCGTGCCACCGATCCGCTGCTCGCGATGGGGCTGCGGCGGGGGCGGGACGAGCTCAATGAGACGAGGGCGCGGTTGGGGTTGGGGCCGATCGAGCGGTTCCACGGTGGGATCAGCCAGCTGCTCGCAATCGTCGCGACGTTTCCGCAGCTGGAGTATCCGCGGGAGTGGCCGGCGTACGTGCACGTGACTGGGCCGTTGCTCTTCGAGCTGCCCGGTGAGGAGATCGAGCTGCCGGAAGGAGACGGGCCGCTCGTGCTGGTCGCACCGAGCACGTCCCAGGACCCGGAGTGCGAGCTGCTGCGGGTCGCGCTGGAGGCGTTGGCGGATGAGCCGGTGCGGGTGCTGGCGACGACCAACAGGCATAGGCCGGAGCGGCCGATCGAGGTGCCGAAGAATGCGACGGTGGTGGACTGGATGCTCTACTCGCAGGCGATGCCAGCCGCCGACGTGGTGGTCTGCCACGGCGGTCACGGGACGGTCGCGAGGGCGTTGGCGGCCGGGGCCCCTCTGCTGGTCTGTCCGTCGGTTGGGGACATGGGAGAGAACGCGGCGCGAGTGGCCTGGTCCGGCGCTGGGCTGTCAGTGCCGCGCCGGCTGCTGTCGCCTCGCTCGATCAGGTTGGCGACACGGCGGCTGCTGGGCGAGCCTGAGTTCGCAGCACAGGCGGGCGAGATCGCATCGTGGTCGGACGCACACGACGGCGCGACGGCGGCAGCGGAGCTCGTCGAGGACGCGGCACGAAACGCGACGAGACGACTTTCGCCGGCTCGAATCGAGTCGTCCTGATCAGCTCCGGGGGAGGGACTCGAACCCTCAACCTCTCGGTTAACAGCCGAGCGCTCCACCATTGAGCTACCCCGGATCGTGTTAATCCGCGTGAGCTACCTATGAATGCTAGGTCGCCCGCAACCTTAGCGGCACCTCTCGCGGAGGCAGCTCAACCACTCCCGCCTCGACCTCCGCATGGCAATTCGCGCACAACAGCGCGCACTTGCCTGCCTCGGCACAGAGCTCTGCCCAGGATCGCGTCGTTCCGTTTCTGCTGATTTCAAACTCCTTCAGCTCCGGGTCAAGGTGATGGAACTGCAGCGCTCCATAGTGGCGGTCATAGCCGCATAGCTCGCACGCGCCACCGGCCCGCTCGACGAGTCGTTGCTTGACTCGCCGCCTCCAATCGCTCACCGCGGCGATTCTGCATTTCCCACACCGATAGCCACCGTCAGGACGAGCTACAAAAAGTGTCTTGCCGTGCTTCGGACAGACCCGGCTGACGCCGAGGACGAAATTGGCTCGTGCCTGCTTCTCCTCGCGGCGGCGCCGTAACGTCGCAGTCTCAAGGTCCAAGCGCTTGAGCCAGTAACGAATCGTCGAGTATCCGACCTCCAGCTCGGCCGCAGCTTCACGGATCGTCGCGCCGTTTTCGATCAGCTCGCGGAGTCGATCGGGGTCGACCTTCCCGTTCGGTGCATGCTTGTCGTGTCCGAGGGGCTTGAGGCCGTGCTTCTTCAGGTGGTATGTGACGGTGGCGGGATGCCGGTGGACCCGCTCGGCGATCTGTTCGACCGACAGGCCCTCGGCAAGGCACTCCTCTAGGAATTCTTTCGTCATTTGCAGGCATTTTCCGGCGCCGACCGGACGGATAGGGCCTGAAAATGTGGCGAAATGCAGGGGAAATTTGGCGGAGGCGCGCGGGAGTGCGCCGGGAGTGTGATACCGGCTAGGTGACGATGCCCGCGTGCGCGATCCGGTCCGTCAGCGCGGCCCGCTCGTGGGAGAGGCGCGTGCTCACCTCATAGTCCCCCGCCTTCTGCGCGGCCGAGATCCCGTCCTCCAGCCGCTGCTGCTCGAGCAGGTCGAAGTTGAGCTGCATCGCCGCCTCCGAGGCCGGCTCGCTCTCCGCCCGCATGACCAGCTCGGTGATCAGCGACGTGAGTCTCGCATCATCCCGCGGCAGCCCCGTCATCGGCTTGTCCAGATGCTCCCGCAGCCAGCGCAGCGCCGGCTGTCCAGTGGAAGAGAGGTGCTGGTCGTCGAGCTGCTCGATAAACCTCCGCCCCACCGCCGGCTCCGCGATGCACATCGCCAGCAGCGCCCGCTCCCTGGTTTCGCGCGGGGTCAGCGTGGCCGCGACGGGACGAGGCCCCCGCCCGTTGCCTTCACCGTCCGGCCCCCCACCGGATGCCCGCCCGGACGGCTGGTCCGGCGCCGAGCGGACCCGGGCCAGCACCAGGCTCGGATCCGTATCCAGCCGGTCGGCCACCTTCCGCACCAGCTCGTCGAAGCCCAGCGCGGTCTCCCCCATCGCCTTCAACACCGGCCCGACCTCGTCCAGCACCCGCTCCCGCCCCGCCAGGCTCCCCAGCTCGCCACGGCCGAGCGCCACGTCCACCCTGAACGTCGGCAGGTCGATCGCCCCATCCACCAGCCCCATGAACCGATCGGCCGAGCCGTCCTGAAGCATGTCCGCGGGGTCCTCCCCCTCCGGCATCGCCGCGACCCGGAGCTCCAGCCCACGCCCGCCGGCCACCTTCTGGGCGCGGATCATCGCGTCGGCCCCCGCCCGGTCGGCATCCAGCGCGAGCACCACCGCATCGGTCAGCCCGGCGAGCATCGAGACCTGCTCGGGCGTGATCGCCGTCCCCATGATCGCCACGGCCTCCTCCACCCCGGCCTGGTGCAGCGCCAGCACGTCCGTATAGCCCTCGACCACGATGGCCCGCCGCGTCTTCGCGATCGGGCCCCGCGCCCGATCGATCCCGTACAGCGTGTGGCTCTTCCGATAGAGCTCCCCCTCCGGCGAGTTCAGGTACTTCGGCTGCGCGTCCGGGCTCAGCGCCCGCGCCCCGAACCCGAGCACCCGGCCCCGCTGGTCGCGGATCGGGAACGTGATCCTGTTCCGGAAGCGGTCGTAGTGGCCTCCCTGCCGGCCCCTCTGCGCCAGACCCGCGGCGAGCAGCTCCTCCACCTTGAACCCGGCGCGCTGGCTCCCGGTCAGCACCTGATCCCACGGGCTCGGCGCCATCCCCACGCCGAACCGCCGCAGCACCTCCTCACCCAGCCCCCGCTCGGTCACGTACTTCCTCGCCCTCTCCGCCTTCGGCGATTCCCACAGATACCGCTCGTAGAACTTCGCCGTCCGCTCCAGCAACTCCCAGAGCCGCGCCCGCCGCCGCCGCTTCTCCTCCGCGCGCGGGTCCTCGCTCTCCCGCTCCAGCTCCACCCCGTACCGCTCGGCCAGCGACTCGACGGCCTCCGGGAAGGTCAGCCCCTCCTTCTCCTCGACGAACCGAAAGACGTCCCCGCTCGCCTCGCAGCCGAAGCAGTAATAGAGCTTGTCCCGCGGATTGACCTTGAAGGACGGCGTCCGCTCATCGTGGAACGGGCAGTTGCCCCAGTAGTCCTGCCCCCGCTGCTGCAGGTCGGTGTACGCCGAGACGATCTCGACGACGTCCGCCGCGTCTTTGACCCGGTCCTTGCTGTCCGGCGTGAACTTCGCCATCAGACCAATCTATTTGGAGCCGACGAGCTGCTCGTACGTCGCCAGGCAGAAACGGTCGGTCATTCCGGCCAGATAGTCGGTCACCCGCTGGACCGGCCCGGCCCCGGGATCCGTCGCCGGCACCTCGTCCAGATGGTCGACGTAGTGGCCGAACAGCGTCCGCAGAGCCACCCGCGCCCGCTCCTGCTCGGCCCGAGCCTCCTGCCCCAGGTACACCCGATCGAACATGAACTTCCGCAGCCGCAGCATCGCCCCGCCGATCTCCTCGCTCTGCGCGATGTTCCCCGCGGCCCGCGACCGATCCACCATGTCCCGTACCAGCAGATCGATCCGCGCCGCCCCGGTCTCCCCCAGCAGCCCGATCTCCTCCGCCGGCAGGTCCCCCTCCGCCAGGATCCCAGCCCGCACCGCATCGTCGATGTCGTGATTGATGTACGCGACCCGGTCCACGATCCGCACCACGCGCCCCTCCAGCGTCGCCGGCTTCCCCGGCCCGGTGTGGCTGAGGATCCCATCCCGCACCTGCTCGGTCAGGTTGAGCCCCCGCCCCTCGCGCGCCAGCACATCGACCACCCGCAGCGAGTGCTCGTTGTGGCGGAAACGCATCCCATGCTCCTGAAGCGCCTCGTCGAGCACCTCCTCCCCGATGTGGCCGAAGGGCGGGTGCCCGAGGTCGTGCCCCAACCCGATCGCCTCGGTCAGATCCTCGTTCAGCCCCAGCGCCCGAGCGACGGTGCGCGAAATGAAGCAGGCCTCGAGCGTGTGCGTGAGCCGCGTCCGATAGTGGTCCCCCTCCGGCGCCACGAACACCTGCGTCTTGTGCTTGAGGCGGCGGAACGCCTTGGAGTGCACGATCCGGTCGCGGTCCCGCTGGAACGGTGTCCTCACCGGGCTGTCCGCCTCCGGCTCTCTTCGCAGCGCCGGATAGGAGGGCGTCGCAAGCTCCCAGAGGTACTCGGACTCCCAGGACCGGGTGCGGTCTTCAACGGTCGCGGTACGAGCCTCCATCAACCCGATGTTCTCACTCCGGACGGCGCGTCAGCCGAAATCGCGACCCCACGTATCCGAATAGGCTCCGATCCATGGCAGAGACGGCACTGATCACCGGCGCGTCCGCGGGCATCGGGGAGGAGTTCGCCCGCCAGCTGGCCGGCCGCGGCTACGACCTGATCCTGGTCGCCCGCCGCAGGGACCGCCTCGAGCAGCTGGCCGAGCAGGTCCCGACCGCCGCCCAGGTGGTCGAGTGCGACCTCGCCAAGGATGCCGCCGAGCTCCCCGGCGAGGTCGAGAAGCTCGGCATCGAGGTGGATCTACTGGTCAACAACGCCGGCTTCGGCCTCCGCGGCCGCTTCACGGATCTCGATCCCGACCGAGAGGCCGAGATGGTTCGCCTGAACAGCGAGGCCGTCGTCATCCTCACCCACGCCTTCCTGCCCGGGATGATCGAGCGCGGCCGGGGAGGGGTGATCACGGTGGCCAGCACCGCCGGCTTGCAGCCCCTTCCCTACGAGACCACCTACGGGGCCAGCAAGGCGTTCGCGATCTCCTTCATGGAGGCCATCTCGATGGAGTTGCGCGGCACCGGCGTCCGGGCACTGGTCGTCAACCCCGGCCCAGTGAAGACCGAGTGGCAGTCGGTCGCCGGCTACGACGAGAGCACCCGGACCATGCCCGGCATGATCGACGCCGAGCAGTGCGTCGCCGATTCGCTCAGCGCCTACGACCGCGGCAAGCGCTCGGTGATCCCCGGCCGCCTCTTCCCCTGGCTGATGCGCGCGACGGTCGCCCCCAAGCCGATCAAGCTGCGGGTCACCGAGCGGATCTACCGGCCGCCGACCTAGCGCGCCGCGACGCGGCCTGGTGGCCCTACGCCGCTGCCCGCAGCCGCACGTGCGCGTGGTGCTCGAGCGTCTCGGTGATCGCCCGGTCGGCCTGAGCGGCAGCCCCGCGGCCCGCGGCCGGCGCCTCCGCCAGCGGCCGAGCCAACGCAGCGACCATGAACCGGTGCGCCTCCTCGCTGAGTGGAAAGCCTCCCCCCTCGCAGCTCGCGCAGACCACGCCGCCGGCCGCCCCGGAGAAGGCCGCGATGTGCTCGGCCTCTCCGCAGGCGGCGCAGCTCGCCAGCTCCGGTGAGAAGCCGGCGGCCAGCGCCAGCTTGAGCCGGAAGGCGAGCGCCGCCCCCGGCGCGCTGGCCGACTCCGCATCGGCGTCCAGCAGCCCCAGGTAGTTGCAGAGAAGGTTGTAGGCGGCCTCGTTCGGCTCCCCCGAGTCGAGTAGCCGCAGCACCGAATCGCAGGCCCTTCCCGCCGCCCCCAGGGCCGGACCTGATGAGCGCAGCCGCGCGTGCCCGTCGACCGTCGAGGCGCCGGTGACGGTGAGCAGATCGCCCCGCCCCTCGTAGAGGACCAGGTCGAGCCGGAAGAACGGCTCCAGCCGGCCACCGAACCTGGACTTCGGCCGCCGCGACCCCTTCGCGATCGCGCCGATCCGCCCCCGCGTCGACGAGTAGAGGTGTACGACCCGATCGGCCTCGCCGTAGCGGATGCTGCGCAGCACCACGGCCTCCGTCTTCAGGCTTCCCGGCATGACCAGCCCACGTTGCCGCAGCGTCCGGACGGACTGCGGTCGGATAGACGGCGTGCGGGGGCCTGGTGCTGCGGGCGACAACGTGAGAATCTGAGGCGGATGGAAGGGAACCCTGAGCTGCATCCCGAGGACGATGTGGACATGCGTGAGCCGCACGAACCAGGTGAGGGCCCGCTGCGCTCTCAGATCGCCAACGAGATCGTCGGCCTATTCAAGGCCCACCACGGCAAGGGCCCCGTTCGCTGCCGCACCTATCTCGAGCCGAACCTGGTGATCGTCGTTCTCGGTGAGGGCTACACGGCCGCCGAGCAGACGCTCTTCGAAGCCGGCAGATGGCACGAGGTCCGCCGGGCAAGACAGGAATGGCAGGACACCATGGAGGCACGCTTCGTCGACGTGATCGAACGATTGACCGAGCGACGGGTCTCGGCGTTCATGAGCGCCAATCATCAGGACCCCGACCTCTCGGTCGAGCTGTTCGTCCTCCAGGACGACGGCGTGGCCGGCTAGATCCCAGGGCCCTGCCGGACGGCATCCCTGATCGCCGCCGCGGTCACGGTCGCAGCCGCCGCCCCGATCTGGAAGGGCGCGAACTGATCCGGTTCGTCCCGCCCCGAGGCGAGGCTGAAGACGACGTCGCCGTCCACGGGCGTGAAGACCGGATCGACCGCCCGCCCCAGCCCCGCGGTCGCGGCCCGCGCCACCATCGAGCAACCCCGCTTGTCGAGCGCCGCATCCGTGCAGACGCAGACCGGGGTCGAGTTCCCCTCCGGGACCCGGAACTGCGGCGGCTCCTCCATCGCCGCGATCAGCTCCGCGCCGCGCAGGGCCTCGCCCTCCTCCTCGCGCGGGCCCGCGAGAACCGAGCCGTCCTCGTCGATCACGTCCCCGGCCGCATTGACGACAGCGATCGCCGCCACGGTGTGGCCCGTCCCGGTGACGAGCGCCGCGTATCCGACGCCGCCCGGCCTGGCCCGGTCGCGAC
>DATFOK010000117.1:0-6348 GCA_035265665.1 Solirubrobacterales bacterium | reverse complement strand
ATCCAAGCAGGCGCTCGGCGCCGAGGTGATCTCGCGCTTCAACGACTTCGCGCCCCCCACCCTGCTCGCCCAGGCCTCTCGGCTCAACTTCTCCACCCGTCTCTTCAACCTGATCGTCACCAACGTTCCCGGACCGCAGATACCGCTCTACGTGCTCGGCCGCGAGCTGCAGGACGTTTTCCCGGTCGCCTTCCTGCCCGAGCACCACGCCCTGGCGATCGCGATCATGAGCTACAACGGCGGCATGGACTTCGGGCTGCTCGGCGACTACGACGCGATGGACGACATCGACACGATCGCGACCGGCCTCTCGGAGTCGCTCGCCGACCTGCTCGGCGCCGCCGAGGCGATCGAGGCCACCCAGCAGGACCTCGCCACCGGCGCCGACCTGCCCAGGTAGCTCGCCTTCCTAGTGGCGAAGGCGGATCTTCGCGTCCGGCTGCCCGGGCGGGGCCTCCCGGTTGCCGGCCTTGTCCACGGCAACGGAGAAGAAGCGGTACCGCCTCGGCTTGGCCCGAAACCGCATCTTGCCCTTGCGGGTCTTCGCGATCCGGTGAAACCGCCCGCCATTCGCCGAGGTGAAGACGGCGACCGACTTCACCCCGGAGGCCGGGATCTCCGTGGTGCACGGCGCCTCGCCTCGATGGTCGAAGCGCTTCAGCCGCAACACGGCGACCCGTCCGCGGCCGCGCTTGGCTCTCCGAACGCGTGAGTTGGGGGCGAGGATGTCCTTCTGCGCGGCGGCGGCGAGCGCGAGGTCGCTGCGGATGATTCCCCAGCCGAGCCCGCCGCTGCCGTAGCGGCCGCATCCGCTGGCGGTCAGCTTGATCAGCCTGACGAGCCCCGGTGCCGGGATGCTCGGCCTGGCGGAACGCATCAGCGCCACCAATCCAGCGACCTGCGGCGTGGCCATGCTGGTGCCGACGAGGTAGGCGAATCGGTTGTCCCCGTTGACCGTGGTCCGCACGCCTTCGGAATCCAGCTCGGCGGGGGGTCCCGGCCAGGTGGAGATGATGCCCTGCTGGCCTCCGCTCATGGCGTCGGTGGCCGAGCCATACGCCGCGACCGAGATGCCGCTCGTCCTCTGGGCGAAGCTGGAGCGCGCGCCCGAATGGCTGGCCGAGGTGACGACCAGGCCCTGGCCGCTGTCGACGTCGGGGCCGCTTCCCTCGGGCTGCACGTACTCGGCGGGATAGTTGCTGGACGGCGGTGGAGTCGGGCTGTTGTCCCCAGCTGCGACGGGCACCGCGCCGTTCGCCCAGGCGTAGTCGAGGGCGGCGTCGAGCTCGCTGCTCGCTCCGCCCCCTCCGAAGCTCATGTTGACGGCGTCCGCCCCGTGGGCGACCGCCGCGTAGATCGAGTTGATGATCGACGTGTAGGTCAGGTCGCTCTTCAGCGCGTAGATCGAGCAGCCGAAGCCGAGCGAGGCGAGGCCGTAGCCGTTGTCCGTGGCGGCGCAGGCCAGGCCGGCGACGTGAGTACCGTGCCCGGCCTCGTCCCCGGTCCCGGTGCCTTCGCAACCCTCCAGCGCGGGCGGCTCGGTGCACATGTTGATGGCTCCCGAAATGCGCCCGGCGAGGTCCGGGTGCCCGCTGTTGATGCCGCTGTCGATCACCGCCGCCTCTCCCCCACTTCCGCGGGCCAGACCCCACGCCGTTTCGGCCCAGGTGAGGAGCACATTCCACTGAGCGAAGTCCGCGTTCGGTGCCTTCGGGTCGCGCGCGTAGAGCCCGGGATCGTTGGGCGCGTAGCGGAGCTCGGCGCGGTACTCGGGATGCACGGCGGTGACGAGCGGATCGTCGGCCAACTCGGCCCGCAACCGATCGAGCGAGCGCCCGCCGAGCTCCACTGCGAGGAACCCGCCCGGAACCGACCGCGCCTCGGCCGCGAGCCCGTTGCGCTCGGCGACCGCCGCGAGCCGCGTGCGGGCACGGTCCAGTGCCCGATGTCGCCGGTCGTGCGCCTCCACCGCGGGCAGAGGCGGCGTCCTCACGCCGACCAGGGCGGGGCCGGTGGTGGACGGCTCGGCGCCGCTCACGCCGGCCGTCTGCGCCTGGGCGGAGCCGCGGGAGCTGGCGGCCACCAGCGCGATGTTGGCAAGGCTGGCGATGATGAGCGCAGCGCGCCACATCTCGCTGATGAGAACAACTCTAGGTTCAGATCGGCGCGGCGGGCTGCGGCGAAGAACCTAGGTCACCTGCACCTGCGACCGCTGGCGCCGGGCCAGCGCGTCGAGCGTCACCGCGGCGAGCAGGACGCCGCCGGTGATCATGAACTTCACCGACGACTCGAGCCCGAGCAGGTCCATGCCGTTGGAGATCGAGCCGATCACCAGTGCGCCGAGCAGGGCGGACCAGACTGTGCCGCGGCCGCCGAACAGGCTGGTGCCCGCGATCACGGGGCCGGCGATGGCAAGGAGCAGCAGGTCGCCCGAACCGGATGACTGGTTGACGGCGATCAGCCGCGACGCGGCCATGATCCCGCCTGCCGCCGCCATAGTCGAGGCGATGGCGAAGACCGTGATGCGGACGCGCGTGATCGGAATCCCGGCGCGCCGCGCCGCCTCGGCGTTGCCGCCGACCGCGTAAATGTGCCTGCCGAATCGGGTTCTATCCGTCATGAAGGCGAACGCCGCCGTGAGGGCGAGCAGGATGATCACTGCCAGCGGCACGCCTCGATCCGAGAGCAGGATCGCCACGCCGATGAAGACCGCGGCTCCGATCACCACCGTTCGCAGGATGATCCCGGCGAGGGGAGCTGTTTCCAGGCCCGCCTTCTGCCGCCGGCGCCTTCCCTGCAGCTGGAGTCCCAGCGTGCCCGCCGTGACCAGCACGGCGAGCGTCCAGCCGACCCCGGCGCCGTAGAAGGTGCTGGTCAGGTCCGTGATCGAGCTCGGGGGAAGGTTGACCGTGCCGGTCTCGCCGAGCACCTGGAGTAACGCGCCCTGCCAGGCCAGCAACCCGGCGAGGGTTACCACAAAGGAGGGAATCCGGAAGAAGGTCACCATGAATCCGTTGAACAACCCGATGGCCGTCCCAGTCAGCAACCCGGCGACGATGGCGAGCTCCGGTGACCATCCGTGCTGCACGGTGAGCACGGCCATCACGCCGGCCGCCAAGCCGCTCACCGCCCCAACGGAGAGGTCGATCTCGCCGAGCAGCAGGACGAGCACGACGCCGATCGAGATGATGCCCACCGCGGTGACCTGGAGCATGAGGTTCGTGAGGTTGACCGAGGTGAGGAAGCGGTCGTTGGCGAGCTGGAAGATCGTCCAGATCAGGGCGAGGGCGATGAAGACCTGCAGCACGCCGAGCTCACCGCGCAAGACTCGCCCGAGGATCCCGCTGCGGGCCTCCCTCCCGAACACCTTGAGCTGAGCGGCTACACCTCCTTCCACGGGGTCACCTCCTCACTCTCCGGTCTCCCCGCTCTGCTCCTCGAGACGTCGCATCTCTGCGGTGTCCGCCCCGGTGATCGCACCCACGACCTGCTCGGGTGTCGTCTGCTCGCGGTCGAAGGTCGCCACCCGCTCGCCGAGGCGCAGGACGATGATCCGATCGGCGACCTGGAAGACGTCCTCCAGGTTGTGGCTGATCATCACGATGCCGAGCTTCTCCTCGGCCAGCCTCTTCACCAGGGCGAGCACCTGAGCGGTCTGGGCCACACCAAGAGCCGCGGTCGGCTCATCGAAGAGGACCACCTTGGGTTCGCCGATCAGGGTGCGGGCGATCGCGACCGACTGCCGCTGTCCCCCGGAGAGCATTCCGACCTCGGTGCGAACGCTGCCCAGGGTCGTCACCGAGAGGTCCTCGAGAAGCTGGTTGGCGCGCTGCTCCATCTCGACCTCGTCGAGCACGTGGACCGGCACGCCGTCCACCTCCTCCTTGCCGAGGAAGAGGTTCGCGACGACGTCGAGGTTGTCGCAGAGCGCCAGGTCCTGGAAGACGGTGGCGATGCCGAGGCGCTCCGCGGACTGGGGACTGCTGATGCGGACCGGCTCGCCCTCGAAATAGGCCTCGCCGCTGTCCGGGGGTTGGACGCCGTCAATCGCCTTGATCAGCGTGCTCTTGCCGGCGCCGTTGTCGCCCACCAGGGCCACGATCTCACCGGCGTCAACCTCGAAATCGACCTCGTGGAGGGCCCGGACGGGCCCGAAGCTCTTTGAGAACCCCCGCAGCGCGAGGAGATGCTCGGCCGAGCCACGGCCGTTGCCGTTACCGCCCGACTCCGCGTCTCCTCGCGCCATTTGGGGATTCATTCTTCTACTCCACCGCGTCTAGCTGATGCCCGCTTCCTGACAGGCCTGCTGGTACTGGGCGGTGCAGACCTCGTCCGCCGTCCAGTAACCGTCGGGGGCGATCAGCGGCTGACCGCCGAACTCCGCGGTCGCGATGTTCTCCTTCGTGACCGCCACCGGGGTCAACAGGGCGGACGGAACGTCCGTCGCACCGTTGTTGGTGTTGGTGGTGATCAGATTGGCCGGGATCTCCTCGCCCCGCGCCAGCGCCACGGCGATCTGAGCGGCGGTCGTGGCCTCCGGCTTGGTCGCCTTGTACACGGTCACGTACTGAGTGCCACCGAGGATCCTCTGGACCGCCTCGAGCTCGGCGTCCTGACCGGTGGTCGGGATCGTCGACGGATCGATGCCCGCGGCCTGCATGGCGGCAATCGCGCCGCCGGCAGTGCCGTCATTCATCGCGTAGACGCCGTTGAACCCATCCTTGCCGAGGGCGGTGATCGCCTGGTCCATCTCGGTCTGGGCCTCATCCGGGCTCCAGTCGGGCGTGTCGTACTCCTTGGCGACCTGGACACCGGCCTGGCTGAACGCATCCCCGGCGCCCTGACCGAACAGCTTGGCGTTGTTGTCCGTGGGAGCGCCGTTGATCCGGACGATCGGCCCGGTCGGGTTGCCGTCGGCGGCCAGCTTCTTCGACAGGGCCTCGCCCTGCAGCGTGCCGACCCGGACATTGTCGAACGAGACGTACGCGTCCACGTCCGGCGTGTCCAGGATCAGACGGTCATAGCTGACTACGGGCACGTCCTGCTGCTTCGCCAGCTGCACCATCGAGGCGGCCGATGCCGAGTCCACCGGATCGAGAACGACCACGTTGGCCCCGTCGGTCAGCGCTGCCTCCATCTGGCTCTGCTGCTGAGCCGCGTCCTGATTGGCGTTGCTGTAGATCAGCTCACAGTCCGGGCACTCGGCCTTCACGGCCTCCTCGAACTCCGGATGATCGTGGGCCTCGTACCTGGTCGTCTTCGACTCGGGCAGAAGCAGGGCCACCTTCGGCCCCCCTCCGCCACCATCGTCGTCATCTCCACCACAGGCGGCCAGGCTGAGCCCGATCACGAGCGCCGCTATCGACAACACGGCCCCGCGAGCCCAGCTCTTGGATCTAGACATCACGTACCTCCTCCGATCGGGTCCTCTCTATCACTTCCGTTCCTCTCTCTGTGGATTTTGAAATCTCGCTCTCACGCCGCCACCTGCTGGGGCGCACGGGAGGAAGTCACCAGCCCATCGCCGGCATGCAGGACCAGGGCCAGCGCGCCGAGGAGCTCGGCGCGGTCTCCGAGCACGCCGGCGACCACGCCGACCTGCTCCGCCGCGCTGGTGATCGCGTACCGGCGGATCGATTCGAAGACCGGCTCGGTGATCAGCTCTCCGGCCGCGCTCAGGTCACCGCCGATGATCACGCGGTCGGGGTTGATCAAATTGCACAGCCAGGCGAGGGCAACGCCGATCTCGCGGCCGGCCTCGGCGATCAGCCGGGCGGCGGCCGGGTCCCCGGCCGAGGTCAGCCTGAGCAGCTCCTGCGTCGAGACCGGTTCCCCGCGGCTCGCGCCGAGCTGCTCGGCGATGGCCCGAGCGGACGCGACCGTCTCCAGGCAGCCGCGGCTTCCGCAACGGCAGATCGCCGTTCCCTGCTGCGTGGGGGTGTGGCCGATCTCCCCCGCGGTGCCGCCCGCGCCCTCGTGGAGCCGCCCGTCGAGGAGCAGACCCGCACCGACGCCCGAGGAGAGCTTGATGTAGATGACATCGGAGTGGCCCTTCCCGGAGCCCCAGACGTACTCGGCGAGGGCTCCGAGGTTGGCGTCGTTCTCGACGTGAACCGGGAGGCGGAGGCGACGCCCCATCTCCGCAGCCGCATCCACACCGACCCAGCCGGGGAGGATCGAGGACGAGCCGACCTGGCCGGTGGCGCGATTGATCGGCCCGGGCAGCCCCATCCCGACGCCGAGCACTCCCTTCCGGTCGACCTTCGCCTCCTTGAGGACCTCCTCGACGAGCTTCGCCGCCGCATCGAGGCCCTCCTCGGCGGAGTGGTCGACATCCAGCTCGCGCCG
>DATFOK010000116.1:0-13745 GCA_035265665.1 Solirubrobacterales bacterium | reverse complement strand
ACCGGCCGCAAACCGCTCTGGAATGCGGCTATCCCTAGAACAGCTGATTCTCGCCGGCGAAGATCTCGGAGACCGAGTCGTCGGTGAAGATCCGGCGGATCGAGTCGGCCAGCGTCTGAGCGGCCGAGATCACGGTGATGTTGTCCGGCGCCCCCGGCCGCTGCGGGATCGTGTCGGTGACGACGATCCGCTCCAGGCCGGAGTTCTCCTGGGCGAGCCGCTCGTGGGCGGGACCGGAGAAGACGCCGTGGGTGGCGACCGCGATCACCCGCGCGGCGCCCTCGTCGAGCACGGTCCGCGCGGCCGCGGTGAGCGTTCCGGCGGTGTCGATCATGTCGTCCACCAGGATCGCGCTCCTGCCCTTCACCTCGCCGACGACGTAGCCGATCTCGGCGACCTGCTGCGCCGGGCGCTCCTTCTCCATCACCGCCCAGGTGGTGCCGATCTTGCGGGCGAAGTTTCGCGCTGTCTTCACTCGGCCGGCGTCGGGCGAGACGATCACCGGCTCCTCGTCGAACCGCTGGTCCGCGATCCACTGGGTGAGCATCGGCATCGCGGTCATGTGGTCGAGCGGCACATTGAAGAAGCCCTGCACCTGGCCGGCGTGCAGGTCCATGGTGAGGACGCGGTCGACGCCGACGCTCTCCAGGCACTTGGCGACGATCCGGGCGGAGATCGGCTCGCGCGGGGCCGACTTCTTGTCCTGGCGGGCGTAGCCGTACCAGGGCATCACGGCGATGATCCGGTGAGCCGAGGCGCCCTGGGCCGCGTCGATCATCGCGAGCAGCTCGATCAGGGCGTCGTTGGGGGTCATCCCCTCGGTCTCGTTCGCGGCAGTGGACTGGACGATGAAGACGTCCGCGCCGCGGATCGATTCCTCGTAGCGGCAGTAGACCTCGCCGTTGGAGAAGGTCTTCAGGGTGACGTCGCCGAGATCGACGTTGAGGTGGCGGGCAATGTGGGCGGCGAGCTCGCCGGAGGCGCGCCCACCAAAGACCATCAGGCGCTTGCGGTAGTCCTGAACGATCTCCGTGACCGGCTGGGTCTGCTCGATCGTGCTCAAGAGTCCTCGTCCTCGTTCGATTCCTTGGCCTTCTTGCCCGCGTAGCCCTCGACGTTCTTCTGCTCCGCCCTCGAGATGCCCAATGCCCCGGGCGGAACGTCGTCGGTGATCACCGAACCGGCCCCAGTGTATGCGTCGTCCCCGACTTCTACGGGGGCGACGAAGGTCGTGTCAACCCCGGTGTGGACGTTCTTCCCGATCTTGGTGCGGTTTTTGTTCCGGCCGTCGTAATTGGCTGTGACTGTGGAGGCGCCGAGGTTGCTGCCCTCCCCAACCTCGGCGTCTCCGATGTAGGAGAGGTGAGGGACCTTGGCCCCCGCGCCGATCTCGGAGTTCTTGATCTCTACGAAGGTGCCGGCTTTGGCGCCCTCGCCGATCCGGGCGTCCGGACGGAGGTACGCGAAGGGGCCGACGGTGGCGTCGTTCGCCACCTCACAGGCGAAGAGGTAGGAGTGGACCACGAGGACCCGCTCGCCGACGCGCGAGTCCACCAGGGTCGCCATCGGACCGATCGTGCTGCTCGCCCCGATGGTGGAGCGCCCCCGCAGCGTCGTCCCGGGCAGGATGGTGGTGTCGGGACCGATCTCGACGTCCGCATCGATCCAGGTGGCGCCGGGGTCCTCGATCGTGACGCCGGCCCGCATGTGGCCGACCAGGATCCGGCGGCGAGTCTCGTCGGCGACCCTTGCGAGGTCCGCGCGGTCGTTGATGCCGAGGTTGACGCCGGGATCCGGGGCGCGGTAGCCGGCGATGCGCAGGCCGGACTCGCGGAGGACGGGAAGCACGTCGCCGAGGTAGTACTCGCCCTGCGCGTTGTCGTTGCGGAGCCGCTCGAGCGCGTCGGCGAGGGCGGGACCGGCGAACGCGTAGGTCCCTGCGTTGACCTCCGTGATGGCGAGCTGCTCGGGGGTGGCGTCGCCCGGTGCCTTGGCTTCGACGATCCGTTCGATGTCGCCCTCCGGCCCGCGCACGATCCGGCCGTAGGAACCCGGGTCGTCCATCTCGGTGGTCATCACGGTCGCGGCCGCGCCGGCATCCCGGTGCGTCGCGGCCAGCTCGCCGATGATCTCGGCCGAGACGAGGGGATGATCCCCGGAGAGGATCAGGACGGTGTCCGAGGCACGCACCACATCGAGCGCGGCGCGGAGTGCGCCGCCGGTGCCATCGGCCTCGGGCTGCACGATCGTCTCGGTGCCGTTCGGCAGGGCCGCCGAGAGATCGCGGTCGGGCGAGACGATCACGCAGATTCGCTCGGCGCCGGCCTGCCTGGCGGCCAGCACCGGCCAGGCGACCATCGGGCGCCCGCAGATCTCGTGCAGGACCTTGGGCACAGCCGACCGCATGCGCGTGCCCTGGCCGGCGGCCATGATCAGGGCCGTGGGAGCGTTCACCCGGAAAGAGTAATCCGGTGCGGCCAGGCGGTGCGGGCGGCCCTCTGCGCCGGGTTCAGCTTCCGCTGTCCTGCCGGGAGGTGTCCTGGTCCTGGGCCCGGAAGGCGGCTGTGACCAGCTCGACGATCGGCTGCGGAGCCTTCTCCGGCGAGCCGGCGTCCAGCGGCGGCTCGGGGTCGTACTCGATCCCGAGCTGGACCGCCTGAGCGACCTCGTCGCCGTTGATCTGCTGGACGAGGCGGAGGGCCATGTCGATGCCGGAGGAGACGCCGGCCGCCGTGACGATCTTGCCGTGCTGGACCACGCGCTCCGGGACCGGCTTCGCCCCCAGCTCGGCGAGGAGTTCGCGGGCGAGCCAGTGGGTCGTGGCGGGCGCGCCGTCGAGGAGACCGGCGGCGGCGAGCAGGAGGGCGCCGGTGCAGACGCTCGTGGTCCAGGTGCTGGTCTCGTCGACATCTCGGATCCAGTCGAGCAACGGCTGGTGATCGAGCAGGGCGCGCGTCCCGTAGCCGCCGGGTATCACGAGGACGTCCGGTTTCGTCACCTCATCGAGCGAGGCGTCGGCGACGAGCGAGAGGGTGTCCGACTCGTTGCGGACCGGCCCGGATTTCTCGGCGACGAAGATCGACTCGTTTCCGGGGACGGAGTTGAAGACGTCGTGCGGCCCGATGATGTCGAGAGCTGTGAAGCGGTCGTAGAGCAGGTAGGCGATCTGCACTCGCGGCATCATCGCACCACCCCTCGGGACTGTGCTCGGTTTGGCCGCCAGCAGCGGCCTTAAGCAGCACAGTCGATCGCTGGCCGGGGTCGAACCTGGACCTAGACTGATAGCCCGTTCCGGGGTGGTGTAACTGGCTTAGCACGCCTGGTTTTGGTCCAGGAAGAGGTGGGTTCGAATCCTCCCCCCGGAGCTCGAGGTTCGAGTCCGCAGGGGCGAACTTCGGTGGCTGAGGACTAATCTGGCAGGGATGGAGCGAGCAGCCGCCGCCGATCAGCGAATCGACCAACTCGCCCGGCGGGTTGAGCAAGGCTTTGCACGGCTGGAGGCTCGCATGGACTCCGGGTTTGACCGCGTCGACCGCGACCTGCGCGAGGTCCGGGACGACATCCGGCACCTCAACGATCGCATCTTCCCCTTTGGAGGCCTGATCATGATCGCTCTCGTCGGCGTGATCCTCGCCTTGATAGGTGTGATCGGCGCGGTTCTCGCCGCCGATTGACGCGCCGGCTGATCCAGTAGGGGCTGGGAGGCGAAGCAGGGGTACCGCCGACGTCCGCCGCACCTACCCCGAGTGGTGGAAGCCCGTATACCTCGAAGTCGATGGAGATCAGGCGCCGGCCGAGGGCGTGACCACCAGGCAACACTTCAAGGGCAAGCTCCGCTACCTCACCCCGATTCTGCGTCCGATCTTCCGCTGGAACCACAACTGGTCGGCGGCCCGGGCGAAGGAGGGACTGGAGCCCGACGCGCGCCGGCACCTCGTTAGCGGGCCCGCCATCCCCGCCAAATAGTCTCCCGCCCATGCCCGATCTCCAGTCCCGCTTCCCGCGGATCTCCTCCTACGGATTCATCTCGGACTGTCACACGGGCGCGCTGATCGCACCGGACGGATCGGTCGAATGGCTCTGCCTTCCCCGGTTCGACTCCCCAGCCATGTTCTGCTCGCTCCTCGACCGTGGCGGCGGGTTCTGGCGGCTCGGGCCCCCGGGACTGGGCGCGCCGGTCAGCCGCCGCTACGAGCCCGGCACCAACGTCCTCGAAACGACCTGGATGACCGGCTCCGGCTGGGTCATCGTCCGCGACGTCCTCACCCTCGGCGACTGGCGGCAGGACAACGACTACGAGCCCCACCGCCGCCCGCCTCCGGACGACGAGGCCGAGCACGTCCTGGTGCGCCTGATCGAGTGCGTCCAGGGGGAGGTCGACATCGAGATGATCTGCCAGCCGGTCATCGACTACGGCTCCACCAGGGTCGACTGGCAGCGGCGGGGTGACTCGGGGACCGATGCCGAGCTCACTCACGGCGACATGCATCTGATCCTGACCGGCGACCTCGGCCTAGGGGTCGACGGCACCGATGCCCGGGCCCGCCACCGGATGAAGGCGGGCGAGGTCCGCTTCAGCGCCCTCAGCTGGGGCCCCGCCCCGATTCCACCGGACTCGGCCGAGAACTGCCAGAGCCGCGTCCAGCGCACGATCGACTTCTGGCGCCGCTGGCTCGAGGGCGGCAGGTTCCCGGACCACCCCTGGCGCGACTACCTGCAGCGCTCCGCCCTCACCCTGAAGGGCCTGACCTACTCGCCCACCGGCGCGATGATCGCCGCCCTCACCACCTCCCTCCCCGAGACCCCGGGCGGGGAGCGCAACTGGGACTACCGCTACACCTGGATTCGCGACGCCACCTTCACGCTCTGGTCCCTCCACACCCTCGGCCTCGACTACGAGGCCACGGACTTCATGGGCTGGCTGACCGACGTCTACAAGGAGAACGTCGCCACGGGCAAGCTGGGCCTGCAGATCATGTACGGGATCCGCGGCGAGCAGGACCTGACCGAAACCACCCTAGATCAACTCAGCGGCTACGAGGGGGCGAAGCCGGTACGCATCGGCAACGCCGCCTTCAACCAGCGCCAGAACGACGTCTACGGCGCCCTCCTCGACTCTGTCTACATCCATGCCAAGGTGCAAGACCACCTCCCGCACGAGCTCTGGGAGGCACTCTGCCGTCAGGTCGAGTCCGCGATCTCGGTCTGGAAGAAGCCCGACCAGGGGATCTGGGAGGCGCGCGGGGAACCGAAGCACTACGTCTCCTCGAAGCTGATGTGCTGGGTCGCCCTCGACCGCGGCTGCCGGCTGGCGGAGCGGATCGGCGACGAGGACCGGCTAATCAGATGGACCAAGGTCGCCGAGGAGATCCGCGCCGACATCCTCGATCGCGGCGTCTCGGATCGCGGCGTCTTCCGCCAGCATTACGACACCGACGCCCTCGACGCCTCGACGCTCCTGGTCCCGCTCGTCCGCTTCCTCCCTCCCGACGACGAGCGTCTCATCAAGACCGTCAAGACGATCCACGAGGGGCTCACCGAGGACGGTCTGGTGCTCCGCTACCGCGTGGACGAGACGGACGACGGCCTCCACGGCGAGGAGGCCACCTTCACGATCTGCTCCTTCTGGCTCGTCTCCGCCCTCTCGGAGATCGGGGAAGCGGAGGCGGCGCGCGAGATGTGCGAGCGCCTTCTCCAGCTCGCCGGGCCGCTCGGCCTCTACGCCGAGGAACTCGACCCGCGCTCCGGCCGCCATTGGGGCAACTTCCCCCAGGCCTTCACCCACCTGGCGCTGATCAACGCCGTCAGCCACGTGATCAGCGACGACCGCTCGACCGGCGAGCGCGACCGCACTGCCGTGCTCACCGAGATGCTCTCCGCACAGACGGGCTAGCTCTTCCTTAGTCGGACTCGGCCGGTGGCACCCGACCCGCCTCGGCACCGGGCTCGTCCGCCGGGCCCCGCGGCGAGGCGATCCCGAGGACGCGCATCGCCTTCAAGCCCAGCCCGAGCTTCTCGCGGCCCTCGGTAGAAGTCACGTCGTGCCCGCACAGCTCGCGGGCGCGCTCGAGCCGGTACCGGATCGTGTGTCGGTGGGTGTAGAGCTGCTGGGCCGTGGCGGCGACGTTGCCGTCGTTGTCCAGATAGGTCTCGACGGTGGGAACGAGCTCGGTCTCGTACTGCTCGTCGTAGGCGACCAGCGGTTCCACGGTCTCGGAGTAGAAGCGCTCCAGCTCCGCCGGGTCCTCGCTCATCGCCGGGAGCAGCAGCCGGTAGGCGCCGGTGTCCTCGAAGGCGAGCACGCGCCTGCCCTCGGCTTCGCCGACGTTCGCCGCCAGCAGGGCCTCCTGGGCCGCGCGGTACAGATCGCCCGGGTCGGCGGCCAGCCGGCTCCGCGAGACGCGGACCGAGAACCCGCTCAGCCCCTCCTCCAGCTCGGCGGCGAGCCCGTCCGCGGCGCGGGTCAGCCGCTGGTCGTCCCCGACCGGCACGATCGCGACGACCTCCGCCCCCTCCCCCTCCTGATTGCCCTCGCCGGCCAGGCCGCCGGCGCTCACCGCCCGGATCGCGCGCTGGGCGATCGCCAGCACCCGGGCCCGCCACTCGCCGCTCTGGGCGACGTGCGGCACCGCCCGGGCAATCAGTACGCCGGTTCCCCTGGACAGGTCCGTTCCCAGTTCCGCGGCCCGAGCCTCGATGTCCGCACGGTCGGTGAGCTTGCGGGCGAGCAGGGCGCGGACGAAGTCCCCCGCCGCCTCCTCGGTGGCCCACTCCGGCGAGCGGGAGCGCTCCAGCTCGAGCCCAAGCAGAGTCCCCACCATCCGCAGCAGGGGGGCGTCCGGTTCGTCATCGCCTCGCGGCCTCCAGCGCAGCTCGCCGACCGAGGCGTCCGCGACGCGCAGCGCAACGGTCTCCACGCCCCCGCCGCCGGCGAGGAGCTTCCGCTCCTCATCCGGCGAGGCTGTGGCGACCGCGAGCACGTTGCTCGAGCGGTCGATCAACGCGACGCTGGCGTCCAGAGCGCGAGCGGCGGCGCGGGCCACCGCCGGCATCCCCGCGCCGGACTCGATCGCCGCCGAGAGCTCCTCGAGGCTGCCGGGATCCGCGCGACGCTCGGAGCGATCATGCGAGGGTGCGCCAGGCGCAACCCGTTTCGGGTTGGCGGTCATTCGGACATGGTAGGTCCGGGTTACGGACCTAGAACCACTTCGAGATGTCGTCCCAGTTGAGGAAGATCACCACCCCGATCACCAGGCCGATCAGCACCAGCGCGGCGAGCACGAAGAGGGACAGGAACCCGGCGACCAGCTTCTCCCAGACTCGCCCGTAGGAGCTCAGCGCCGGCACCAGGATCAGCGCGACGAAAGCGCTCACGGAGAGCAGCCCGGCGATGCCGAACAGGTAGTACTCAGTTCCCAGCGCCAGGACCGGCGCCAGGATCAGGCTCAGGGGCTGCGACACGCCGGGGATTGTCGCGAATGTGGCCAAGGGCAAGCACTACGGCCGCGACCGCCGCGAAGCACGAGACGCCCAGCGCCCACCCGGCCGACACGTCGCTGAGCCAGTGGACCCGGAGATAGACCCGGCTCAGCCCGATCAGGGCCGTGAGCACGATGCCCGCGGCGATCACCAGGCTCCGCCGCGTGATCCCGGGAACCACCCTCCACGCGAACGTGATCGCGAGCCAGGTCCAGAGGACCGCATTGGCAGCGTGGCCGCTGGGAAAGGCCGGGGTGCCCGCTGAGGTGAGCGGGTCGGGTGGGCGCGGCCTGTCGGTCTGATCCTTGATCTCCGGCACGAGCAAGAGGATCAAGGTGAAGCCGATGACGAGGACCCAGAGCTCCGCCCACCGCCGCCGCACCGCAAGGACGATGGCGGCGACGACTGCAATCGGGACGGTCACCGCTCCCGACCCCAGCACGGTGATCCCCTTGGCGACATCCGGGAGCCAGCCTGCCTGCAGGTCGCGAGCGACATCGAGCGCGGTCTGGTCCCCGGGCGTGGGTCCCGGATCACCGTCGACGACCGACCAGTACGCGATCAGCACGAAGAGAGCGACCGAGAGCGCCGCAAGCACCGTGGTGAACTCCAGCCCCAGGCCCCCGGGCGTGAGCCTCTGCCAAAGGAAGACGGCCTGCGGCCGCAACCGGCGCCCCAGGCGGAGGAGCGGCCGGAGCGCTCGCCGCTTCTCCATCTCCTCGACGATCCGCCTCCGGTTCTCCGGCTCGTGCAGAAACCGGTACGCCACCACGATTGCGATCACCGCACCGACGATGACGCCGAAGGCGACGAGACCACGGCTGACGATGTCCGTCACGGTGCCGAGGCTCCGGCCCGCGAAGTACCCGATCAGGATGAAGGCCGTCGACCACAGGCCCGTCCCCAGGATGCTGTACGGGGCGAACGCGCTGTAGCGCATGTGGCTGGTGCCGGCGACGAAGGGTGCGAGCGCACGCACCAACCCGATGAACCGCCCGATCAGGATCGTCTTACCGCCGTGCCGGTCGAAATAGTCCTCAACCCGCCGTAGGCGCTCTGGGGTGATGAGGAAGCGCTCGCCGTGCCGGACCAGGAACTCGCGGCCCAGCCTTGCGCCGAGTAGGAAGCTCACCGAATCTCCCAGGAAGGCGGATATCCAGGTGATCGCCAGAATCAGCGGCAGGGAGATGTCGCCCTGCGACGCGACCGCGCCCCCCAGCATCACGGTGAACTCACCCGGCGCGACGAGCCCGACGAATGCCCCGGTCTCGAGGAACGCAAGCCCACCCACGAGCAGGTAGGTCCAGGCGCCGAGGCCCCGGGAGAGATCCGCGATCAGCTCTTCAAAGTCGATCTTCTGGAACTCATCCCAGAGGAAGACGAATGCGACGATCGCGGCGACCACCAGGGCGACCCGGACCCATTTCCGGTTGACCCAGCTCACGGCGACAGCGGGACGGTCGGAAGCACGCCAGGGAAGCGCTCGCGCAGCCGGCCGGCTGCTGCCCAAGCCTCGTCCATGGATGGATACAGGCCAACCACGGTGGGTCCGGAGCCCGTCACCATCGCGTGCCCGGCTCCGTCCTCCTCCAGCGCACGGAGCGCGTCCTCGATCTCCGGCCGCAGGGAGATCGCGGCGGCCTGCAGGTCGTTGACCAGGTGTTCGCGGTAATCGAGCGGCGATCCGCCGGAATCGACCGCGTCGCGCAATTGGCGTCGGATCGCCTCGAGCTCCGCCTCGCGGCGGGGCGAGCCGAGCCGGTCGGCCTCGGCGTAGACCGCGGCCGTCGCGAGCCCCTCGGGCTGCGGGACCAGCACCACCGCGTGCTCTGCCGGGGGCGGTGCCGGCTCGATCACCTCGCCCCCGCCCGCCACCAGGCACGGCCTGGGTTGAAGCTGCGAGGGCACGTCGGCTCCGATCTTGGCCGCGATCGAGCGCAGTCCCTCGACCTCGCCGCGGGCCAGCCGCAGCACGGCCGCCGCATCGGCGCTTCCTCCGCCGAGACCGGCCGCCACGGGCACCCGCTTGGTGACCTCGATCCGCAGCGGCGGCCCGTCCCAGCCGTGCTCGCGAAGCGCGGCAAGCGCGCTCGCGGTCAGGTCCGGGCCATCGATCCCCTCGCAGATCACCTCGTCCTGATCCGCCACGCTGATCCGCAGCTCATCCGCCAGCTCGAGCGGCTCGAACAGCGAGCGGATCTCGTGCAGCCCGTCCTCTCGGCGCGGGCCCACGTAGAGGCAGAGGTTGAGCTTGGCCGGCGCGCGCACGGTTCCCGGCAGCCCGCCGTTCACAGCTGGACCCCCTGCTCCGCCAGCACCTGGGCGAGACGCTCGAATTCCCCTGGTGAGAGCGACTCGGCGCGCGCACCGGGAGGCCGCCCGATCTGCGCCAGCGCCTGCTGCGCGGGCTTGAGCGTCCCGGGCCGGGCGAGCTCCAGCGAGCGGGCCAGCGACTTGCGCCGGTGGGCGAACGCGCTGCGAACCAGCCTCGCGAGCGGCCTCGAGGGAGCCGGCCCTTTCCGCCGCAGCCCGAGCAGCGCCGATCCGACCCGCGGGCGGGGCACGAAGACGGCGGGATCCACGCTGCGCAGCAGGGTGACCTCGCAGGCAAGCTGCACCTGCACGCTCGCCGATCCGTACTCGCGACTCCCCGGTTGCGCCCGCAGCCGATCGGCGATCTCCCGCTGGACCATCACTACCCAGCTCGCGAGGCTGGGCAGCTCGGAGACCGTCCGGATGAGCAGCGGGGTGGCGATCGAGTAGGGCAGGTTGGCCACCATCTTCGTGGGCGGCGGGGCCAGATCCGCGAGATCGACCCGCAGCGCGTCCCCCCACACCAGGTCGACGTTGCCGGCCTGCCGCGCCAGCGGCTCGAGCTCCTCCCGCAGCCGCTCGTCGACCTCGACCACGTGCAGGCGGGCGACGTCCGGCGCCAGTCGTTCGGTCAGGGCGCCGCCCCCACCCCCGACCTCCAGCACCACGTCGGCCGGGTCCAGCGCGGCCTCTCGCACGATCGCGTCGAGCAGGTTGGGGTCGGCGAGGAAGTTCTGGCCGAGCCGGCGCGGCGAGCGCTCCGGCGGGCGGGAGCCGGTCACCACCCGAAGACTCTCGCGGCGTTCGCCTCCACGGTTCGCTCCAGCTCACCGTACGTGACACCGCGGACCTCGGCAAGCCGCTCGGCGGTCGCGACCACGTTCGCGGGCTGATTCGGCTTGCCGCGCACGGGCTGGGGCGCGAGGAAAGGAGAGTCGGTCTCAACGAGCAGGCGGTCGTCGGGAACGAGGGTCGCCGCCTCGCGAATCGGCTCGGCCGTCGGATAGGTGAGATTGCCCGCGAACGAGCAGTACCAGCCGCGCTCGGCGGCCCGCTCGGCCCAGGAAGGGCCGGCGGAGAAGCAGTGGAGGATCACGGGCAACCCATCAGCCTGCTGATCGAGGGTCGCGAACGCCTCCGCGACGGCATCCTCGGAACCCTCCCGGTCGCGCAGGTGGATCACGACGGGCTTGCCTGCCTCCCTGGCGATCGAGATCTGCGCCGAGAACGCCCTCCGCTGGTCCTCCGGCCCGGCCCGGTCTCGATAGAAGTCAAGTCCGGTCTCCCCTATCGCGACCACCTCAGGGCGCGCGGCGAGCTCCCCGATCGCCTCGGCTGCCGTCCCATCGAAGCCATTCGCGCTGTTCGGGTGTCGGCCGACGGCGGCGAATACACCCTCGTCCTGCTCGGCGGCCCGCAGCGCCTCAGGATTGGTGTCCTCGCCCAGGCCGACGGTGAGGATGCGCCGCACGCCCGCCGCGCGGGCCGCCGCGACCAGCTCATCCTCATCCGACTCGCAGAGCGCGAGGTGCGCGTGGGTGTCGACCACGCGCCGAGTCTAGGAACCCTGGATGAAGCTGAGCCACGAGGCGACTCGCGTGTGGATCGCCGGGAAGCCCTTCAGCCCGCACCAGACGAACCCGAACGCCGAGCGCTTGGGCGGAGCCGCGGTCGCCTCGGCGATGCCGACGAGCCTCAACCCGGCCGGGGTCGCGGCCACCATCGGTCCGCCGCTGTCGCCGGCGCAGACGGTCTTCTGGATCGGCCGCTTGCGGAGCTTCCGCTTCACCTTGGCGATCGCGATCAGCCCCGAGCGCTTGCCGGCGTCGCACATCAGCGAGGTGGGCAGCGGGCAGAAGCCGCGCACGAACACCGTGGCCTCGGTCAGCAGGCCGATCTTCGGCTTGCGACGCGGTGACGGATTCCGGGCGCCGAACCCGGCCACCGAGAGGGCGGCGCGCGGCCCGGTATACGCCGAGTCCTCCGTCGCGCTCCCCAGCTGGATCGGCGGGGCGCTGGTGGGATTGCTCAGGGTGAGGACGGCGAGATCGCCGATGAAGCCATGATTCCAACCCGAGTTGACCGCGGCCGAGCTGACCGCGTGCACGCTGCCGCCGGCGAATGCGAGGTTCGAGCCCGTCCTTACGGTCATCGTCGAAGGGCTGGATAGGCAGTGCGCGGCGGTGAGCACCCTTGTGGGCGAAATCACCGAGCCGGTGCAGAGCGTGTGAGGAGTCAGGATTGCCGTGATGAATCCCCACTCCGAGATGCTCGCGGGAGTGCCGCCGACGATGCTCGCCTTGGCGCGCGGGACCTTTGCCGCGGCGCTCCCCGCGGCCACGGACATCAGCAATCCAGCGGCGCAGATCAGCGCCAATCCCACCCTGGCGGTGCGCGACGGCATCACGATGGTGATCGGCCGTACCGCTCTAGCGCTTGAACCTGAAGCCCCGCGAGACGCTGTCGGTCGCCCCGGTCGCCGGGTCGGTAGCGCTGTAGGTCACGTTCAGCCGGAACCTGCCTGGGAAGCGCTTCATCAACCTGAGCAGGGCGCCCTTGACTCTGACCTGGAGGCCGAAGGGCTGGTTGGCCACGAACGAACCGGTGTCGGTGATCGTCGCCTTGCCGCCGAGTCCCTTGATCACCGCGGTCCCGGTCACCGTGCAGTTGACCGAGCAGACTGCAAGAGGCTGGAAGCGCTTCGCGACCCTGATCTTTCCGGCCGGGAGGAAGTTGACTATTGCGCCGGCCTTGGTCGCCACCGGTCCGCCACCGGAGCTCGCCAGCTGCGCGCCGCCGGCCATGGCCGGCGAGGCCGGAATCAGCAGCGCGCCGGCAACCGCCAGCGCCGCAAAGGTCGCGCGCATCCCTGCTCTCCTGCTCATAAAAGCGCCTCCTTACGGGCGATCCTGATTACGCGGCCACAGTACCACGGGCCCTCGGGGCCGCTCGGGCCCTTCCTAGAGATCCCGACGTGCGAAGGCGAGACCCGCGGCCGCGAGCGTGATGCCGAGATAGGCGGCCGCCCACAAGACCAGTCCGAACCCCGCGCCCTGGGGCCCGCCGAAGGGTCCCAGACTGATCGCCGTACCCGTCAACCCCGTGGTCTCCGAGGTGAGCGCGTGGAGGCCGCCCTGGTAGAGCGCCTCGAAGGGAAGGAGCCAGGAGGCGACCTTGGCGACGTCGCTGAGCGAGTCCGAGTCGATCGCGTCGCCGATCTGGCCGAGCAGGCCGGCGGTCAAGCCGGCGCCGAAGACCATCAGGATCGCGATCCCCTGTGCAGTCGAGCTCAGGAAAACCGATGCGAAGAGCGAGACCGCAGCCACGATCACCAGGCCGGCCGCGAGGCCGAGGCCGGGCGTGAGCACGTGGTCCGGCCACCAGCCGCCGATCGCCCCGGTGATCACCATCGCGCACAGGTAGACGACCAGGCCGTAGCCGGCTGCGAAGGCCGCAGCCCCGGCGAAGCGCGCCAGCAGCATCGTCCGCCTGCCCAGCGGGCGCACCACCAGCGGCTGCAGCAGCCCGCTCTCGGCATCCCCGCGCACCACGCCGAGCGTGAGGAAGACCGCCACGACGGCGCCCAGAAACAGGGTGGCGAACATCGCCAGGCCGAGCAGCGTCGCGCCGGTGAAGGCCTTCGTGTCGATCACGTCGAGCCCGGCAAAGCCCTGGGTGTCCCGGAACGCGAAGTGGACGCCGAGGGCGTAGAGCGCAAGAAAACCCACCGTGAGCAGCAGGACGACGGTGAAGACCCTGCGGCGAGCGCTCTCCCGGATCGCGTAGCCCATCACGGCCGAGACCGCGCCGAGCGAGCTGGGCGGCGCGGCGCTCATTCGCCCGACTCCCCCACCACCTCCAGATAGGCGTCCTCGAGCGTGCTCCCCAGGGGCCGCACCTCGTAGATGCGCTCGCCCGAGGCCACCAGCTCCGAGACGATGCCCGGAATCTCG